>JABDBQ010000102.1 GCA_013288555.1 Bacteroidota bacterium | reverse complement strand
ACCCCTCCTTGAAAAACGAAGGAGGGGAATTTGCTGACGCGAGAGAATCATGCGTCAGCCACTTACGCCTTACGCCTTATTCCTTACGCCTGATACAGTTATCGAAACGAAATTTCAAAAGAGCATGCCAAACTGCAAAAATGTACACCCAAACGTGACACTTAAATCCCTCATTACAAGCAGATAAACCCAAAATGTTACAGAAAAAATCAAAAATGTACGCTATAGTGAACATTAAAATGACAGAAGGAGAAGCTGTTGCAATCAAAGAGAGCAGGCAGTTTCCGGCCAAATCACAATTCACGAATCACAAAATCTTAAAACTTGACCAGCCTCCTGCTCTCCACTTCATCATTCACAATGAATTTCAACAGGTACACGCCCGGGTTGAGATGGTATTTTTCGGAATTGATGTCGAATTGATGCATACCCGGCACCTCCTCTTCGTTAATGATCGAGGCGATTTGCCTGCCTTCCAGATCGAAAATGTCCATTTTGATCTTCGATTTTTGATCCAAGATGTAAGAAATGGTAATATCAGATTGAAATGGATTTGGAAAGATATTGAGGCTGTTGGGGTCGGGAATTGATGCTTTATCTATTGAACTATTATGATATTTCAAAACAACCGAATCCAGGCTAAAATACAAAGGCACATTACTCTCAGAATGGGTTATTTGATAATTGTTAAACACTGAAAGGCCTGTTTTAACGTATTTTTGAGGCAATGTGAGATTTACGGGCAAATACAAAGTGGCAATCACTCCTGTACCTGAAGTATCTAACCTGTCTGTTCGGCAGATCCCTAAATCCAGGTTCCCGGACGAAAAATATTTTTTGCTCATCGTGATCAGGTCCGTTCCTCCCGTTCCTAGAAATGATGGATTCATTTTTATAAATGCCTTATTGGTTTGAAACAAAGCGGAGTTAAATGATAATGAAAAGCAAAGGCCATATATATTAGTGACTGGTTTTGTATCATTTCCCAGCATGATCTGGGCCACAACAGTATCCCCAGCATCAACAGTGTCTTTTAAGTATTGGATGGTAAACTCAGGATCAGACGGGCTGCCCTGGTTCAATATGCCTGATTTAGTATGTGAAAGACTGTAATTTGCCGAAATAGCAAGTGTATCATAATAATTGATGAGACTGTCACCATTGCAATCGGCATGTTTGTAATTCACCCCATTCGTAAATGATGAATCCCAGTCAGGAGAAATTTGTCCCATCCAGTTAAGACTTGCCGAAGGTCTCAGGTGTCCCACGGCTCCGTAGGCCATCCCAATGGCTAACAGGTCTCTCATGTCCACAATCTTGTCGTTATTTGCATCGCCAGGCCATACGCAAGGGGATATCTTTATTAAATGAATTGATGAATCCTGACAACCATAATTGTTGGTTGTTGTCAAATCAACTTTGTAACTTCCCTGAACGGCGTAAATATGCTTTGGATTGACTTTTGAAGAACTGAGTCCATCGCCAAAAGTCCAGTTGAATGTCTTTCCTCCGGTACTTTTATTTGTAAACAATGTGCTGTCATTCATGCAAACGGTATTAAACGAGAAATCTGAATGCGGCTGGGGATTTACCGTTACCCTGACTGTGTCACTTGCTTTGCATCCTGTAGCATTTATTGTTTCAGAGAGATTATATGTTGTAGAGAATAGAGGATTTACAGATGGGTCTGCGTCGGTGGAACTAAATCCCGCAGAAAAACTATACCATTGGTAAGAATCCCCTGAAATGGCAGAATCGCCAATTGACACTGCAGATCCGGAACAAACACTGTAAGAATTGAGATGAAGTACCGGCAACGGATTTACTTTAATATTAACGGAATCTGTGACTTTGCATCCCAGCGAGTCAACTGTTTCTGTTAAATAATAAGTTGTAGTCGATGTCGGAGAAACAGACGGATTTGAACTGGTTGAACTAAACCCATGCGAATTGGTTGTCCATGAATAGGACAACCCTGAAACAGGATTTTTGCCCAACGAAATCTTATTCCCATAACAAATGGCCGAGTTTGCAATTTTCCCAGGTTTAGGAACTGTGTAAATTGAGATCAAAACTGAATCTTTGGCAGTACACCCGCTGGAATCAACTGAAACTGTAAGAAAAAAAACAGTATTTTGTTCAGCACTTATCTGTGGGTTTGAACTTGTAGAGCTAAATCCAACCGGATTTGATGTCCAACTATAACTAATCCCTTTTACAGAATTCACGCCCAGGTAAATTTTAGCCAATGGGCAAATTGTTCTGGGGGTATCTATAGATATGGTTGGTTTAGGATTAATAGTCACTTTCAATGAATTTGTATTTGTGCAACCTGTGATTGTATTGGTTTCTGTTAAATGATATATCGTATTCTTTACAGGCGCCACATAAATGCCTGAATTGTTTCCGGTTATTCCGGCTGGACTACTGCTCCAGATATAAGTATGGCCACTTATAGAATTACCCCCCAATTGAATGCCATCCCCCAGGCATAAACCCCGGTTACCCCCTGTGTATG
>JABDBQ010000101.1 GCA_013288555.1 Bacteroidota bacterium | reverse complement strand
TAATATCTTTACGTTGTCAAATCAAACCATACAAACTCAATGCGACAGATTGTTGCCTTTTTTGGATTTTGTATCATAGCAATCTGCGTTTCTGCAACAGGAAAAATAAAGCCTTCTTATTCGAGTTTTTTGTCTGGAGTATATTCTGGAGGTAACTATGCCATTTGTAGTGATCATGATGGCAATACATATGTTACTTATTCTACATTAAATAATAAATTAAAAACGACAACAGGGGCATATGAATCAGTTGGTCATGGACAACTCAGCATTTATATCATGAAAATAGGTGATGGAGGCCGTCTTATTTGGGCAACTTATTTTGGCGGAACGGGTGACGATGCTATTTATAGGATAAAAACAGATTTTAAAGGCAATATTTATATGACTGGTGAAACTTCAAGCCAGGATTTTCCGGTGAGCCCTACAGCTTTTCAAAAAACTATATATGGAAACAAGTATCAATCAAATATCTTTTTTGGTAAAAATGGATACAAGTGGAATTTATAAATGGGGAACATATTTTTACGCTTATAATCCTCATGATCAGCCTAACATTTATGATTTGTGTGTTAATCAAAATGGTACGGTTTGCATTTCAGGACAAACTAGTACAGGATTGCCTATTACTAGTAATTCGATATTATTTAAAGATTTGACAGATAGTTCCAAATCTATTAACAATCCCCTCGGATTCACCCGAGGTTTTGTTGCAGAGTTTAACAATACCGGGACCCTTGAATTTTGCAGTTATATTGGAGGACGGGATCAGGCTACTATTGAATCTGCAACCGTTTCAATCGATAAATTTGATAATATTTATTTTTGGGGCACTACTCAAGATACATTATTTCCTGAAGTAAACTATCCCCTAAGTAAGCAATATTATTTCAGCAAAATAAATTTATCCTTTTCTTTCTTATTGAAAATCAAGAATAACCACTCTATTGTCTGGTGTGATTATTTTTATTTAAATGAAGGCTTTACACTTTCTTTGGATTTAGATACCCTAGGCTGTATTTATTCGACAGGAATTGTGGATATTTACAAATCCAAGGTCAAACCCTCACTTCAACTAGATACTGGCACTAATATAAATACTGGTAATTTTGTAATTAAAACTGATAGCCTTGGCATACTTAAATATTCATTTACGGTTAATAAAATATCTGTTTATGGACTTTATGGAGCCCGATCATCAATTCTGGATCAAAACAATAATGCATATTTCATTTCAGAAAACATTCCAGATTCATCGAGTGAAGATAAAGGATTTGCTAACGGTTCTTTTTCTCCAAGCAAATTATATCCTGAGGGGAATAGCCAGCTCAAAGTACTAGAATTAAATCCGGAAGGGAAACTTATCAATATTATTCCTTTTGGTGGGAGTTATTGTGATTTTATCCCTGCATGGACTGTTGAACCTTCAGGCGGACTTTGGGTTATGGGGCTAACAACAAGCCCGGATTTTCCTGTTTCGTCAAATTCTTTGCAACCTGCGATTGATTCTTCATTTTCTGGTTTTATTTGTCATTTTACTCGTTGCGATATAGACTCGCTAAATATACCAATCCACAAGCATTTGGATAGCATTTGTCAATCTCCGTCAATAACTCTTGATGCTGGGATAGACAATGTATTGTATTCCTGGTCAAACGGCTGGAATACAAAAACTATTAATGTATCGGATTCTGGTATCTATTCTGTTCAGATTTATGACGGCTGCAGGGAAGACACCATATATTTTCATGTGAAAAAGGTAGACTGCAACGGATATTTCTATGTTCCAAATGCGTTTTCACCCAATAATGATGGAGTAAATGATGTATTCAAACCCGAGGGAGCAAATATTACCCAATTAAGTATGGTTATTGTGAACCGTTGGGGAGAAGTTGTTTCAACTATTTCTGATATGAATGGTGGGTGGAATGGCAAATTCCGGGGATCCATTTGCCCTCCCGGAGTTTATGGTTATACCCTAACCGCGAAAAGTACTACTGGAGAATGGATCTATAGAAAAGGCGATATAAATCTTATCAGATAGCTATCGACTTATTTTCTGTCTAAGGTTACAACAGAGTTGCCAATCCCGATCGCTCGGGATTGGCAACTCTTGCTACCTGAATTATTTTTGCTTCCATACAACCTTTTTTGCCGTTCTTGCCCCTATCTAATAAATGCATTTTAGAATTTGAACCCTGCGACGAATATTAATAATGATGATGAACTGATTCTGCGCTGTATCCGGCAGGACAGAAATGCGCAGCATGAATTGTATGAGAAATATAAACGAGCACTTTATACACGGGCATTTAGAATGATAAACAATAAAGAATATGCGCATGATGTGCTGCAGGAAAGTTTTATCGAGATATTCCATGATCTGAGAAATTACAGGGGTGATAGCGGGCTCTTCAGTTGGATGAAAACCATTGTTTACCGCAAATCACTGCTCCATATTAAAGTTGAAAACAGGTTTAAAGAATATGAGAGCGAAAGATATGATGATGAAATTGCCTGGCGCGATGATCTTACCGCTGAAT
>JABDBQ010000100.1 GCA_013288555.1 Bacteroidota bacterium | reverse complement strand
TCCGGGATTAAGTGTTACAACGCCCATACTTGGCTCTGCCGGTAATTCAGGTCTTTTTATTTCGAATGGTTCGGGCGCATATGGATTGTTAGCGGGTGTTAGCGGAAGTGGGGATACGTGGCTTCAGTCCCAGCGAGTTGATGGTAATACTGCTGCGTATAACGTATTGGTGAACCCGATGGGAGGTAATGTTGGCATCGGAACGATAAACCCAGGTGAACGATTAACGGTAATTGATGCTGCAAATGCCAATATATATAGTGGAACATTTGGCGTCTATGCTCAAAATCTCACACAAGGAATCACCATGGGGTACTCAGGTATTTCAAAAGCCGGATCAAATGCTAATGGAGATTTGGATATTAATGCAAAGGGCGTGGGAAATCTTGTACTTCAGACTATTGCAAACGGCAATGTCGGCATTGGTACGGTAAACCCCGATCAAAAACTGACCGTAAAAGGCACCATTCACTCGCAGGAAGTCATTGTAGATATGGGCGTTTTGCCAGACTACGTCTTCAAGCCGGCCTACCGCTTGCCAACCCTCAACCAGGTAAAAACCTATATCGACCAGAACCACCACCTGCCTGATATGCCATCGGCTGAACAGGTAGCAAAAGACGGCCTGAGTTTGGGGGAGATGAATACCAAGTTGCTGAAGAAGGTGGAGGAGTTGACGCTGTATTTGATGGAGAGGGACGACAAGGATAAAGAAAAAGATGCAAAACTCAATTCTCAACAAAGACAACTCCGTTTACAGCAAGAAGAAATTGTGTTGCTTAAGCAACAATTAAATACCCTAACCAAGGCTTTAAACAAAAACTAAATCTTATCATGAAAAGGACACTTTTAACACTGGCTGTAGCTATGGTAAGCTATAGTTCTTATGCACAATTTAGTTCAAGCAGTGGTAAAACGACAACAATGGATAACGTTGGGATTGGGACAACCGGCCCGGGAGCGAAGTTAGCTGTGTATCAACCTCAAGCTACCGGAAGTGTATGGTCTGCTAATAGTGCGTTTAATGTTGTTTCCCAGTTCGGGAATGATGCAAATGGTACTATTGGAGTCTTGGCCAAAAATGGCGTAGCTAATTATAGCGGCCTTTGGCTTAATAACTCATTTGATATATATTCATACAACAATTATACGGGTTGGTTTCGTGTTATGAACAATGTGGCAACGCAATCGGTTCCATCAATCAGTCTTTTGCCTGATGGAAATGGCAATGTCGGAATCGGCACAACTAGCCCGGGTATCAGTTTAACAGTAGCGGGCAATAATAATACTAATTTCAAGAGTTTAGCGCTGTCAAATAGCAATACAACAAACGGCGCCGGAACATCAATTTATATGGGATTTCAAGCCGACAGTGATCCATACGGAATAAGATTGCTTCAACAGGGTTCGCCAACCGGAACCAGGTCAGGGACCTTTGATATCCAAAGACATGGAGGTGCCTCAGGTGACAATGATTGGATAAGTTCACTTTTTATCAGTTACAATGGGAGTGTTGGCATTGGCAGCTCAAACCCCGACCAGCTATTAACTGTAAAAGGTACGATTCACTCGCAGGAAGTCATTGTAGACATGAATGTGTTGCCGGATTATGTATTTAAGCCAGCTTATCACTTACCCACCTTAACCGAAGTAAAAACCTATATCGATCAGAACCATCACCTGCCCGAAATGCCATCGGCTGAGCAGGTGGCAAAGGATGGGCTTAGTTTGGGGGACATGAATGCCAAACTGCTGAAGAAAGTAGAGGAACTGACACTGTATTTGATTGAGAAGGATAAACAAGATAATGAAAAAGAGGTTAGGCTCGGCCTACAGCAAAGACAGCTCATTTCACAGCAAAAGCAAATTAATCAGCTTAACCAAAAATTAAGTATCATAACCCAGGCTCAAAACAAAAAATAACCTTATTATGAAAAAATATACCTATACTTTGGCAATGGTTGCGTTAAGCTATTGTTGTTATGCACAAACTTATTTACCATTAACTGCAGGGAGTGGAAATACATTAACTAATACCTTATACATAAATAATAGCACATCAACCGGTGTAGGACTTCAGCTTGATGGGACCGCCTATGGTGGCCATATATGGCAGTTTGGAGACGGGCTAACGACAAACGGGACATTTTCGATTAAAGATGCGACAACAGGCTTAGAGCGATTAGCCATAACTAATACAGGTAATGTAGGTATAGGCACGCTCAGTCCTTATCAATTCACAACAAAAAGCATCAATACTACTGGTATTACCATTGCATCCTTTGTAAATGGGAATAACGAAGGATTATTTATTGGACACGCGGGAAGTGGGGGTTTATATGGACCATCTAATTCAGTCACTATAGGCGCTGATTATATTGGTGGAGGAGCCTACAGAAGCCTGTCTTTGCTTACAAGCGAACAACCACGTCTAACTATTGATGTAAGTGGCAACGTCGGCATTGGCACCACAAGCCCCGATCAAAAGCTAACCGTAAAAGGCACCATTCACTCCCAGGAAGTCATCGTAGATATGAGCGTTTTGCCCGATTACGTATTCAAGCCGGCGTAT
>JABDBQ010000099.1 GCA_013288555.1 Bacteroidota bacterium | reverse complement strand
TTGCAGGCATGCTTGCGACGGATATACATGATTATCTTCCAACAGCCGGTTTGGTAGCATTTGAATCAGAGAGCGATACCTGGAATGATTTCGAAAAAAGTAAAATCAGGTTTTTGTTTAGCATCTTTCCTTAAGAAAATACTGCGATTCCGGCAAGAAAACCGGTGTTTTAATATTTTTTTCATTTTCCCTTTGAACCTGCATGATATTTGCGTGTACTGACCCTTTATATGGCACTATTCCATAAAAATTACAAGCAAAGTACCGATGCAGCCCTCATGCAAATGATTGCCGGAGGCAATACCCGTGCGTTTGATGAACTCTATGGCCGCTATAGTGTGAAATTATTACACTTTTTTCGCAAAATGCTGCACAACGATAGTGAAAAAGCCCAGGATTTCCTCCAGGACCTGTTTATTAAAGTCCTCGAAAAATACGAATATTATGATGCATCCAGGACTTTTTCTACATGGCTCTACGCCCTTGCCACCAACATGTGCAAGAATGAATACCGGAACTCAGCGATACGCAGCAGGCTTATGGAAGAAAACGGCGCCTTACTTTATGAAGAGGATGGAGAACCCCTGCTCGGAAATATTGATCTGAATATATTCAATAACCACCTGAAAGAAGAACTTGAAAAACTGGATCATACACACCGGGAAGCATTTGTTTTGCGGTTTTATGAAGAATTATCCATCAAAGAAATTAGTGAAATTCTTGATTGTCCTGAAGGAACTGTGAAATCCAGGCTGTTTTACACATTAAAAAAACTTGGCGGAAAAATGACTGCGTTCAACCCCGCAAACTAATATACAGAGCGATGAAAGATATTTTTGACGATATGCCTTTTAGAAATTCTCATGAATCCCATGAGGATATTCTATCTGAAAAAGAGCATGAAGAACTGAGATTGCTTTTGGCTGGTGCTAAAGCAACTTTTGCCGATGAAGATCATGAAGTATTGCCCGATCCGCAGATTCATAAAAATCTTAGGGCTATGGTGGCTGCCCGTAAGAAAAATGTAAAATGGATTGCGTTTCCTTCAATCAATATTTCCAGGATACTCAATTTCCAGGTGCCTGCCTACCAGGTTGGTTTTGCCATGGTTATGGTTTTATTTGTCGCTGTATTTATCGGACGCAAAGCAGGGCAGAATGACAATAAAAATACTGTAGTGGTATATAAAACGGATACCATTTTTGAAAAAATGCAGAAAAAAGCCGGCACTACTGCCATATCTAAAGATTCGCAGGCAGAAATATTAGCCCCATCAAATGCCGCAGGATTATTTGCGGATTCGATGGACATTAATAATATTGATAACAACAATAATATTCAGCATAATAGTAGCCCGGAAGGTTTGAAATCCTTTCCCGGGAAATTAAGCAGTCCGCCGGCTCGTTCAAAAATGCAATCCCCAGGTATTATTGATACGCCTGAAAAAAGCGGTATGCGTCTCGAAGATACAAGCAGGCTGAACCATCAATTGCGAGGATGAACGAAGAGTGAAGATAGAGAGTGGAGTGCGTAAAAAATTAATTGGCGTATTTCTATATCATCTCATCAGCAGATTGTTCCCTACATGTATCTGAATCATTTCACAGATTGTAATTTTTCCATACCTTTGCAATTTAGAATTAATATAAATAAGCTAGGTGAAAGGGCAATCAGCAGATTCAGACATCATTCTTCAGATCAATAACCTCCAGGCCAGGGTTGAAGAAAAACAAATCCTGAAAGGGATCAATCTTACAATCAAAGCTGGTGAAATACATGCCATTATGGGGCCTAACGGCGCAGGAAAAAGCACCCTGGCATCTGTATTGGCAGGTAGAGACGGGTATGAGGTGACAGGGGGTGAAGCCTGGTACATCGGTAAAAACCTCCTGGAAATGGCTCCTGAAGAACGTGCTCGGGAGGGCGTCTTTCTGGCTTTTCAGTATCCTATTGAAATTCCGGGTGTAAGTACAACCAATTTTTTAAAGACCGCAGTAAATGCTGCCCGTAAGCATAGAGGCCTTGATGATATAGATCCGTCATCGTTCCTGAGCCTGATGCGTGAAAAGATGAAACTGGTGGAAATAGACCAGAAACTGGCCAGCCGCTCCCTTAATGAAGGATTTTCAGGCGGTGAAAAGAAAAGAAACGAGATATTCCAGATGGCCATGCTGGAACCGAGTCTTGCAATTCTGGATGAAACCGACTCCGGCCTTGATATAGATGCCCTCAGGATAGTAGCCAATGGCGTTAATGCCCTCCATAATGAAAACAATGCTTTCCTCGTGATCACGCATTACCAGAGATTGCTCGATTATATAGTTCCCGATTTTGTGCATATTCTCTATGAAGGACGGATTGTGAAATCAGGTACCAAAGAACTTGCCTTGGAAATGGAAGAAAGGGGATACGACTGGATCAAAAATGAAAATGCCCAACCTGCATAAACCAAAAGAAAAAAGCAATGAATAGCGGCGTTCCACTTTCAGATCTCAAAAACAAATTTCTTTCCGGTTTTAAAGAATTCGAAGCAGGCTTTAACGGTCATGCCAAAGACGAAATCTTTTCTTTGCGGTTAAAAGCAATTGACG
>JABDBQ010000098.1 GCA_013288555.1 Bacteroidota bacterium | reverse complement strand
GCGCTGTAATAATTAAATTATAAGATCGAAACAAAGACATTCAGTTGTCGGTAATTAAAGTATGTATCAATTACTCTTCAAAAAAATGAAATCGAAGACTAAAACATCAGGAATAAATTACATAGTTATAATGGCTTTGATATTTGCTTTTTTCAGTACATACGCAAAAGCAAAAACAGTAACATGGGTTGGAGCAAATTCGTCCCTCTGGAGCGACCCGTTGAACTGGACCAGCACCGCAGGTTCCGGCTTACCAGGAACTAATGACAATGTATTGATAAACAACGCAACGCATCAGCCAGTTATGGATATGGATGTATCAGTTGCTTCTTTAACAATTGACGGAAAAGGTAAAATATCCATACTGAAACTGGATGGCAGCCATAGCCTGGTTATTACAGGGGATATGAAGGTTGTGAATAGCGGAACGGATAAAGTTATCACATCATCAAGTGTTATAACCATTACCAATGGCGGGAACCTTTCAGGTGCAGGTGAAATGGACCTTTCAGGAAATGGGAAATTATATATCAGCGGCGATCTCAGGATATCAGACTTAATTGCAGGAAAATCCACAGGGTCTAAAGTTATATGCAATGGGAAATCGCAAAAAATAGATAATGGGAGGGAATATCATTTTTTTGATCTTGATATTCAGCAAGGCTATACATGTTTAGTTCATACAAATCTCATGATTGACGGTAATCTGATAGGTGGAGGAATATTATTTGGCGGAAATAATAGAATTCAATTGGCCGGCGATATGATGCTGGCAACTTATAAGCCTGGTAAAAGCACATTTGAACTCGGATCAATGGAAATCGGGGAGTCTGCTGTACAGCAGTTAAATGCCAATACTTTTTACATTTTGGAAAATTATAATCAGAAGACAATATTAACCGGAAGAATTAAAATCACCCACCAGGTTGATTTTGAAAAAGGGAACATCTGTCTTGGCAGCCATGATGTCCATATATCCCATAATACAAAAATAACACGGGGAGAATTATGTAATGTATCTATTTCACAAACAGGCAGTAAAGGGTATTTTATAATAAACGACACAGGATCTTTAAAAATGACAGATTCTATTCTTTCCCCCAAATCAATGAATCAGGGAATAACCTGTAATATGGGTTGTGAAATCGGAATTGCGGATAGCAAGTAGTATTTCAATAACTATTTTGTAATTTCAGAATTATGGCCTGGATATTTGCGTCAGTTTTACCACTCTAAAACCACCTTCCCGACTGATGCCCGGCTTTCAAGGAAAACATGAGCTGCAGCTATTTCAGACACAGGAAAAACTTTACCGAGAACAGGCTTGAAAACACCTTGTTCTGTCAGTTTACAAACCTCATCCATACTCCTTTTCATCAATTCGGGTCGCTCATCCGAAATGCGGAGCATGTTGATACCGATAATGGATTTCGCAGCCATGGTGAGCAGGCCAGGATTGTAAAATCCAAATGCAAGCCCGGTTTTTAAATAATGAAACTTACTGTTGCTGCTGGTCATTTCTGATGCACCATAGCAAACGATTCGCCCACCTGCACTAAGGCTCTGAATCCCAAGCTTTACGGATCTTCCACCTATAGCATCAAAAATCGCATTTACCCCTTTGCCTTTGGTCTTTTCGTTGATGACTTCCTCAAATTTTTCTTTATGATAGTTGATAGCCACCTGAACACCCGCTTTTTCAAGCATCTTTATTTTTTCATCAGACCCTGCAGTGGCAAATACGATACATTTTTTATGAAGCGCATACTGGGTCAACGCAGTACCTACACCTCCGGCAGCGGCGTGAATCAACACAGTATCTCCTTCATGCAGGTTTACCATTTCAGCAGCACAAAACCATGCAGTGCTATAATGCGTTGCCAGAGTCGAGGCGACAGATAAGTCTATACGGGCAGGGATTTTCGCAGCGGCCATTGCATTGCAAACCACATATTCTGCATAGCCTCCAAAGCGGGTAAAAGCAAAAACAGCATCTCCCGGTTTGAGGTTTGTTACATTTTTTCCAACAGATTCAATGATTCCAGACACATCGTATCCCAGCACAGATGGCATAGGGGGCGCCTCTTTGTACATTCCTTTCCGGGCCATGACATCGGCAAAATTCAAACCCGAATAGCTAACTTTAATAAGTACTTCATTTTCGCCTGCAGAAGGCATTGGAAATTCCCTTATTTCAAATGCTTTATCTGCTGCTCCGGTCCTTGTTAATACAATAGCTTTCATATTATCTGTTAATCATAAATTTCTTATTAACAGAAATCCCGTTCACGCTTAGCGTCATAAAATAAATCCCATTTTTCAAACCGGAGGTGTTGATATCAAAAGCATAATTGCCTTTTTCTTCTGTCCCCGAATATATATTTTTAACACTCTGCCCTAATGAATTGCTTATCCGGATGCTAACCTGCGAATGATTATTTGTAACCTCATAATCTAATTGGGTATAACGGTTTGCAGGATTGGGATATAAGTCAACTCCTCCAATTTGTTGACTGATTGTATTTTCTATGCCTGTAATTGTTCCTCCAAGAAAAGGTGTTTGAGTGGTATTCAAAATCTCATTGTAGGAAGAATCCTTGGGATTATACATCGAAACGTATGCCACAAGTCTCATATCTTGGGG
>JABDBQ010000097.1:350-2656 GCA_013288555.1 Bacteroidota bacterium | reverse complement strand
AAAAGCACGGGAAGTATATCAGGAAGTATTCGCAAAAGGATATGTTGCTGACTCTCCCCTAACGGTCCGCCATAAAGACGGAAAACTTACTGATGTATTGTTCAATGGATCCGTTTATAAAGATGATAAAGGGAATGTACTCGGTGTAGTATGTGTTGCGAGGGATGTTACAGCCCAGAACCTGCTTTCCAATTATTCTCTCAGCCTGATTGAAGCAAGCCGCGATCCCCTGTTTACCATTAGCCCCCAAGGGAAAATTACAGACATGAACGAGGCGACAGTTAGAGTCACCGGATCGACCCGGGAGCATATAATAGGGACAGATTTCTTTAATTATTTCACTGACAAAAAAAAGGCACGTGAAGGATATGAGAAGGTTTTTGCAAAGGGTTTTGTGGCAGACTATCCATTAACCATCATAGACGGTGAATTGACGGACGTGCTATTCAATGGTTCGGTATATAGAGATGACCGCGGCAATGTGATTGGCGCCGTAGTGGTGGCAAGGGTGATTACCGAGCAAAAAAGAATTGAAAAAGAATTGGTTGCTGCTAAAGTTTCTGCAGAGCTGGCCACACAAATAGCAGAAGAAGCCAAAAGCAAAGCTGAAAGTGCTGCGAAAATTGCGGAAGAAGCCACAAGAACAGCTGAAGATGCCGTGAAAGCCAAACAGCAGTTTTTGTCCAATATGAGCCATGAAATACGTACGCCTATGAATGCCATCATCGGGTTTACAAAAGTGGTACTGAAAACAGATCTGTCTGCCAAACAAAAAGAATATCTGACCGCTATTAAAATGAGCGGCGATGCTTTGATTGTACTCATCAATGATATCCTGGATCTTGCAAAAGTAGATTCCGCGAAAATGATATTTGAGCAGATTCCGTTTAAACTGGCATTGTCCATTTCAGCTATGCTGCATTTGTTCGAAACCAAAATCCAGGAAAGGAATTTAGAGCTGGTAAAAGAATATGATAGCAGAATACCGGAGGTTTTGCTCGGCGACCCGGTACGTTTGCACCAGATCATTCTAAATCTCTTGAGTAATGCTGTGAAGTTTACAACCCAGGGGAAAATTACAGTGGGTGTTCGATTATTGAAAGAGGATGATGATATGGTTACCATAGAATTTTCAATTACAGATACAGGAATCGGAATTCCTGAAAGTAAAATCGGCAAGATATTTGAAAATTTTCAACAGGCATCCAGCGGCACATCAAGGCTGTATGGAGGTACCGGTTTGGGACTTGCTATTGTAAAACAACTGGTAGAACCCCAGGGAGGCACTATCAATGTAACAAGTAAAATAGACGAGGGTTCTACATTTAGTTTCACATTAAGTTTCCAGAAAACAAATGATGAGGCAGAAATGGAACTGGAAATTGCAGAACTGGATCCGGAAATTAAAAATATCAGGGTATTGGTGGTTGAAGACATCGCACTCAATCAACTGCTGATGAAAACATTGCTGGATGATTTCGGTTTTGAACGCGATATGGCCCCTAATGGCAAAATAGCCATAGAAAAACTGGAAAATAATACCTACGATATTATTTTAATGGACTTGCAAATGCCTGAAATGAATGGCTTTGAGGCAACGGAATACATAAGGAATGTAATGTTTTCCGATGTTCCCATTATCGCTTTAACGGCTGACGTCACTACAGTTGACCTTGCTAAATGTAAAGCAGTTGGTATGAATGATTATATCGCAAAGCCCATTGATGAAAGAGTACTATACAGTAAAATCCTGGGGCTGGTAAAAAAACCATCGCTCGCGAAAATCGGAGTCATCGATGTAGATATTGATTCTAAGATGAAGTGCATTGACCTGGGTTTCTTAAACCAGCGCACGAAATCAAATCCTGCTTTAATGATGGAAATGATCTCCCTGTACCTGGAGCAGACACCGCCTTTAATCAGCGCCATGAAAAAAAGCTTTTTCGATAAGGATTGGAAATCACTATACACAGCCGTCCATAAAATAATCCCTTCATTTTCAATAATGGGCATTGGTGTGGATTTTGAAAATATGGCTAAAAAAGTTCAGGAGTTTGCCAGTTCGCACCAACAGGAAGATAGCATACCTGATATGGTGTTTCAGATTGAGAAAGTTTGCACCCAGGCGTGCAAAGAATTGGAAATTGAATTCAACACAATTAAAAACAATAACCTGTGACAAACGAAAACAAAATAAAACTATTCCTGGTTGATGATGATCTCTTGTTTTTAAAATCTCTGGAAACAGAATTTCTATACCACACAGATTTTACGGTAGAAACTTTTTCTACCGGAGAGCAATGCAT
>JABDBQ010000097.1:0-330 GCA_013288555.1 Bacteroidota bacterium | reverse complement strand
CACCAATGCCCATTATTGAAAATGAAGGGATTATTTTATGGACGGCATTGAAAAAAATGCGATGAACGGGATTGAAACATTGGATAAAATCAAGGACTTTAATCCTGATATTCCGGTTGTTATGTTGTCATCACAGGACAAAATAGATGTTGCCGTAAGCTGCATGCATCACAGGGCATTTGACTATGTAGTAAAAAGCGAAACTTCTTTTTTGCGTCTTCAAAAAAATATCACAGCTTTCTTTCATTACCAGAAGATTGAAAAAGAACTGGACTGGTATATGAGCAGGATGTAATGCTTTAAGTTTCCTCGCAACAGGGTGTTAATTAT
>JABDBQ010000096.1 GCA_013288555.1 Bacteroidota bacterium | reverse complement strand
TGCGTTACAGAATCTGAGCAGCCATACATGGTTGTTAAAACCAGTTTAATATTATAAGTTCCATTTGCCTTATAGGTGTGATTTGCAACTGTCGTGCTTTTCGTTGCATCACCATAAGTCCAGGTATATGTGCCGAGTTTGGAGCTTGAGTCAATGGTACCGCTTGTACTCATATAAATAGCGGCATTCACACATTTGTCCACAAAACTGAACTTAGGAACAGGAATCGGTTCTACCCTTACTGATTTTGTGAGTGAATCCATGCATCCATTATTGGTTGTGACAACCAGTTTTACCAGGTAAGGACCGGATTTGGCGTATGTATGTACCGGATTCTGGCTGCTGCTGTTATTGCCATCACCAAGGGTCCAGCTCCAGGCAGTTAATTTGTCAGGAGTACCAATAGTTGAAGAATCTAATAAGGTCACAGGCCTGTCATTACATGGAATTTTATTTCCGAATTTGGCAACGGGAACCGGGTATTCTGTAAGAGATTTGGTAACGGTTGCAGGACATCCGGCCGAAGAGGTTACAGCAAGAGTAACTTTATAGGTACCGGTATTCGCATATTTATAAGGATAAGGCACCTGGCGCGTAGAAGTGCCTGTAGCGTCACCATAATCCCAGGCCCATGTTTTTACCGTGTCAGTTGCTGATTTAACTGAACTCAGGCTTTTTAAAAGTACAGGGGTATTGCCGCATGGATTATTAAATGAAAAATCAGCTGTTGGATTAACGCTTGCTGTGATATAGCGCTGAAGTACAGAATCACATCCGGTACCGGGGGTTTTCATATCAACTGAAAGTACAAAAACGCTATCGCCTATCGTTGGTATGTATTGGAAATATCCTGCTGTTGTCTTTGTTGGAAACCTTGAAGAGGTATCTTTTGAAGTATATCCACGAACGGTTTTAAGGTTCATTGAATTGACAACCCATTTGGTACCATAATCCGATTCAGCCATACCTGTTGGCGGTGAAATAACATACCTTATGGTATCTCCCACACAAACCTGGTCAGAATGGACTTCATCTCCTATATTATATTTTCCCTGGAAAGGAACACCTTTGGCCATATAGGCCCCATTAGGATTTTGCAACATGTTTAATGTTGTTGAAACACGTGGACTTGGACAAGCATTGAGGTGGTAATATATTCTTCCATCCCAATCTCTTCCATTGGTGATAGCACCTGTAAAAGGTCCGCCATTACCCATACTGTTTCCTGCCGTAATGGTCAGATCTGCATTCGAATGCGGATTGCTTGAAAGATACGTGACATCATAAGCATTTACATCGTTAAATGAAGTAGCGTATGTATATAGCCCGTATAGCGTACCAACCTGAAGTGTAATAGGATAAGGGAGTCTGACATGGGTTGGATTGCCTGAGCCGCCGGCAGTGACTGGTACTGTCGCGACATGTGTCCACGCAGTTCTGTCATTCTGGTATCCGCTATGTGTTCCGATTTTTATCCATACCGCGCAGGAATCGCTTCCTGTTTCGTTAAAATTGACGTCAAGGCTATCGATAATAACCAGGTTTTTGGCGAAAATATCGCACATGGTACCACCATAATTCTCATGGTTTGTGCTAAAATTCCCTTTTGTTAAAGTATCGTTGGTATTAAAACGGCTTTCAGCATAATAAGTGACTGACGATCCGATGCCGAGGTTTGGGCTGAGGATTGAATCTCTGTTCTTGACGAATGGAACCTGTCCTGTATCAGTGGTAAACCAGTCTGTAAAAGTTTTGGCAGTAGTGGATTTCCCATCGAGCCAGAACGCCCCAGGGCCACAATGATTGATGGTTGGAGTAACCGTAGGAGCCGCAGGCTGTGCAATGTGTAATATAGCATTAACGGTATCATTAGTACGGTCACCATCCCCGCTCAAGTTGGCGTAAACCTTTACATTGTATGTACCTGCTGTGCTGGCATCAAAAGTTCCAATGGTAAATGTGTCCTGCGTATTCGATGCCAATGACCTGCTATAGGTGGAACTGACTGTAGTTGAGCCAACTTTAAAGGTAAACGGGATACTGTTCAAAGAATTTAAACCGACATTCTGAATAATAACCTGGACCGGTTCTTTTTTACTTGGGCAGTAAGCGGGGGTTAATGCAAGGATGCCGATATCTTTTGGATAGGCCGTAATATTCAGTTTATAATCGGCACAACCTCCGATGTAACTGGTATTAAAACTGGCACAATCCGTATTGTAATTGGTTACCCCTGCTACAGCCCCAGAAGAGCCATTGGCTATTTCAATTCTCATTCTTGTAACCACAGGGGTAGCATTTAATGGAATTGTTATGTTTTGGGTCATTGTGGTAAAAGTGCCATTAATTTCACTTGCTACATAATCTCCGATATCTTCAAATGAACCATCTTTCTGGTAATCAATATAAACGGCATAATTTGTTCCTGAACCATCAGTGGTCGAAACATTTATTTGATACGTTTTTCCCCTGTAAACAGTAATGCCTGTTCCGGTAAGACCGCTGGTATCAACACCACTTGAAGTGCATGATGGCGATACACTAAGATTACTGAAAGATACTGCTGAGATATCGTTGCCTGCACAACCACCTTTGGAAAATTGCGGATAGCAATATTTCTGCGCATATAGGGTGTTCACAAAAAAGGACATTGCCCCGAACAATAGAAGCATGACGAAGGAGTAAAAATGTTTTTTCATTTTTTTGAATTAACTTAGTTCTGAGTGATACTTAAAATAGGTTAATATGAGCATTAACGTACAAGCAAATATAGTTTTTTTTAATAAACAAACAAGTCTTTTTTATTTTTAGCAGATAATGTTGGGT
>JABDBQ010000095.1 GCA_013288555.1 Bacteroidota bacterium | reverse complement strand
GTTAGTTTTGGAGTCAGAAATTTTGAAAATACAGAGAAGGGGCTGAAAGAAATATACAGGGTGCTTAAACCAGGTGGATTATTAACAATCCTTGAGTTTTCCCATCCAACTTCTTTTCCAATGAAACAGTTATATCACATATATTTTACCGTTATTTGTCCTTTGGCCGGAAGGATCATCTCCAAAAATGATCGCGCATATACCTATCTGCACGAATCTGTTGCGGCATTTCCTTCCGGGCAAAATTTTGTAAATATTTTAAATAAAACCGGCTTCAAAAAATACCTCATGGAAAGCACTAAGCTTAGGCATTTCTACCATATACAGCGCCTCAAAATAATCCTTGTCATCCTGATTCTAACAGGAGCAGGAAAAGCATCAGGTCAGGCGCTCAACAAGCCTTTCTATGATTATGACCGTTTTATCCATTTCGGATTTACACTCGGGTTCAATTATTCAACATTAAAATATAATTTTTCGAATACATGGTATCATCAGCATCCTGCGGATACCATTATGCGTGTCAGCGCACAGGGCACAGCTGGTTTTTCATTGGGGGTGGTAAGCGATTTGCACCTTGGGCCTCCGAAAAGTTTTTTGAGAGATCATTTTGACCTGAGGTTTATTCCAACACTTGTTTTGACTGAACGAGACCTGGTTTATACCATGAAAGATTCCAGTATAGAAACCAAAAAGATCGAAAGTGCATTTGTGGACGCTCCCGTATTGCTGAAAATGAAGTCGGACCGCTTTGGAAACATTCGTTTTTATGTTATTGGAGGAGCAGAATATTCATACGATCTTTCATCCACTGCAGGAGCTGCCGTAAACCCCTCAAATCCAAAGATTGCATTGGCACCAAGTAATATTTCATATCAATATGGAGTCGGATTGGATATGTATTTCCCCTATTTCAAATTTTCTCCGGAGATTAAAATTTCGCAGGGATTAAATAATGTCCTTGCCCCTCAAAACACAATATATACCAATATTTTTAGCCGGCTAAGATCAAATTTTGTCTACTTCTCGTTGTATTTTGAGGGGTAAACGGATTAATTCGACGAGTGCCGATGCGAATTCTGATTGCAATGAAATAACCTCGTAATAGCTGCTATTTCTTTTTGAATTAGCACCTTTTATTCCCGTTTATGTTTAAGTAATTCTATATCCCTTATCAGGTTTTGTAGCTGCATCTCAATTCCGCTTAGTACAGCTTGAGTCTTTTCTCCATATACAAGTTGCTTGCCGTCACCTTTTTCAATGTCGTCCACATCTCCCTGTATCTCATCTATATCTTCCTGAATTTCATCAATATCTTTCTGTATTTCATCTACATCTTCCTGCATTTCATCTACATCTACCTGAATCTCGTCAATATCTTTTTCCACTTCTTTCAGGCTATGAGTGTTTCGATTTACAGCCATCCGTATAAAAATAGCCATGTATATTGCTTCAAGAGATACAACAGTTGTAACAACCAATAAAATATGATCAAGCCCCACGCCAAATATTGCCAATGCAAAGCTGAAGGCAAAAAGAATCGTGTGCACTATAAGGGAAGATGTGGATCCGATCCACAACATGGCGCGGTCAACAAAAGTACTTTGTGGGGCGGTCTCCGTCATAATGGTATTAGCAAAAAAGATTAGCTCACTAAACTACTATTTGGCAAAGCTCACGGCCCTTTTCTCACGAATTACAGTCACTTTTATCTGACCTGGATAAGTCATTTCAGTCTGTATCTTTGATGATATATCGTAAGCCAAAGTATCTGCTTCCGTATCGGATATTTTTTCACTTTCTACAATAACCCTCAATTCTCGACCAGCCTGGATTGCATAAGTTTTCTGAACACCATCATAAGATAACGCAATCGTTTCGAGATCTTTAAGTCTTTTGATATAAGATTCGAATACTTCCCTTCTTGCACCGGGCCTGGCGCCTGACATAGCATCGCATACCTGGATAATAGGAGAAATCGGATCGGTCATTTCCATTTCATCGTGGTGGGCTCCGATAGCATTTACAATTGAAGGATGTTCTTTGAATTTTTCAGCAAGTCTTGCGCCCAGCAATGCGTGTGGCAATTCCGGATCTTCATCTGAAACCTTGCCTATATCGTGCAGCAACCCCGCACGTTTGGCCATTTTTGCATTCATTCCTAATTCAGCTGCCATTACAGCGCAAAAATTGGCTACTTCCCTGCTGTGTTGCAGCAGATTTTGTCCGTAAGAAGAACGATAACGCATTTTACCTACCAAACGAACAAGTTCAGGATGGAGGCCGTGAACGCCCAGGTCAATACAGGTACGTTCCCCTATTTCAACGAGTTCTTCTTCTATCTGTTTGCGGGTTTTCTCAACAACTTCTTCAATACGGGCCGGATGTATACGTCCATCAGAAACCAGTTTGTGCAAAGCCAGTCGAGCTATTTCTCGTCTTACAGGATCAAATGCTGAAAGAATAATAGCTTCGGGGGTATCATCTACAATGATCTCAACTCCGGTTGCTGCTTCCAGGGCGCGGATATTACGACCTTCACGGCCGATAATCCTTCCCTTGATTTCGTCATTATCAATATTGAATACGGATATACAATTTTCAATGGCCTGCTCCGTGGCTACACGCTGAACGGTTTGCATGACGATCTTTTTAGCCTCTTTGGTGGCTGTAAGCTTGGCTTCTTCAATGATGTCTTTGATGTACCCTTTGGATTTTGACTTTGCTTCGTCTTTTAAACTTTCAATAAGTTGTTCTTTCGCATCTTCACCGGTGAGTCCTGCTATCTTTTCCAATTGCATTACCTGCTGTTTATGCAATTTATCAACCTCTTCTTTC
>JABDBQ010000094.1:1989-2884 GCA_013288555.1 Bacteroidota bacterium | reverse complement strand
CCCATATTCTTTTGCGCACCGGCGTAGATTAGATCAAAATCATTGACATCGATCACCCGGCTAAAAATATCCGATGACATATCGCAAATAAATGGAACAGGCGATTTTGGAAAGGGAAACATTTCAGTGCCTTCAATAGTATTGTTGGAAGTGATGTGAAAGTATGCTGCATCGGCCGGTATTGAATAATCTTTTGGGATATAATGATAATGATTTGCTTTTGATGAGGCCACAACATCAACTGTTCCGCTGATCTGCGCTTCTTTAATGGCCTTCTGCCCAAAAAAGCCCGCATCAAGATAAGCGGCTTTTTGGCCTTTGCCCAAGAAATTCATCGGAATCATAGCAAACTGCATGCTTGCACCGCCTTGCAGGAATAAGACGCAATGGGTTTCAGGAACATTTAAGAGCTCCCTAACCAGCTTTTCCGTTGATTTCACGACATCCTCGAATTCTGCCGAACGATGCGATATTTCAAGGATCGATAAACCGGCAGCATCCCAGTTGTTTACCGCCTCGGACGCGCGGTTCAAAACGGTTTCCGGAAGGATGCAGGGGCCTGCTCCAAAATTGTGCATTTTATTCAACATAGTTTATTGGTGGTTAGCGATGTAAAATTGGATATATTTGACCTTAAAAACCATAGTTACACTCATATTTGGGAAATAAAACCGAATATGGAGTTATAACTGGTGTTTTACACCGGTTTGTCAAATTTTTCAGCTTAAAACGATGCATTTGCACTACTTTAATACACTTAGTCTTTGCAGAAACCATAGCCAAAATTTGCTATTACACTCTGTCATATTTGTTTTTAAGCACTTTTTGTCGCTAAATTGCCGACGACAATTATATAATTTAATATGTAATATTTACACTAAGTCTATGAAAAAAA
>JABDBQ010000094.1:0-1979 GCA_013288555.1 Bacteroidota bacterium | reverse complement strand
TTATCGGCATTGCCGCAAAGATCATTAACCGGGAAGTGAACAAAGCCGGCCTTACGGATATGCCCGGGCAAGCTGGCAGTACAAACATCCAGGGCGAAAACCAACAAAAACTCGATATTTATGCCGACCATCAATTTATTGCAGCACTGAAGTGTGGTGTTGAATGTTGCATTGTCGCGTCGGAAGAACATGAGGATATCATCCGACTGGACACGGATATTTCGACAAACGCAAAATACATTGTCGCAATCGATCCGCTGGATGGTTCTTCAAATATCGATGTCAATGTACCGGTGGGGACGATATTTTCCATTTATCGTCGCAATTCAATTCATGGCCCTGCAAATTTAGCCGACGTTTTGCAAAAAGGCACAGAACAAGTGGCTGCAGGATATATTATTTATGGATCTTCCACTATGCTGGTGTATACCACAGGAAACGGCGTTAACGGGTTTACGCTCGATCCTTCTATCGGTGAATTTTGTTTATCGCACCCGAATATGCGAATCCCTGCAAAGGGGTTGATCTATTCCATCAATGAAGGAAATTATGTGCATTTCCCGCAAGGGGTAAAAGATTATATTAAATATTGCCAGGTAGAAGATGATACCACCCAAAGGCCATATACCTCGCGTTATATTGATTCGATGGTGGCAGATATTCACCGTAACCTGATCAAGGGCGGGATTTTTATTTATCCTGTAACTTCTTCAGCCCCACAAGGGAAATTGCGCCTGGTTTACGAGTGTAACCCCATGGCCTTTATCATAGAGCAGGCAGGTGGAAGAGCAACAAACGGATTTGAACGGATACTTACGCTTGATGTAAACAATATACACGAGCGTTCCCCTATATTTATCGGCTCAACCGATATGGTAAAAGCTGCGGAAAGTTTTATGCAAAAGCAATACGAAAATGAAAGAATTGGACAAAACTGACAAAGGCATCTTAAAGCTGCTGGAACAGGACAGTACTTTAACTCACAAGGAGATCGCCTACCGGCTGCATAAGACCGTCAATCCCATCCACGCCCGAATCAGGAATCTGGAGAACAGCGGCTACATCAAAAAATACAGAGCAGATGTTGATCACAAGAAAGTCGGGAAAGGCTTGATCTGTTATACCCAGGTTAGCCTAAAACAACATTCCAAAGAAAGTTTGAATGCATATAAAACAGAAGTGGTAAAAGTTCCGGAGGTCATGGAATGCTATCATCTTACCGGCCCCTTTGACTTCCTTCTCCGTATCGCCTGTAAAGACATTGATGAATACAACCTCATCCTCAATGAAAAGCTATCTGTACTGCCCGATGTGGGGAACATGCAAAGTTTATTCGTAATGTCTGAAGTGAAGCATGAAACGGGCTATATGTTTGATGAAAATTGACAACCGGAAGTCTCCGAATTAAGTGGTCAATAACTCCTTACTGTTCAATTGGGGTGTTCTATTATCGGGAATACCGTTCAATCCTCTTGGTCGTGACTGGGCAGAAACTTTATAGCGACACAAACCGTGATAACGCCTGCTATGATCCAAACTGCAAAAAATGTCCACATCTCCTATTTTTTAAACACCTCCTTACTCACCGGGAGGTGTTGTTGACTATCAAATTGATCTTATATTACCGCTATGAAGGCGTGTTAGGAACTATTGAGTATCTTTATCATCATGGATCTTTATCGTGTTCAGCTCTGCGTTTTTTATAATCGTTGCCAGCGTTATCGTGAACAGACCACGCGTTTTTAACAATCATATGTTGATCTTCCCTGAAGCCGATCATAATCGCAACGATAATACCCAAATGAGACTGCTTCCTGTCATGATTTCCTTTTCGATTTATTTTTGGTTCCATTTTAAAACTTTAAAGCGGTACCGGTTCCCGATCTGATAATTCAATACGATCTTTCTCTTTTTTCAATTCATCTATGAATTCGCTGATTAAGGCTTTACTTACACCGGGCATGCAGATGATATGGCTA
>JABDBQ010000093.1 GCA_013288555.1 Bacteroidota bacterium | reverse complement strand
CTTAGAGAATCTTCTGCATTGGCTACACCCGTTTCTCTGATCAATTACCAATATTACAATTCATTGGATGAATTAAAACAACTCATTCAGGATGAAGCAGATCATATTCAATGCATAGTCGCCAAAACGGGTCTTATTGAAAATAGCCTTGATTTTGGAGAATCCCAAAATCCCAGTTTATCGGATTATGCCGATGGGGTAGATGTGGTGAAGTTTCTAACAGGACTGCATGAGTAATAAATAATTACACATTTCCTTTCTTTTTTGCCTCATTCCCGTTTCTCCTCAGGAGAAAAGCCATTTGGTATGTGTAATTATTTATTATCCTATATAAAATAAAGAAAGAGAAAGAAACAGGATCAATTATATGTATCCAGTCCCTTTCCCTTTCAAAAACTATTAGCTTAAATCTTTATTTCATCAGGCATCTGCCTTTTCTTCATTCTTTTTTGGTGATAGCATTTCACTAAGCGTATTCTCCAGTTGTTCTTTGGTTTTGCCAAGTTTTCTTTGAAGGTTTCCTAATAGTTCATCGTCTTTACCTTCGTTGTATGTCAGGTCATCATCAGTAAGATTGCCATATTGTTGTTTGAGTTTGCCTTTCAACTCATTCCAGGATCCTTTCAAATTTAGATTGCTCATTATATTATTGATTTAATTATAAGTACAACGTGTGGCGATCAGAATTGTTTAAGGAAAGAAAGTACACATTATGATTAGCTAATAGAATTAATAACTTGCTGGGCAATCAGATTCCTTCTTGAGCGCTCGGTATCAGAATGACAAAGATTAGTTGTCTGAAAGATAACATGAAAGAAATGTAACCAGCAGGCGCCAGCACAGTTCTCCCGACTTATTCGGGATTTTCAAATTTTCAAACCTGTCCCGACTTATTCGGGATCTCCAAATTTTCAAATTGCCTCACACATCCAGTTCCAGCATTACCGGACAATGGTCTGAATGATAAGCATCATTGAGTATATCTGCCTCATCGATTTTATCGGCCAGCGCGCTGCTTACAAACTGGTAATCAATCCGCCAGCCTTTATTTTGTTCCCGGATCCTTGGACCAAACCGCATCGTCCACCATGAATATTTTACTTTTTCCGGGTTTTTATGCCTGAAACTATCAACCAATCCTATTTCGAGAAAACTCGTAAGCCATTCACGTTCTTCTGGTAAAAATCCCGAACTCTTTTTATTTCCGATGGGGTCGTGAATATCAATAGGATGATGACAGATATTGATATCTCCAGATATGACCAGTTTGGGTCTTTCTTTGAGAAGATTTTCGATATATCCTGAATAAAACCGACAAAAATCCATCTTAAAACTCTGGCGCTCATCGCCGCTGGTACCCGATGGCAGATACAGGGAAATAAAGGAAACATCCCCAATATCCACCCTTACCATCCTACCCTCATCATCATAAAGAGGATTTTGCATGCCATAAACCACATTATCAGGCTTTTGTTTGCTGAGAATTGCTACACCACTATATCCTTTTTTTTGTGCCGGGTACCAATAGCAATGGTATCCCTCCATTTCAAACAGGTAGGTGTCAAACTGATCAGGCTGTGCCTTCAATTCCTGGAGGCAAAGAATATCCGGCTTTTCATTCACCAGCCATCCCGTCAGGTTTTTATTCATAGAAGCGCGGATGCCGTTTACATTGTAGGAGATGATTTTCATGGGAACAATTTGAAAATGTGAAAATTTGAAAATTATTAGACCGGCAATTTCGGAAATAATCGGTTTATAGTGTTTCCCATTTTATATATCTTATTATAAAAACAATGATAGTAAATCAGGATTCCCCATCTTCTCACCTCTCACTTCTTACTTCTCACTCCTTGTCTATTGACCTTTTTCACATTTTTACCGCTTCCTCTGCAATAAATTCTTAATGTTTGGGTTAACTTTGGCGCAACCATACAGCAACAAAACTTGAAGTTCCCGATACTTTGTTTTTATATTCTACTATTCCTGGCTCCTTCTTTGGTTATGGGCCAGAAACGAGATGCTACCATCAAGGGCAAAATAACCGATAGTACCGGAGCGCCTGTAAAGGATATCCGTGTAAAACTGGAAGGGCAGAACGAATCGGCTGTTTCTGGTTCTGATGGTGTTTTTAGCCTTAAAGTACCCAGCGGAAAAATCCTTACCGTAGATTTTTTATATCTCGGACTCAGTCAGAAACAGGTAAAAATAGATGCCCTCAAACCCGGACAGATTTTTGAATTCCCTCCTATTACGCTTTCTGTAAAAATGGGATTTTCCGATATCATCATCTCCGACAGCAGCACCAAAAAACAGGGTGCCATGCAGCACCTGAATCCGCATAACTATGATTATGTCCCCAATGTGAGCGGGGGTATTGAAGGGATTGTCAAAAATTTCGCAGGGGTGTCATCCAACAACGAAATGAGTTCCCAATACTCCGTACGTGGAGGAAATTATGATGAAAACCTGGTTTATATCAATGATATTGAAGTCTATCGTCCGCAGCTGGTGCGGGCAGGGCAG
This sequence comes from Bacteroidota bacterium, assembly GCA_013288555.1. Classification (GTDB taxonomy): domain Bacteria; phylum Bacteroidota; class Bacteroidia; order CAILMK01; family CAILMK01; genus JABDEJ01. Next base: position 438 of record JABDBQ010000093.1, on the reverse strand, counting down.
GAAGAAGGGCTCAGCATTGCCAACACAGACATGGTGCAATCGCTCGATTTCTCTGCCGGTGGATTTGAAGCCCGCTATGGCGATAAGTTATCTTCCGTACTTGATATTCATTATAAACAACCGGACAGTTTCGCACTGAAAACAAACCTGAGTCTTCTTGGTGCATCGGGTGAAGTGGAAGGCACTACAAAAGATCACCGCCTTCAATATATAGCCGGTGTTCGCTATCGGAACAGCCAGTACCTGTTAAGTTCCCTTGATGTGCAAGGCACTTATCTGCCATCCTTTATAGATGCCCAGGCATATCTTACCTATCATATCAGCGACAAACTGAGTTTAAGCTACCTGGCCTATTACGGCAACAATACTTATTTGTCGATACCACAAACACAAACCACTCAGTTCGGCACGGCATCCACTGCAGTTCAGCTGGTTATA
>JABDBQ010000092.1 GCA_013288555.1 Bacteroidota bacterium | reverse complement strand
CTCTACTTATACCCCTCAGCCTGTAGACTGAACAACTCGGCATATCTTCCATTCTGAGCCAATAGCTCTTCATGTGATCCAATTTCCTGCATCTTACCGTTTTCAATTACAAGAATCCTGTCTGCCATGCGAACCGTAGAAAACCTGTGCGATATCAATACTGCCGTCTTGCCTTTGGTAAGCTCTGCAAACCTCAGAAATACATCATGTTCCGCTCTCGCGTCGAGTGCTGCCGTAGGTTCATCAAGAATTAATAATTGTGCATCGCGCATGTAAGCCCTGCCCAATGCAATTTTCTGCCATTCGCCCCCTGAAAGGTCAACACCATTTGCAAATCGCCTGCCGATCATCTGGTCATACCCTTGTGGTAATTTATCAATCACTGTATTGGCCAGGCTTTGCAACGCAGAGTCTTCTATTTTGGGGCGGTTTTCTTTTTCTTCAATTTGTCCTACGGCAATATTATTGGAGGCAGTGAGCTGGAACTTGACAAAGTCCTGGAAAATAACTCCTGTTTTCTTTCTTAATTCAGCCGGATCATATTCTCTCAGATCATATCCATCCAGCAATATCCTCCCTTCTGTAGGATCGTAAAGCCTGGAAAGCAGCTTGACCATTGTTGTTTTACCTGCACCGTTCTCTCCTACAAGGGCTAATTTTTCACCTGCCCGAAGATGGAAACTCAAATTACGCAATGCCCATTTATCAGAATTCTGGTACTTAAAACCGACATTATCAAATACAAATCCCTCTTTGATCGGATTTGGAAAAGGTCTTGTGATCTCATTGGCATGGATAAGAGGTTTCAAGTCAAAGAAATCGAAGAAATCCTGTAGATAAAGTGAACTGTCGGCCATCCCGGAAAACCGGTTCAATACCCCTTCCAGTAATCCTTTTAGCTGTGCAAAAGCACCAGAATAAAAAGTCATCTGGCCGACGTCAATTGTCTTATCGACTGTCTTAATAATAATATATACATAAGCCAGGTAATATCCTATTGTGCCAATAGCAGAGAAAAAACTTCCCCAGCTTGCCCGTTTAAAAGACAGTTTCAGATTGGCTAAATAAAACTTGTCTGACAAGTATTTGAACCGGTCTATAAAAAACCCGCTGAGCCCGAATATCTTGATCTCTTTGGCTGTTTCATCACTAGCCCCGGTATAGCGCAGGTAGTCCAGTTCACGTCGCTCTGGCGTAAAACTGTTTGACAAAGAATAACTGCGCTCATTAAAATGCGACTCCCCAAGAAAGGCCGGGATCACAGCAAACAACAACAAAAGTATGAGCCATGGATTGAAAATGATAAGCCCTGCTGCCAGAGAAGCCATGGTGATAATATCCTGTATCTGACTGAAGACCTGAGACATGAGCTGGGTGCGATTCACCGTTTGTCGCCGTGCCTTTTCAAGTTTATCATAAAAATCGGCATTTTCAAATTGATCGAGATCCAGTGTGCCGGCATGTGCCATCAGGTCTATAGAGCTTTTGTTTGAAAATAAGTCTCCAAGCATGCTGTCGAGCAATCCGTTGGCCCTGTTTAGAAGGTCGGAGATAATAGCAAGCGCAAAACCGATAGCAACTACCACAAAAATAAAATGCAGGTTACCTACTGGCCTTGGATGCACCACTGCATTGATAATCAATTTGCCAATATACAAAGTTGAAATAGGCAGCGCAGAACGCAAAAGACGCAGCATCAGGTTGAGAAAAGCAATACGCGGATTGGTTTTCCATACCATGACAAAGAAACGCGGCAGGTTTTTGAGGGCCTTGAAGCGGTCCTTAAGACTCATGGGTTTCTGACCCATTTCGAGGGGTTTACGGGGTAATCTGAATTTCATATTTGGAAATGCCATCTTCAAAAACCAGTCCTAAATAGAATTAGGACAGATTGACAGGAAAGGGAAAGAAAAACCGCAAAGAGAGCAAAGGTTTCGCAAAGGACGCAAAGATTTTTATCCCTAAATCAGTTTTTAGGATAATTTTATGTAATACAGGAAAAAGAAGGTGGCTTTCAAAGTTGACAACTTTTTAAAAGTTGCCAACTTTAAATACATAAAAAAAGCGGCCCTTTTGGAGCCGCTTTCTTGAAATCAGAAAACACACATACTACTTATTTCGAAGCCGGGGCAACTGCTTTGCTTGCTTTTTTAGCAGGCTTTTTGGCTGCCACCTTTTTAGTTGATTTTTTCTCTGTTTTCACAGTAGACTTTGTTTCCTTTTTAGCCACAACCTTTTTCTCGGTTTTGGTTTGCTGTTTCACAACTGCCTTGTGAGGTGCTGCAAAAGCTGCGGTAGAGAACATGAAAGCTGCTGCTAACATTAGTGCTGAGAATCCTTTAATCGTTTTCATTTTTTATAATTTTAAATTGTTATCCATGTAATACTCAAAGCGCGTGCCAAATCGGAAATAAGGTTGTATATATTTGATTGTTAATTATTTATATATACATTATCAGAGTAGCCTCTAAATCTCCTAAAGAGACTTACGATTTATGCAATATTCAACTTTCGAACTATTAATCGAATTTGAATATTCGGATAGTTCCCTTCTGGGTCAGGGAAAATTTCCGCACAATTGGCTTAAGAGTATGTAGCTTTGCATGGAAGCTGTTCGAAATGAAAATGTATCTAACTAAATTTAATTGTTGTCATGTTTGAACCCGCTACCAAACCACTTGCCGAACGGATGCGTCCGCATATCCTGGCTGAATTTACAGGGCAGGAACATTTATTGCAACCTGGAGCCGTACTTCGCCAGGCTATAGAAACAGGGCATATTCCTTCTATGATTTTCTGGGGACCACCCGGTTGTGGTAAAACAACGCTCGCAAGACTTATAGCAGAATCAAGCCAATACCAGTTCTTTTCATTAAGTGCCATATCATCAGGCATAAAGGATGTAAGATCAGTGATAGAAACGGCAGAAAAAACGGGAAAATCAATTCTCTTTATTGATGAAATTCATCGTTTCAATAAATCGCAACAGGATGCCTTGCTTGGCGCCGTTGAGAACGGAACAATAACCTTAATTGGTGCTACGACTGAAAACCCTTCATTCGAAGTCATAGGTGCCTTGCTTTCCCGTTGCCAGGTTTATATATTGAAACCTCTTGACGAAGCGCAATTAACATCCATTCTTGAACATGCCCTAAAAAATGATGAAGTTCTCAGCAAAAAAAATATTATTGTTCAGGAAAAGAATGCACTCATCCATTTTTCAGGTGGAGATGCCCGCAAACTACTGAATGCACTGGAACTTGTTGTAGGACAAACAAATGCAGATAAAATTATCATCACT
>JABDBQ010000091.1 GCA_013288555.1 Bacteroidota bacterium | reverse complement strand
GACAATTCGCGAACGTCTGTCGGCATATATTTGAGGGCACTTAGAACAATTTTTAATCAAGCTATAGAAGACAAGATTATTGATGCGGATCTGTATCCTTTCAAAAAATTCAGAATCCCTACAGGTAAGAACACAAAAAAAGCCATCGAGCCTTCTGATCTGAAGACACTTTTCAACGCTGATCTTAGTGCGAACATTCATCAGGAAAAAGCGAGGGCATTCTGGTTTTTCAGTTATCAATGTAACGGAATGAATATCCGTGACATTTCAGAACTAAAATTTAAAGACTTGCATGGAACTTATTTTTCTTTTCTGCGGCATCCGAAACCGATCATTGTTCCTATCACGCCTTATGTACAGAGTGTCTTTGATAAGTACGGCAATCAAAGCAGACGACCCAACGATTACATTTTCCCTATTTTCCAAAATGGGATGACGGCAGAAGAACGCCATATAGCTAACCAGAATTTCGTTAGGTTCATTAATCAGCACATGAAGAAAGTGTTTGCCGGGCTGGGTTTTCAGATCAAATCCGGGACTATGGAAGCGCGCCACTCTTTCACTACCCAAGTGACCAGGGCCATCGGACTTGAGTTCGCCCAGGAAGCATTGGGACACACTACCCTGGTAGCTACACAAAATTATTGGGCCGGCTTTGACAACGATGTAAAGAAAGAGATGGCGAATTCACTGATGAATTTTGATGAAGCAAAGCCTAAAGCTACAACTCGTAAAAAGGGCGCCTTAAAGTTTGGGGAAATCCAACCTAAGCGAAAGGCAGTCAGGCGCGTTCGTTTGGCTTAGTGTTTAGAGACAACCCCTATGAAATAAATTATGCCTATTTAACAGAAGTTGCAGCATGAGGATCCTATCTCCAATTGTAAAATTGTTACTACTTAATATCGACCGTTTTGTTCAGTTAAATATTTTGTTCATGAATCATGAACATTTAAAAAAATTGAACAAATCCAGTCTAAATACTTGCTTTTGTAAAAATTGTTCATTAGTGAGGGAGTAAATGAGGGACTTATTGAGGGAGTTACTAAAGGAATTCAATTAGAATTAGAATTAGAAAGAGTATTTAGCGTTATATTGGATAAGCCTGGAGTAAATGCAAGTGAAGTAACGGGGGAAATAGGTAAGTCCTTAGCAACAACAGAAAGATATATTAGCTTATTGAGACAATTAGGAACGATTGAGAGAAAAGGAGTAGCAAGAACTTCCCGATATTTCCCAAGTAGCAGAAAAGCGGAAAAGATGAAACGCATAACAAATAACAGAAGCTAATAAAAATGACCTTACTTGAATTTATCAAATCGCAGGTATCGAAAGATGCGCAACTTGGAGATCCAAATCCGGCTTCACTATCTGATATGATTAAGTGTAGCAGCCGGTTTGCCTTCCATACCAAGGACCACCAGTTCAGCGATAAATTTCGCAAATGGAGCAATATCACCTGTTACGCTGGCTGTCTCCAGGCAACTCATGTATTCGGCCCGCTTTTCAACCGGAATAACGGTCCAGGGATATCCGCCTGAAGATAACATTACATTCATCATAAACCGTCCCATTCGCCCGTTTCCATCCATGTATGGGTGAATGTTTACAAAAACGAAGTGTCCCAGTACAGCCCGCACAGACGCTTCGGGTTCGTTGGAAAGCAACTCAAAAAACAGTGGCATGGCATCTCTTAATGCAGCTACATTTAATGGCACGTGTTTAGAGCCTCCAATGTATACCTGGTGGGTACGGTACCCGGCAAGATCACCAGCCTTTAGTATACCGGCAGTTACACTAGGGCCAAATAGTTCCCGGTACCAATCCTGATGCTCTTCATCGGCAATCATACCGGCATTTGTACCATTCAATATTTTATGAATGCTTTCTTTTACCACCTGGAACGCCTGCCAGTAACCGCGTGCCGCCATCGCATCCTTCTGTTGACGGTCATCCTTATTTGCTTCACTGTTCCATTGTCCACTTCGAACCCTTTCGATCAGGTCGGGCGTAACCCGGTATCGCTCGATGGAAAGGGAATGGTAAGCATCGGTTACGTAAACCCCCTCGACTGCTTTAAGATAGGCGTCTTTATCCTGAGGTATACCTGGTGCCTCTGGAAATATATCGATCACGGCGTTTCGCATCGTGTTCCACAATAACCTTATCCTGTTCGCATAAGGCGATCGTTCTTTGAAGGATAGGCCAACCTCTATTTTTGTTTCGAAGGGGTCTGTTTCCCGTATATCATAATCAGCAGCCTTCATGGCTTTTAAAATATCATTAGCGATCCTTTCACGGCCTATATTCCGGAAAGCGCCGCATAGCCTGCCTGCAATGGTGGTGTGTCCGCCGTTCAACAAGATAGTCAAAACTTCGGATGAATCACCTATCAAAGCCAATGCAGCCCGCACGTCTGTCGGGCTTTGGATAAATATGGATTGACTACAAAACACCAGAGAAGCTGGCAATGTATACAGCATAATACCGTTTTGCTTTTCCCTCAGGTCGTCTGCCGGCAGCTCCCCTCTCATATGGAACAGTGAGGTGTGGTGGGGCAAGTCTGTTTTAAAGTTGGATGCTTCAGGTGCACGGATCACTAACTGAGCGGGCACTGTTTGATTTCCGGAATGGAGCTGTAAAGACTGATCCGCCGAAACGGTATAACTATCGCCATACTTTTCGCTAATATACCGGCTGCAAAAATCCCAGTAATTAGCGTACCAAGATGTACTATCCCCCGGCATTTCGTCCGGACGTGATGGTATATACCAACCCTTGAGTACTTCTTTAAGGAAACCGTTTTTTGTTAACCGTTGTCTGTAAACCGTACTGATATCGTCAGTATGAATCGCTATCATACCCTTGTTTTGCAAAGCGTGCAACGTGTCTAACGCGTCCGCTAATTTCTCTGCCGGTGTTGCCATATCTGTGATTAATTTAATCCTGAAGCCATATCTCCCATGAGGACATCTGTGTTATTTTTATAATTATCAACCGTGTTAAAATTATAATTATCAAATGTACTAAAATTATAATTATCAACTGTGCTAAAATTATGATTATCAACTGTGCTTAAATTATAATTATCAACTGTGCTAAAATTATAATAGATGAATGTAGTGATTCCCAAGTAACCTTATAGAATCAAAAACCCTTTAAGATACTGGAGAGCAATTGTGAAAGGCATTTCCGGCAAGAGCCAAATAGGAAAATAAACGTGGGATCATAGTAAACGAATCTGTTTTACTTATGATATACATGTTCAAACATACCAATTACCTCTCCAATGCAGTAAAACAGTTAGCCCCGCAGTAAAATGAATATACAAGGCACATTATGCAGTAAAACGTATATTTTATTATAAGGCCATTAAGCAGTTTATCTAAATTAAAAGCATTCGCTGACAGAGGAAATCATGGGGAATTATACGCGTCAAAATATAAACTTTTTATATTTGTACCTTTAGAAAAAACCAATTATTTTTAAATCGTAGTTCAG
>JABDBQ010000090.1 GCA_013288555.1 Bacteroidota bacterium | reverse complement strand
TTCGTCAGTAAAGCCCATTTCGTAAGCAATTTCAGAAATCGTCAGATCGCTATAACGTAGCCGGGATTCGACCAGGTTTAATTTATACTGGTTAATATATGCTTTAAGTGTGTACCCGGTTTGCTGCTTAAAATAACGGTTCAGGTGATCGGGCGTTTTGTGGAACTCTTTAGCAAGTGTTTCTATTTTAAGCTGGTCTTTATTATAAATATGTTGTTGTATATAAGTGGTCACCTGGTGAATGATGTTTTTTGATCCGGCATTTTTTAGTTCTCCTACGATATTTTCCTGTATCAGCCTTGCAATCAGGTTAAGCAGTAGAAAAACGATATTTTGGATAATAATACCGCTATATATCCGTGCGTGTTCTTTTTCATCGGAAAGCTGTAAGATCAGTTTTTCTGTCAAATCGGCTTCCTGCTTTCCCATTTCAACATGACCTTTCATGTTTTGGTGATTATGAAAAACATATTCCATGTTAATAAAGAACTCGCTTATTTCTGCTCTGTCCATTTCCTTACGGTATCTTTTGGAAAACAGCTCTTTGGTAAAATCTATGATACAGCAATACGTTTGTGTTTCTATTTTAAAGGTATGGGTATCTTCTGGTGTTAGCAGGTAAAGGTTTCCCTTTTGATATTGGTAATGATTATTATTTATAGTATGTATACCAGTACCCTCGATAATATATAGCAATTCAAAGTAGTGATGGCGATGGATGGGAGAACCTGATGAGTGTATTTCCCTTAAAGTAATATCTATATCCTGGAAAAGCGGCATGGTCAAAAGTACCGAAAAAAGCCGGATTTTTACCTGCCGTCGTTGCATGGTAAACAGTAGCTTCGTGTGAAGATTGTGAACATGGAAGAATTAATACAAACGCCCTACGATACCAACCAGCTTAACGAGATTATTAAGCACCGAAGGAGCATTTATCCTTATCAGTATATAAAAGGTAAACCTGTACCCGAAGAGATCATCCGGCAGATACTGGAGAATGCCATCCGGGCACCTAATCACAAGCAAACCGAGCCCTGGCGTTTTAAGGTGTTCTCCGGTGACGGATTGAAATATTTCGGAGATTTGCAAGCCAGCCTCTACCACCAATTTTCCGGTGATACTTTCAATGAGGACAGGCATCGCAAAATGCGTGAATACCCTTTAATGTCATCCCATGTTATTTCCATAGGCATGCGTCGTGATGAAACCGGAAAATTGCCGGAAAATGAAGAAATAGAAGCCGTTGCCTGCGCCGTTCAAAATATGTTTCTTTCTGTTACTGCATACGGGTTGGGTTCGTACTGGACAACTGCGGGCATTACTTATTTTGAAGAAGCGAAACCCTACTTCGGCCTGCAAGCGAAAGACAAACTACTCGGGTTCTTTTACATCGGCTATCCAGCCAAGCCGATATTGGCGGTGTCTAAACGAAACCCGCTGGACGTGAGTACGGAGTGGATCGCTGAAGACCGGGATGATATACAGGAATTGCTTTCCCGGAATGAAATAGTTATCCATCAACAATCGGCGAAAGAAGTTGTTGATGCCCATGAACATGCTGATGACTATGAAAACACCAGCAAATGGGTGGTCTATCTGACCGTACTGACCATGATACTGGAAATTGCCGTTGGCTACTATGCTCATTCTATGGCTTTAACCGCCGAGGGCTGGCATATGTCCACCCACGTTTTCGCCATTGGTCTAACCTGGCTGGCCTATCTTTTTACGCGCAAGTATGCACAATCCGGAAAATACAGCTTTCAAAAAGAAAAAGTATTATCCCTGTCAGGATTTACCAGTGCTATCATACTGCAAATTATTGCTGTGGTCATGGCTATAGAATCCATTCAACGGCTGATACATCCCATACCCGTAAAATTCTATGAAGCGATTATTGTCGCCGTAATCGGGTTGATCGTAAATGCCATAAGTGCTAAAATGCTTCATCATGGCCACGACCACCATGACGATAATATAAGGGCGGCTTACCTACATGTGCTCGCCGATGGGCTTACAAGCTTGACAGCAATTATTGCACTTGGCATAGGTTGGTATTATAACTTATACTGGCTGGATGACATCAGCGGGCTGATAGGCGCGGTAGTGATTACCAGTTGGGCGGTACAGCTCGTGAAAGGGGCGGGTGGAAAACTGATAGACTATGCACGGATCGTAAAATAACCCGGTAAGTCATAAGATGTCCCATTGTACAAAAAGACATAGTGAGAAGGATATCGAAATTGATGGGAAAGCCCGCTGTCAGAAAACGCTAAAAAACTTGTGAATTTGATCGTGAGGATAATCGTTAATACAACATTTAGAGAGCTTGAAGCGGAAAATAATGCAGAACTAATTCAAAAGCATCTAAAAGTGAAGGAGAGTAAACGGGGCTCGAACAAAAAGAAGTAAATAATATCCTTATTTTCACCGTGTTATAATTACCCGGTGTTCTCTTCAATTCATTTGCTATATTTCCTCAAACAAATAACCCGCTAAAAACCAATGTTTTAGCGGGTTATTTGTTTATTTAGCGGAATGGACGGGACTCGAACCCGCGACCCCATGCGTGACAGGCATGTATTCTAACCAGCTGAACTACCACTCCGTTTGGGATTGCAAATATAGTGACCATTTTTTATTACACAAGGTATTTTTTTAAAAACTTGGTAAGTACCGCGTAAAGAGGCAATTAAAGTACAAATACAGCCCAAATCGTTCATCACAAACAATTTTAAGATTAAACTGTCTTTTAAAGTATAAAGACGATCAATCATATGAAAATATATAAGGAAAACGATAGCGTGATCTATACAGATAAAGCCGGTAGCCGGTTTGATACGTTCGTTATATTTGATACAGACCGCGAAACTGGTTTAACGCATATCAATCATTGCAATTTAAAGGTAACTATTGATACACTCGAACTTCATCCGCGTTCGGCAACAGGATGTACCATGCCTATGGATGATTCTTTCAGTTTTGAACTGTTTAAGCAGTTAAAAGAGAAATTTATTAATCAGGACCAAATGAAGCAAAAAAGGTCTTTTACCGTTCACCGCGATACCAAAGTGGTTGAGTTATTGGCAAAAGCATCATAGCCGTTTACAATCAACATTATGCGGGCCATTTGGGTTTTAGGGCTGTTATTTTTTCCTTGTCTTAAAACATTTGCTCAATTAATTGATATAAATGGAAAAGTTGCTGACAAGCAAGGCAAACCGGCAGCATTTACGTCCATCTGGATAGACAGCAATAATGATGGTAATATCACCAATGAAAACGGAGAATATCTGCTCAGATTGAAGCCCGGCAGGTACCAAATCAGTTTTCGCAATACTGATTATGAGCCATTGGTTAAAGATATAATTGTCGGGGATAAGCCGGCCAGGTACGATATTGAATTATCGCCAAAAACACCAAATGATATAGTGCAAAGTGCGGCTGATTCCATCACCAGCAAAGTTATTACAAAGCGCAGAAACTATAAAGCGCAACTACCGGCCTATTCCGGGCATTTATACACAAAAGCCTTACAGCAATTGGATGATGCGCCTAAAGTTTTTTTGAAAAATGACATAACGCATCAATTAAATCTAAGCATTGAC
>JABDBQ010000089.1 GCA_013288555.1 Bacteroidota bacterium | reverse complement strand
AACCTTCCTGATATTGAATTTTGAGTTTGATGGGTTCATCACACTCGAATGTGACCGTTGCCTGGACGAGTTCGATTACCCGGTTAAAAGCAGTAAAAAGCTTTTTGTAAAACTTTCGGGTGAAGGGGAGAAAGACGACAACGACGAAATGATATTTTTGAGCGATGATGCTTATGAGATAGATCTAAGCACGATAATATATGAGTTTATTAATCTTGAGCTGCCTTTGCACAAAACCTGTGAAGACGGCGGCAAGACCTGCAATCCTGAGATGCTGACATATCTCGGGCACGTAAATGATGATGAGAAAGATGAGCCGGACCCACGATGGTCAGGTTTGGCCGGACTGAAAGGCGAAGAAGAATAGAAAGGGAATTATACCATAAAGAAACTGCAAAGCATAATAACTAAATAATAAAAGACAATGCCTAATCCTAAAAATAAACACTCTAAAGCGCGTACACGTACCCGCAGAGCTCACGACAAGGCGGAGATGCCAACAGTGGTGAATTGCCCTACCTGTGGCGCTCCGCACCTGTATCACAGGGTTTGCCCGGAATGCGGGAGCTATAGGGGAAAAACAGTGTATATCAAAGAAAACGCAGCTTAAGTTAATATCAAGGACCCCGGATGCGAATAGGCCTCGACATTATGGGTGGTGATTACGCCCCAAAGGCGCCTCTTGAAGGTGTGCGTTTAGCTTATGACGCATTGCCTGATTCGGTGAGTTTTACCTTGATAGGTGATAAAGCAATTATAAATGATGAACTTGATGCCCGTTATTTCGGGGATGACAGAATCAGGGTGGTACATACCACGCAAGTCATTGAAATGGGGGAATCTCCCACAAAAGCCATTTCACAAAAACAGGATTCCAGCATCCTTGTAGGCCTCAAAATGCTTCGGGCAGGAGAAATTGATGTTTTTCTGAGCGCCGGAAACACAGGGGCTGTTTATGTAGCGGCCTTATATACCGTTAGGGCCATTGAAGGAATCTTAAGACCTTCCATAACCTCAATAATACCAAAAGAAAACGGCGGATTCGGGATCATTCTCGATGTAGGTGCCAATGCCGATTGCAAACAGGATGTACTGTTGCAGTTTGGCATTTTGGGCTCTCTTTATGCAAAATACGTTTTTGGAATAGAGAATCCAAAGGTTGGGCTTTTGAATATCGGATCAGAACCTGAAAAAGGAAATCTGCTCACCCAGGCAGCTTACCCATTGTTTGAAAATAATCCTAAAATTGATTTTGTAGGTAATGTAGAAGGATATGATTTCTTTAATGACAAAGCAGATGTTATTGTCTGCGATGGCTTTACAGGGAACGTAGTCCTTAAAACCGCTGAAACGATCTACCAGATCATGAAAAAACGCGGTCTTACCGATGAATATTTCAGGCGCTATGATTATGAGGATTATGGTGGAACACCCATTCTTGGAATAAACAAACCGGTGATGATTGGCCATGGCGTATCTTCGCCACATGCCTTTATGAATATGATCAAAATGGGCATCCAGGTCACCGAATCAAAACTAATAGATAATATCAAGCAGGCTTTTGAGCTTGAACATCAGAATGGATAATAAAATCAGGGCGGCTATAACAGGGGTAGGTGGCTATGTTCCGGACTATATACTTACCAACCAGGAACTTGAAAAGATGGTTGATACCAACGATGAGTGGATTACCTCACGTACCGGTATCAAAGAACGCCGTATCCTCAAAGGCGAAGGACAGGGTATGTCAGTAATGGCTGAGCAGGCTGTAAATGAGCTTCTTGCCAAAACAAAAACAGATCCTTTAGATATTGAACTGGTAATCTGCGCTACAGTTACCCCTGACATGATTTTCCCGGCTTCGGCCAATATTATATCCGATAAAACCGGGATGAAAAATGCCTGGGGATTTGATGTAGAAGCGGCCTGTTCCGGATTTTTATACTCATTAAATATAGCGTCTCAGTTCATTGCATCAGGCACTTACAAAAAGATCGTTGTTATCGGGGCAGATAAAATGTCAGCGATAATAGATTATACCAACCGTGAAACATGCATTATTTTTGGTGATGGGGCAGGAGCAGTATTGTTAGAACCTGATACCTCAGGTAATGGATTGCAAGATGCCATTTTGCATTCTGATGGATCAGGCAGGCAGTTTTTGTACCAGAAAGCAGGAGGATCCGCCTATCCGCCAACAGAAGAAACAGTTGCAAAGCATGAACATTATGTGATCCAGGAAGGTAAAACGGTATTCAAATTTGCAGTGACCAATATGGCTGAAGTTTCATACCAGATTATGGAACGCAACAACCTGAAGGCCGATGATATTGCTTACCTCGTACCGCATCAGGCCAATAAAAGAATTATTGATGCTACGGCTCAGAGAATGAGTCTCCCACCTGAAAAAGTAATGATGAACATTCATAAGTATGGCAATACTACGAATGGAACCATCCCACTTTTGCTTCACGAATGGGAATCTAAACTTAAGAAAGGAGATAACCTGATTATTTCTGCTTTTGGAGGAGGATTTACCTGGGGTGCAATATACCTGAAGTGGGCTTATTAGGAATCAGGGGTTAGGGGTCAGGAGTTAGTACCCCTCTGGAAGATTCTAAGCTCCAACCAATGTTCCAACCGCTTCGCCTTTCACTACTCTTAGAAAAGTATCCGGTTCATTGATATTGAATACTACGATAGGCAGGTTGTTTTCCTTACACATCGTAATTGCTGTGAGATCCATCACATTAAGGTTCTTTTCGTACACCTCGTTGAAGGTGATGCTGGTAAATTTTGTGGCACTATTATCTAATTCAGGATCAGCAGTGTAAATACCATCAACCCGTGTTCCTTTCAGGACCACGTCAGCGTTTATTTCTACAGCACGCAGGACTGCTGCGGTATCAGTAGTAAAATAAGGATTGCCTGTACCGGCAGCAAAGATCACGATCCTCTTCTTCTCAAAATGCCTGATGGCACGCCTTCTGATGAAGGGTTCGGAAATCTGTTCCATCCTGATGGCCGATTGGAGTCGGGTACTCATCCCATGGCTTTCAAGGGCTGACTGCAGAGCCATTCCATTGATAACCGTAGCCAGCATGCCCATATAGTCGGCCTGTGAACGGTCTTCCATACCGCCTTTCATGGCATCCAGTCCTCTGAAAATATTGCCTCCACCTATTACGATCCCAATTTCTACGCCGAGTTCGGCTACTTTTTTTACTTCGAGGGCATAATGACTAAGAGCTTCAGCATCAATCCCGAATTGTTTGTTTCCCATCAAAGATTCGCCGCTCAGTTTCAGAAGGACTCTATTGTATTTCATAAATGGCTTTAGAAGATGTAAAGGTATGAATTTCCCGGTATTGTGTTTTTTTCTTTTCTAACTGACTGACAAAAAAAAAGAGGCTTAAGCCTCTTTTTTCAATATATTTATTCTCCCAGTGCAACCCTTCTGAATGCCGTTACGTGCAATTCAGGATGTGCCTGTTGTAGCATCTGCTTTACAGTTTTAGATGGGTCTTTCACGAACTCCTGGTTGTGCAGGGTGCTGTCTTTATAGAACTTGTTCAGCTTACCGGCAGCAATTTTTTCAACCATCTCTTCAGGTTTGCCTTCCGCACGGATCTGTTCTTTCGCTATCTCAATTTCCCTTCTCAGGGTATCTGCTGATACATCATCTTTATCAACAGCAACAGGGTTCATGGCCGCAACCTGCATCGCAGCATCTTTACCTGCAAGGATAATTTTTTCATTATGAGGTTGATTCATTGCCACCAACACACCAATCCTGTTACCAGCGTGGTTATATGCAACTACGGTTTCAGCTGCGAGTTTTTCGTAG
>JABDBQ010000088.1 GCA_013288555.1 Bacteroidota bacterium | reverse complement strand
GCGCAGCTTTCACGACGGGCAAACCATTACCATCGAGCCATGGCGCGCCGGATCGTTCCCTGTCATCAAGGACCTGGCCGTCGACCGTTCAGCTTTTGATCGTATACAACAAGCTGGTGGCTTCGTATCGGTTAATACCGGCGGTGTGCCGGATGCAAACGAGATTTTGATCCCTAAAGTAATTGCCGATGAAGCTTTTAACTCCGCCACCTGTATTGGTTGTGGTGCCTGCGTAGCGGCTTGTAAAAATGCCTCAGCTATGCTGTTTGTATCGGCTAAGGTTTCGCAAATGGCTCTGTTACCACAAGGACAACCCGAGCGTTGGAGCCGCGTTCAAGCCATGGTAGCGCAAATGGACGAAGAAGGCTTTGGTAACTGTACCAATACCGGCGCTTGCGAAGCAGAGTGCCCTAAAGAGATCAGCTTGACAAATATCAGTCGCATGAATAACGATTATTTCAGCGCAAAGCTGTTCCGCGAAGAGCATGTGCATGAGCACGGCACCAGCGGCGAATAATAATAATAAACACGATTGGAATTAGGCCGAAGCAAACTGCTCCGGCCTTTTTTGTGGTTATTCAAATATTATCATCTGCAGAACCGCCTCAACCGCTCCTAATCACTGGTCACTAAATCTCAAATGCATAGCTCTTACCGCGCCCCATCCTGCATCGATACGATAAGAACCAAAACCACTAAAATACTTGAGGATGATTTCCCCAAATTAGAAGATAAAAGTGGCAAGGGGCGAGAAAAAGGCACTCATTAAACCGGACAATCATTTGTCTAACGCAACGGTAACGGCCCTCCTACCACTTATTTAACTATAAACAGAAAGAGTCTTTTTATTACGTATTACTCTTGGAAAACCTACCTCGTGTTGACTATAGTCCGTTGTATAATAGTCGACATAAATGCACTTTTGGTTATGGATATAAGGAAAAAATTTGGTGAGAATGTTAAAGCAATTCGCATTCAAAAAAACCTTTCACAAGAGAAGCTGGCATTGAAAGCAAGCCTCGACAGGACATATATTCCAAGCATTGAAAAAGGTGAAAGAAATGTTTCAATTGTAGTCATTGAAAAAATTGCTAAAGCGCTAGAAATAGAAATATCAATTTTGTTCAATGAAAAGGGTTAAAGTAAATAAAGAGAAGATGAAAGAGTTAGAGGGGCTTGCTGATAATAAACGGGTATGGAATGCCCAATTTTTAGAATACACCGAATTTATAGTATCTCACCCTAACTATAAAGGATTGGTCTTTGAACGCGGCACTGATAAACGTGTAAAATGGGTTGTTACAGGCAAATCAGAAAAAGGAGTGGAGAGGAGAAAATGGTGGGATATGCAGTGCATGAAAAATGGAATAACAATCCAAGCCGGTTGCTATGCAAAGATTGCCTTGAAATTGCATCCAACAAAAAAACACATTTGTCAAATTTGCGGGAAGGAACTGAGCCTTGAATATGTATATCCAAACCGAAGAACAATTCTTGAGTTTAAAAAAGAATTTGGCATTTCAATTGTTCCATTTTCAAA
The DNA here is from genome assembly GCA_013288555.1 of Bacteroidota bacterium. Classification (GTDB taxonomy): domain Bacteria; phylum Bacteroidota; class Bacteroidia; order CAILMK01; family CAILMK01; genus JABDEJ01. The sequence goes on along the minus strand of JABDBQ010000088.1, from coordinate 2,506 downwards.
AGATATTTTTCAGATTATAGATGAACTTGAAAAAAATGAAGATTTAATTGAGAAGGTAAAACGAATTCTCAAAATAAGTTCAAAAGAGGACATCTCAAAATCAACCCTCAAGGACTACATAAGAAAAAATTTGGTAGATGGCTATGCGAAAGGCTTACTTTCTCCAGGTGCGATGAGCAATTCCCCAGATAGGTTTGACGGCTATCACTCCGATGGTGCTTGTTGTCGGCATGAGAGCGACAAGGGTCGACACAAATCTAATCTTCAGAGATATGGTCAGGATAGAAGAGTATATGAGAATTGGGCTGACGGCGATTGGAAGATGGCTGATCGTTTAATGTCTTTATTCCGGAAACATGATATAAGTGCCGATCATATTGGTCCGATTTCACTTGGTTTCTGTCATCGTCCCAAATTTCATCCTGTTACAAAAGCTGAAAATTCCGCAAAGAATAATCGAATGAGTTTTAATGATGTTCGTGTGTTACTGACTGACGAAGCAAATGGAGAAGCAGTGGTTTCATGGCACTCTAAATTTATTTGGGATAAATTGAAGGGAAAGGTGACGAATGACAAGGATGCTGTAAAACTGAGTGATTTTATGAGAAAAAACATGCATTATATTTTAATCGTTTTTTCGATGATTGAGGAAAGGGGCGAATCTAAATTTCTTGAACAATTTTTAAACTCAGAATATTCATTTTTTGATTACAAATTTGACCACTTTGACCCCCTAACGGGAACGTATAAATCATTTAAACAAATAAAAAGACCTGGTAAAAATCAACAAAATAACGTTAAAAGATATTATCGTGTCGCCTTTGAAAAACTTAATGAATATAAAAAAATTGAGAATAGAAGAAATAACATTTGGAACAGTCCGGAAGTGGATATTGAGATAGACAAATTGTTTCCGTTGTTAAAAGAAAAAAAACACATAGAAGCCAAAATGTCGCTCTTTAAATGTTTTACTTTATTAGCAAACATTGCTGAGAGCCAATGGTAATTTGTGTTTTTGATTAAATTCCGACAATTGAAGTTTATAAAAATCATCGAAAGTAATCGCATTGGTCATTAGCCGTTCAAAAATGGAAACTGCCTGATAGTCACTAGAGATTTCGTTTTCACCAGTACCTGTGACCAGTGGAGGCAGTCCTCCAATGGCTTCCTGAACAGTAATCGGAGTGGGCAAATTCAAGTCGGTTACTGAAAAAAGCGGTTGGGGCGATGTAATCTGGTGGTTAATTAGGGAGCCTACTATAAATACTCTTTTTCGCTTTTGCGGCACCCCATATACTTCGGCGCTTAAACGAAATGGAGAGTAAACGTTGTAACCTATGTTGGTAAATGAATCCATAATCTCCTTTGCCGCCTCACCCTTTCTCATGGTTAATATTCCTGGTACATTTTCCAAAATGAACATTTCAGGTTTCACTTGATCTACAATTTCTACGAAATCTTTAAAAAGCTGATTTCTTTTATCATTTGGATCGCGCCAGCCAGCGTGTGAAAAGCCTTGGCAAGGCGGCCCCCCAATCACTACCCCTACTTTTTTTACCGATTTTGCAGCTTGAATAACTTTTTGTTTAATGGCGTCTTGTGTAACGTCCCCTAAAATAAATTTATCTTCAGCCTTATCATGCCTATGATTCTGAATAAATGTTTTAAAATAATTAGGGTCAATTTCATTTGCACATACCAGGTCAAAACCAGCCATGGAGAATCCTTGGCTCATTCCACCCGCCCCTGCAAACAAATCGACAAAATTCCGATTCATCAAGTAGGGTTTGATGGCTTCAGCAACAGCTCGTGCTAATAAAGGCGGCACTGCATTGCCTATTTGTTTGTATTGTGAAGCTTTGCTTCCCCAAAACTGATAATTATCTGGAAAGGATTGCAATCTTGCCCCCTCACGGATAGAAATGATCCTATCCTGTTCGGGATGTAAATTACATCCATTGCCTAGTCGATTGAAATATGTTGTTATTGTGAAACTAGGTTTATCATATCTCAATCTGCCATAGTAGGTTGTCCTTCCTCCTGAACGTCTAATTTGTTCTAATCTTAGTGAAGGAATAGTGTCAGGAATATTTTGCCAATTTCCACCCGCTGGAATATGTTTTATCATTTCCCATTCTCGCGGACTTAATTTGGGTGCGATATGATTAAATAATTTCCGGTTCATATATTGACTCTAATATGGATTTATTGGTTGATTCCAAAACATAACACATTTCATCATGGGTTAGTCCATATAATTGGCATATAACTTTGCCATTTTCACTTTCATTAATTTCTAAAAAATTCAAATTAAAGCTATCTAAATCTACAATTGGCAGTTCATCTATCTCATAATTGTTGATATGATTATTACTGCTTGTGATTTTGAATCTCCAATTCAGTAAAGAGCTGTTTAAAATAAATTGAAGTTTAGAAAGATCTTCCTCACTTCTGGTAGAAACAATATAATTACAAGAATTTCCGAGTATGTCATTTTTTTCACTAA
>JABDBQ010000087.1 GCA_013288555.1 Bacteroidota bacterium | reverse complement strand
TATTTCAGGTGATGACGGATAATCGGCAAGATATTTATCTGCATCTGAAATGGCTTCTTTCAAACGATGAATTCCATAAAGAGCAAGAGCTCTTTTACCATAAAATTCAATCTTTTCCGGGCTTTTAGAAATAGCTGTGTTATAGTCCGGTACACTTTTCTGGAAATCCTGCTTTTGCATATAGGCAAAACCTCTGGCAGCATATATATCAGAATTCGAAGATACTTCCAAAGCTTTGGTAAAATCCGCTATAGCCATATCAAAGCGCTTTAGCTGACTAAAACATGACCCTCTGAGATACAGCGCATTAGAATAAGGGCCGTTGTGCAGTTGCATACAGGTTGTAAAATCAGCAATGGCCGCTTCATAATCATTAAGGTGCATTTTGCAATAGGCGCGGTTATAATAGGCATCATAGGTTACAGGGTCCAGCGAAATGCATTTGTCATAAAGGTCTATAGCCGCAACGCAATCCCCTGCCTGCGCCTTGGCTGTACCGGCATCAAAATAATAACCGGCGCCTTTTACCGTATCGCTTTTGTCGCTATTATGATATTTTTTGACCAGGGAATCCTTCTGCCCATAAGCTGAAAAGGAAATATACAGGCATAGCCATGATAGCAGGATGATAATTTTATGAACAGGGAAATTTTTCATGAGGCAAATTTAGCAAATCTATTGCCTGGTGGAGACGAAATATATGAAGGAATAGTTGTATGAGGGGAAGTAGAATACACAAAATATTACTGTTCAAACTGTTTAATATGAAAGATGTCGGCCAGTACCCTATGCAGTGCTTTTGTCATTTCAATCCAGAATGCTCGGGAGCCAAATCTGAGGCACAAGAACGTTTGGCTTATGATGGCTGGGCTTAACGAAATGAAATTGAAATGACATTCTTTACATTGCAGGCAATTCGGTAATTTTGCGCCAATGAGCAACCCCAATACCCGTCAGGTTTTTCAAAGTGCGGATTCCAGGCGATGGAAGCGGGTGAGTTGGGGCACAAGAATCCTGCTGTTTTTTATGGTCTTAGGCATTATTGCCATTTCCGTAGCCGTGTTAAGCAAAGATGCCACTTTCCTTCCGAAGCTGGTAGACCAGAACAGCCTTTACAAAAAAGTGCTTAATCCTGATGCGCCCACTACAATTAAAACTAAAAGGATCAGCGATTTCCAGAAACTGCGCAAACGAGTTGATACCCTGGAAAAGCGGATCATACAAACCCGGCGAAATGCAGCCAAAAATACAGTTAAAAACCAGGTACGCGCAGGGTTTCTTGTAAACTGGGACGCGGCATCAGGCAGATCACTGGAAGACCATATCGATCACATGAATATGGTTTTGCCGGAATGGATTTTTTTGAATGACACCAGCAACAATCTTTACCTGGATATCGATCAGAAAGCCCTCGGAATCATGAGGCAGCCCCTCCACAAGGGGGTAGCCATCCTGCCCATGATCACCAATAATACTGGAGAGGTCTGGCATTCCAGTTCTGTTCACAGGCTTATTACTTCAGAAGCCCGGAGAAAGGATTTTATAAAGCAGGTATTGGCTATTCTTGACAAGAATAAATTTCAGGGTATAAATATTGACTTTGAAGAGCTTACAGAAACGAGTGATGAATATCTGATCACTTTTATGAAGGAGGTTTATGAAGCACTTCATCCCAGGGGTTATTTGCTAACTATGGATATAGCCCCGCTTAATGAGGATTACAACCTCAAAGCGATGGAAAAATATACCGATTACTTTTTCGTAATGGCTTATGACCACCATTACGGTACGAGTTTGCCAGGCCCGATTGCGGATCAGAAATGGGTGGATACCGTACTTGATGATATTACAGCCAAGGTACCTGCGAATAAAATCGTTCTTAACCTGGCAGCTTACGGGTACGACTGGCCAAAAGGCGGTGAAGCAACCGATGTTTCATACCAGGAAGCGCTTACTACTGCTAAAGAAAGTGACGGTAAAGTGATTTTTGACAACAATACCTATAACCTTCACTTCACTTACGAAGACGATACCAACCTGGAACATGAAGTTGATTTTACCGATGCGGCAACCTGTTTTAATGGCCTCCGGAATGCAGACGATTACGGATTGGCTGGCGTGGCGCTCTGGCGGCTGGGTGGTGAGGACTCCAGGCTCTGGCGGTTTTATGACAAGGATTTTTCGTACCGGAACCTGAATATTAACAACTATGATAACGGGAGTCTTGATACGGGTATCGGGAAAGCACTTGCAATAGACTATATTGGTGAAGGAGAAGTACTTGACGTAATAAGCACACCCGAGCTTGGTAAAATCAGGGTCCTTTTTGATGATACTGACAAGGTTATTTCAGAAGAATACTATGACCAATTACCCAGTTCTTATGTTGTTAAAAAATTCGGACTCGGCAAAAAGCAAATGCTACTAACATTTGACGATGGTCCCGATGAGCGATATACGCCCCGCATTATAGATACCCTGAAAAAATATAATGTGCCGGCTGCTTTTTTTGTCGTTGGCCTCCAGGCAGAAAATAATATACCTCTGTTGCGGGAAATATATAAGCAGGGCTATGAAATTGGAAATCATACATTTACCCACCCAAATATCGCAGAAATCAGCCTTGACCGCGCCAAAATCGAATTATCGTCAACACGAAGATTGATTGAATGTATCACAGGTCATTCAACTGTTTTATTCAGACCTCCGTATAACGCGGATGCGGAACCCCAGACCTTAAAGGATATCATTCCGGTGGCTTTGAGCAAAGAGGATAATTATTATACCATCGGTGAATCGATTGACCCGCGCGACTGGGAAAAAGATATTACTGCCGATTCCATTGTAGCGCGTTGCATTCGTGAAGAACATTATGGCAGTATGATTCTGCTCCACGATGCAGGCGGAAACCGGGAACAGACTGTGATAGCTCTGCCCCGGATTATTAAATATTTCAAAGGCAAAGGATACACCTTTATTTCGGTTTCAGACCTGCTTGGTAAAACACGCGACCAGGTAATGCCTGCAGTAAAACATGATAATGACTATTATCTGACCAAAGTAGATTGGGCTATCGCCGAAATTATTTACTGGGGCGCCAGAGTATTGTTTTCACTGTTTTTCCTGGGTATATTTTTATCCATAGGGAGAATGGTTCTCATGGGTGTGCTTGCAGCCATCCAGACCCGGAAAGCACGTAAGCTAAAGCTTAACACTGCGCAGCCCAAAGTGTCCGTTATTATACCTGCTTATAATGAAGAAGTAAATGCAGTAAAGACCGTAACCAACTTACTGGGTTCTGATTATCCAAATTATGATATCATTTTTGTGGATGATGGTTCGAAAGACAATACTTTTTCACTGGTAAGTGATGCCTTTGGGCATGACGCCCGCGTAAGAGTTCTCACGAAACCCAATGGCGGAAAAGCTTCTGCGCTAAATTATGGTATCAGTCAGAGCGACGCTGAATATGTGGTATGTATTGACGCCGATACCCAGTTGAAACCTGATGCCGTTGCTCACTTGATGACACATTTCGCTGATGAAAAAACGGCAGCCGTAGCGGGGAATGTGAAAGTAGGGAATGAGAAAGGGCTTATAACCGGCTGGCAATCTATCGAATATACAACGAGTCAGAATTTCGACCGGAGAGCTTTTGATCTGCTCAATTGTATTACGGTTGTACCCGGGGCTATTGGGGTATTTAAAAAGAAAGCCATAATAGAGGCAGGTGGTCTTACATCTGACACCCTTGCAGAAGACTGCGATATAACCATCCGTATCCTTAAGCTCGGTTACAGGGTTCGCTACAGTCCTAAGGCTATAGCTATTACCGAAGCGCCTGAGACCATGAACATGTTTATGAAACAAAGGTTCCGCTGGTCTTATGGCATTATGCAGAGTTTCTGGAAAAACCGAGACGCCGTATTTAATCCAAGATATGGAACCCTGGGATGGATAGCCTTACCTAATATCCTCATATTCCAGATTTTATTGCCTTTGATTTCGCCCCTCGCAGATCTATTTATGGTTTTCGCGCTTGCTTTTGGCAATGCAGGCGATATCTTGACCTATTATCTTCTTTTTATGGCCGTTGATGCACTCGGCGCAGCCATGGCATTCTGGTTCGAAAGGGAAAGAGCTACCAAATTATGGATGTTAATTCCGCAGCGACTCGTATATCGTCAGTTGATGTATTATATCCTTTTCAAATCCATCCGCCGCGCCATCAAGGGAGAGTCTGTAGCCTGGGGTTCCCTGAAACGTACAGGAAGCGTGGAGCAGCTGGGAACAGGCCTTTGAAAAAAGCGAAGTACGATGAGCGAAAGTGCGGGCTGACGCAAGATTGTACAATATTTTTTTCTCTGAATTCCACGAAAATCAGCGGCAT
>JABDBQ010000086.1:922-5045 GCA_013288555.1 Bacteroidota bacterium | reverse complement strand
AGCCAGGGCTTAACCTGAACAATTCGCCGTCAGATAAAAAATAATCCCCTATCAGGAAATCGAGGAACTCATTTTTGTTCCGCATCATGGGATATGTATGTACATTCCTGAAAAACTGTACCGTGTCCAATCCATACCCGATCCAATGGGTATCATCGGGTGTATGCATCCCTTTGTGCCTGAGAAAAGCGAGCAAGCTGGGCGTGAGGTCGAAATGAGAAGCAACGGATGAAAAGCGTGCAGTTCGTTTGAGTGAAGGAGAAAAGATAATAATTGGAACATGGAATCTGTCTATCTTATCCCTTACCGGAATTTCAGGCATCCTATGATCACCGGTAATAATGAATATGGTATTTTTATAATCAGGCCTTTTTTTCCAGTCCTTAAAAAATTGCCTGAGTGCATCATCGGTGTATAAGATCGTAGCGTATTGATCATCATAGCCCTGGTGCTCTGCTTTAATAGTTTCATTGAGCCCAAGGCTATCCATCCTTTTTTTGTACCTGGCAATATATGCCGCCTGATTTGGGATAGCAAAGGACTGTGCATGGCAAGAGGAAGAAATATATCCCGTTCGGGTCCGCCTGAATTTGGCATATCAAAATATTTCTTAAAAATAGCTTTATCGCCAAAACCCCAGGAAGAGCCCGAAGAAGAAGATGGCAACCTTACATATTCAGGCCCGTATTTCGGCTCATCAATAATTTCGCCGATATCATTTCGCCGAAGGAAAATATCCATATTATCAAAATGACTGTCACCACCGTAATAGAACCTGGAATGATATCCGTTATGACCAAGTATTTTTATCAATGATTGATGATCTGGCATCGTTTCGCCCATTTCAAGGAATCCTTTATCAGCAAAAGGGAGGGAGCCAAAAACGGTGGAAAGTACGGCGAATGTTCTTCCGCCACCGCTAATTCCGTTTTCCCAGTATAAGCTTTTGGTTTCAAGCGAATCTATGAATGGGGTAAAACTACCCAGATAAGCATCTGCACCGCTGTAGCCGCGCCCCAGGCTCTCTACAAGGACAAAAACGAGGTTAGGTCTACGAATGGAACTGTCAAAAAAAGGTGAGAGTATGTCCCGGTCATCTTCTTTGTGCAAAAAAGGATAATCATCTGAAATGATTTTATAGCCTTTAATCGAATCTGAAAGACCGGCCATATTAAACTCATTATAGATGTTGTCTGCTTTTTCAGGATTGAAATGATCAATGGCATGATCAACAAAATAACCAAGTTTGTTACTTACCAGGTAATATTCTGAATCACTCACATAAGCCTTGCTATCAGGTATAAGGCCTATGGGAATAACAAAAGCAATAATAAATAAAGCATATAATCCATATATCCATTTTGGCGTCCAGTTTGTTTTACGGCTTGCAAACCTGAACGCAAAAAACAATAAAGCAATAAGGATAAAAAATGGCAGGAATGAAATAAAATTCACAGAACCTGAAGCCCCAACCGTATGGCTCATTTCAGTAAAGGAATATCCGAAAAAATCTGCCCCGAGTGGAACAGATGATACTTTAAAATATTGAATGAGCCCAATATTTGCCATGAGAATAAGACTTGCAAAAACCCCATATATCCAGATGCCCAGTCTTTTATTACTGTAATAACCCATAATGAAGATTGGAAACAACAAGATACTTGTTCTCGCACACAAAATAAGATCGTAGGGAATGCCCTTTATCTCAAGACTCCAGCCATTTGCTGGTAATTTATGCAGCAATGCCAGCGCTTCTCCATCAAAAACCCTGACCAAAATAAAAAAGGATAGTAAGGCAATCTGCAAACTTGCAAAAGCCGAGAGCGCACGCATAAAATATGGCTTCGTCCACTTTTGTATTTCAGCTACGGGTTCCCGTGGAGCAGGTACAACACTATCAACCAACTTATTGGATGATGGTATCCCCTTCGATTTCTTTTTCTTTTTCTGATTATCAAAACCTACTCTGGTCATCACACCCCAGCTTTTTTCGCCTATTAGTTTGTGATAATTTCCTTTTAAAGCCCAGAAAACCGTCATGGGATGATAAAAAAACGGTTCAATGATCCCGGTGAGAATCAGCTTCATGATATCGCGTTTGCTTTTGTATTGATAAAAGGATATTTCCTCAAAAAACACTGAAATCACTGAAATCAGGATGGCAAATGAAAATACCAGAGCGAGCAAAGCCAGTACAAAAGACCAGTTTACAAAGCCAAGGAGTGCAAGGCCAACAAATGACAATGTCCCAATGGCTTCTATCCATGGAGCCAGCCATTCAAAAAGAAACCAGTAAGGGATACTGAGCATGCCAAGCAAACCGTACTTTGGGTTCATAAACATTTTCCGGTGAATCCATAGCGTTTCCATAGTTCCGCGGGTCCACCTGTCACGCTGTCTCCCCAAAACTTTTAAAGTAGAAGGCGCTTCTGTCCAGCAAAGCGGATCAGGGGTGTATCTGACAGTATAGGGCAATTTATGCTCGATCATATATCGCCGCATTCGTACTACAAGCTCCATGTCTTCACCAACTGTGTTATGGTTATATCCGCCCGCCTTGATGGCAATTTCTTTATCGAACATGCCGAATGCACCGGAAATAATGAGCAGCCCATCCAGCTTGGCCCAGGCCATGCGTCCCAATAAAAATGCCCTCAGGTATTCCAAAACCTGTACACGAGGCAGGAATTGTCTGGGAAGATGTACTTTGGTAAGCCTGCCATTTACAATTTCACACGAATTGGCGATACCCACTACACCACCTACGGCTATTACTCTCTTATCCCTGACTTCAAGGAACGGTTTCACAAGTTTAAGCAAGGCATCGTCCTCGATAATACAATCCACATCTATACATACCACCCAATCGTTATTGGCAATATTTAATCCGACATTCAGCGCATCTGCTTTGCCTCCATTTTGTTTATCAACTACAATAAGTTTGCTCAAGCCTGGATCCGTAGATTTATAAACAGCATTTACAGCTTTGGTTTCTATGTTGGCATGCAATTCATATTCTACAGGTGCAAGACTATAAGCCTCAATGAGTTTTTGAAGAGAATCATCTTTGCTCCCGTCGTTCACGATTATCACATCAAATTTTGGATAGTGCAGTGAAAGGAGTGAACGGACATTTTGAATGATGGTTAGCCCTTCATTATATGCGGGAGCTATAATTGAAACTTCGGGTGCTAAGGGTGAATGCAGGATGGAATTATAATCTACAAAACTATTCTGCCGCACATATGCCAAAAGTGCACGCAATGAGATAAAGCCCAGAACCGCATAGGAAGTGGTAATTGCAATTGAATAAACCAGGATGCCCCATTTGAGAAAAATACTGAAATAATCAAGAACCGTCCACATCAAAATTGAAATTTGATTGCAATATACAGCAATAATGGTGAGAGATACTTGTCTAAGGCCGAAGGCAGATTTTGTACTTCTGCATCGTGATATGGTGAGCCCGTCCCGATCCTTCGGTGAAGAAATCCGGCAGTCCGGATTAAAAATCGGGATGCTTTACCAACTGAGATACAGAGATTTTTTCTCTCTTTCTCTTTCTTCGCAATCTTTCTGCCCTGTGACCCCGGAGAGGCTCGAACTCTCGACCCGCTGATTAAGAGTCAGCTGCTCTACCAACTGAGCTACGGAGTCATTTTCTTTTAGAACCGCAAAGGTTAAATGAAATTAGAAATTTTAGGCCATTTCGTTAAAAAATTATCAAAAAACTATCTTTTTGCCTTGCTTAACAATAACATAACACTGCTATTTTCTTGTATGAATCAATAGGCTGCATCTTTGCTGAAAATATTTAAACCATGACAAGATACATTCAAATGGCGCTTATTTTAATTATGCCGGCAATTTTGCTAGCAGGCTGCAGCCATAAAGATAAGAAAACATATACCGTGGAAGATAATCAGGATGTTCATAAATTCATCACCCATCCTGCAACTGAAAGACTCACTGCACCAGGAGACAGCCTTCTATTCAGCTTTGTAACCATCGGTTGCAACAGAATCGATAAAGATGACATCAGTGAGGATAATCCGAGTACAGCCAATCTTACAGAAATTAATAAAACATTTGAGGAAGTTTCGCAGATAAAACCCATACCTGA
>JABDBQ010000086.1:60-894 GCA_013288555.1 Bacteroidota bacterium | reverse complement strand
GGAGGGAAGTTTATGAACATTCGCCACTGTCTAAATCAAGTATAAAAATGGTTGCGTTACCTGGAAATCATGAAATGCTGATATCAAAAAAATCAAGTACGGGTATTGCCGAAGAGAAAATATGGGATCGTGAAATGTCCTCTTATATTATGGGGGATAACGGACCAAAAAGAGGGGGCAAAGATAGCCTGGACGCCGATGAAAGCCGATTGGATTATTCCTTTGATTATAAAAATTCGCATTTTATAGTATTGAATACCGATGCTATGGGCAAGGAATGCAAAGGACCTGTATACTGGATAGACGAAGACATGAAAACAGCTGAAACAAAAAAACCAGGTCATATATTCGTTTTTTCCCATATACCGGCTTATGGTGCACCGGAAATGAATGGGCCCGGCGAACAGCTGGAAAATGATTCCTCCTTCTGGAATACCCTTGAGAAACATCATGTGGATGCTATGTTTTCCGCGCATAATCATGTGTATTGCCGCCTTTTACCTCATCCTGGCAAAACTACTATGCTTATAGCAGGAAATGGGGGAAGCCCGCTTAATGAACACTGCTCCGCATCTCAGAAATTTTATGGATATACATTGGTTAAAGTTTACAAAAGCGGCAAAGTACTCTGCTATAGCTTTGGAAGACGTGTACCCAAAGAGGGATATATGGCTCCCATTGATAGTCCTACAGTTTGCCGGGATTCTGCCGATATAAGTTGGGGGATACATTAAACCCGGACTTGAAATTTTAGTCTTAATATAAATTTTATTTATCATAAATTGATAAATATCATTTATTATAAATTTTTATTATCTTCGCACTAGGTAAATT
>JABDBQ010000085.1 GCA_013288555.1 Bacteroidota bacterium | reverse complement strand
ATTGATGATGGGCTACGGCCAACTTTGTTTACCAGTTTGGTTAAAGCAGTCAAAAACACTTTTGTTTCTGAACAAAAGGATGAGTGGCAACTGCCAGAAGACAAACCACTTGATCCATATGCATATAGTAATGATGACGAGGAACTTATGGCATATTCTGTATCATTCCCAAAAGATAGGAAAATATGGCCTGATGAAACAGAACAATTTCTTCTCATGATCTCTCAATCTCAATACCTTGTCAGCTTTGAGATTATAGGTACATATAATTCTATTCGAGTACAACTCACATGCAGCGAATCAGATTCAAGCAATGTTCAAAATCTCATTAAAGCGTATTTTCCCGATGCAGTAGTCAATGAAGTTGATCCAGATGAAATTGTTGCAGAGGGTATGGACGGGATGTATATTGATTTTGGTTTGGGGGAAGAATTTATGCGGCCTCTTAATACAGTAAAGAACTTTGATCTTGATCCGCATATAGGCATCTTTTCAGTATTGGAGAATCTGGCAAAAGATGAACAGGCAACTATTCAAATACTCTTTAAAAGTGCAATTAATCCCTGGGCTGAAAGTATCTTTCGCTCCGTATTGGACAATCAGGGAAAGGCTTTCTTTATGAATGCGCCGGAAATGGTAAAAATGGCGGAAGAGAAAATATCTGCCCCATTATTCGCAGTAGCCATTCGTGTTACGGGACAAGATTCTAAAGGCAAAGGAGAAGTGGCAAAGCGGCTGGCATCCGCCGTGCTGCACTCCGCGAGGTCACAAGGAAATGAGTTGATACCCTTGGAAAGTTATCCGCAGTATGCCTATGATGTTTTATACCGTACATCCCACCGCTTGGGAATGCTTTTGAACAGTAAGGAACTGGCAACCCTGATTCATTTCCCGTCTGTTTCGGTTGTATCGTATAAGTTGGAAAGAGATACAAGAAAGACCAAAGCGGCACCCGAGATATATGATGGCCATGAGCATATTTTTGGTACCAATTTTTATCAGGGTGTAGAAAGAGAAATAACAGTCAGTTCACAACAGCGGCTTAAGCATAGTCATATAATTGGTGCCACCGGTACCGGAAAATCAATGCTGCTTTTTACCAGCATCACTCAGGATATTATTAACGGAGAAGGAGTTGCAGTATTAGACCCCCATGGAGATTTGATTGATAATGTATTATCCTGGATGCATCCAGACCGCCGCAAAGATGTCATCCTAATTGACCCGGCAGATTCAGAATTTCCTATAGGGTTTAACATCCTTACAGCTCATTCGGAAATTGAAAAAGATATTCTTTCATCTGATTTGGTTGCAGTATTTCGCAGGCTTTCCACGAGCTGGGGAGATCAGATGAACTCAGTTTTTGCAAACGCAATTTTAGCGTTTTTGGAAAGCAATAAGGGAGGGACATTGATTGATTTGCGGAGATTCCTGATTGAAAAGAGTTTTAGAGATCAATTCCTGAAAACAGTTACAGACCCGAGTATTGTGTACTACTGGCAGAAGGAATATCCAATTCTCAAAAGTGGTTCTATTGGCCCAATATTAACAAGGCTAGATTCATTTCTACGCCCAAAGCTCATCCGAAACATGGTAGCCCAAAACAAAAGCCTTGATTTTGAAGAAATAATGGACAGCAAGAAAATACTTCTCATGAAGTTGTCGCAGGGGTTAATCGGTACTGAAAACAGCTATATATTAGGCACATTCTTGGTCTCAAAGATTCAGCAAGCGGCTATGGCCAGACAAGCAAAACAAAAAGCCAACAGAAGCGACTTCTATTTATACATAGACGAATTCCAGAATTTCATAACCCCATCCATGTCTGCTATCCTTTCAGGTGCAAGGAAATACCATTTAGGCTTAATTTTGGCACATCAGGACATGATGCAATTGCATAAGGAGGATTCAGAACTGGAAAGTTCGGTTATGGCTAATGCTGGAACAAGAATCTGCTTCAGGTTGGGAGATGCTGATGCTAAGAAATTTGAAGGAGGATTTTCTTTCTTTGATGCAATGGATTTGCAGAACCTTTCAACCGGAGAAGCTATCATACGAATTGAGCTGCCTGAAAATGATTGCAATATGACAACCATTCCTGTTGGCGAAATAGACCCTGAAACGGCACAATTGAACAGGGAGATGACTATAGAAGCCTCAAGAAATACCTATGGAACGCCGAAGGCAGAAGTTGAAGCATTATTAAGAGGTATGCAGGAGGCAGTTGAAGAACCCGTATCTGTAGAAAGGCCAATTGAAAAACCACAGCCTAAAATACAAGAGATAGTGCCTGATCCGATACACATAGTAAAAGAGATACAGCCTCAAGCTCCCTCAACATCACAGGAAGTAAAGAAACAAGAAACCCAACACCGTTACTTGCAAACTCTCATAAAGAAAATGGCCGAATCCAGAGGCTACAAAGCTGTTATTGAAGAACCAACGGGAGATGGAGGCAGGGTTGATGTAGGATTATTGAAGAATGAAACAAGAATTGCGGTTGAGATTTCTGTTACAACCCCAGATAAATGGGAAATACAGAATGTTCAGAAATGTTTACAGGCAGGTTACAATCCTGTCATTGTCTGTTCAACAGATAGGAAGCATTTAGAGAAGATTCGCAAAATTGTAGAGGCGACCCTTGAATCTCCCATTCAAACAAATGTATTATACTTTGAACCGGATGCCTTATTCCTATTCCTTGACCAACAGGCGGCCCAAGAAATGAGTGGTGAAGAACGGGTAAAAGGATACAGGGTAAAAGTTGAATACAACGCCTTGCCTGAAGACGTCTCAAAGGCCAAAAGAGATAATATTCTTAAAAGCGTAAGTGCATCTATCAACCATGATAAAAAATAGTAGCTTCATAAAATTTCTAGTGTGACCTTCCTCCTGCACTTCATCCCTAAGACAAAGGTGGCCGATTTGTCGTTTTTGTCATTTGACGACTGATAAAATTCAAGGGTAATTTAATTAGCAGCCAATTGGGTAGGTGTCAGAAATGATCCGGTAGTCTGTTCAAAATGAAAGTTTACCCGATTATTTATTGAATATGTTCGGCGCAGATATTCCTCGGTTTTCGGGTTTGGATCTTGGTAGTATATATCTGTCAGTTTATCAGTGAAAGCGCCAAAAATTTTCCTATCCGTATCAATATTAAAAGTAGGAAAAGAATATCCAATAACAACTAAGATTTCGGTTTCACTTGCGATGGCATTTGCATACTCCATCATCCTCTTATCATATCGCTTTGTCTCCCAGCTAAATGAAAAGATATGATCCATTAAAATAGTGTCCCAGTTGTTCGCATCATATGAAAAACAAATTGATTCTATAATCTGCTTTAAATTTGAATTCAGATTTCTGAACAAATCATTTATTTTCGGAGCCTTGTTATAGTCAGTTTCATAGAAACCTGCTATTCCATTAAGGTGTACAATGTCTGGAGATTTCCTGATTGGAGAAACTTCGACTCTTGGATAACCGGCAAAATGTCTTTGAATCTCAGGAAAGGTAGAGACTTCAAAATTTGACATTGCTGCGAGCTCAACCTGTGCATCGTAGTTCCAAGTCAGTATTTTGATTTCTTCTGGAAACTCAAGTATGTTATTCAGACCATGACGCAGAATAGAAATAAAGAGTGTGTTATGTCTTCTGCTGACTTCATTCTGACATTGCAATATCGTAAAGAGAAGGGAAATTGCGTATTTAAGCCT
This sequence comes from Bacteroidota bacterium, assembly GCA_013288555.1. Lineage (GTDB taxonomy): Bacteria > Bacteroidota > Bacteroidia > CAILMK01 > CAILMK01 > JABDEJ01. The sequence continues at coordinate 1,454 of JABDBQ010000085.1, read as the reverse complement.
TTTTAAATCATGAATTTTTCCCTGAAGATGTAACTGCCTTGCAAGTGTATCAACAGAATCATAATGCACTTCATTTGAAGCCAACCACCTAAAATCTTTGATGATTCCTTCTAAATTCTTTATCTCATCTGAACTGGTAACAGGATTCTTTTTCTTTTCTGCAAGTATATCTTCTATCATTTGAGCAGTACCTGTCAGATTGCTCCCTATATCATTTACAATTGGTAATACACCACGGCTTGCACCTGCTCCAAGTAAATAAGTAACTTTCTTATTCATATACCTTTATGTCTTTTATGTCTGCTTTATCGTATTTGTTGTAGGCAAATACAATCCCAAATGTACTCAAAAGTTGACCTCTACTTTAATATAATGTGCGAGCGAGCGATTTTATATACCTCCAACAGCATAGTTTACAGCAATCTTTTTATTTATCATTGTCATCTCAAATGAATGCATACATTTGTGTTCGGTTGGTTAAGGGTAGATGCCGGAAGACTTTCCCTTTTGGTTTCCGGCATCTTTTTTACCGAATTCTCATTCTGACATTTACAGCAACACCAAACTTAGCCTTTTTCCCTGAGCAATCAAAAGGCCGGAGCTAAGCTCCGACCATGATAGTTTCATTTCTTTAAAAACCGCTTTCCCGGTACTCTCTTGATGGTTGTATCCAGTTGGGAAAAGGGCAAAGCAAAGTAAAGGAGACTTACGATTTGTGAACCTTTCATTATTCTGACACTTAATCCGAATCAAATAATCAGACTGTACCCTTTGCTCTTCAGCTAAAGTTTTGGCGGCACGCGGAAGGGTCAGGGATAAACCTTCCCATTTAAAATTACCGTCTCAATCCGATTAGCACCAAACGAATATGGGATAAAACTAAAATCCGAAATAGGCTCTGTTATAAACAGGTTTGCTGTTTTTCCCGGGCTAATACTACCCAGCTGATCATCCAGTTCCAGGGTATGTGCACTGTTTATTGTCGCGGCATTGATGGCTTCTTCAGGCGTCATTTTCAGATAAAGACAGGCAAGAGACAAAACAAAATTCATATTGCCGGATGGAGAAGATCCGGGATTATAGTCTGATGCCAATGCTATTGGCAAACCTGCTTCAATCATTTCCCTGGCGGGGGGATAATTCAATCTCAGGAAAAATGCCGTGGATGGAAGCAATACCGGCATGGTTTCGGAATTCAATAAAACTTCAATTTCTTTTTGTCCGGTAAACTCCAGGTGATCAACGGATAAGGCATTGTTAGCTACACCCACCTGTATGCCACCAGAAAAATCAAGTTCATTGGCATGTATCCTTGGCTTCAGCCCTGATTTTATACCAGCTTTCAGAATCAAATCCGTTTCAATTGGCGTAAAAAATCCTCTATCGCAAAACACATCAATATAATCCGCCAATCCTTCTGACTTAATGATTGGCAGCATTTTATCTATTAATTC
>JABDBQ010000084.1 GCA_013288555.1 Bacteroidota bacterium | reverse complement strand
TATCTCCAAGATTGTATTCTTTTTCAAATTCCTTAAACTCGGCCAGTTTCAGTTTTGGCGTTGTATTAGCCTTTTCAAAATGGCCTTTCAGCGCTTTTGAAGTAGACTTAGGTCTTTTTTCACCAAAGCTTAATTGAATGGCCTTATAACCATCATTGGCTTCTGTTCTTACCTGGGTAACCACGCATGGGCCAGCTTCTATCACCGTTACCGGGATATTCTTTCCTTCAGCATTAAAAATGCTGGTCATTCCTAATTTTTTTCCTATTATCCCTGACATGGCCTCAAACTTTTATTTCAACATCTACACCACTTGGCAATTCTAATTTCATCAACGCATCTACAGTTTTCGTACTGGTACTGTATATGTCTATCAGCCTCTTATGAGCGCAAAGCTCAAATTGTTCACGGCTTTCTTTGTTTACGTGCGGAGAGCGCAATACTGTGAATATTTTCTTCTCCGTAGGTAAAGGAATCGGGCCACTAACTACAGCTCCGGTTGTCTTTACTGTCTTTACGATTTTCTCAGCTGATTTATCAATCAGGTGATGGTCATAAGACTTCAATTTTATTCTTATTTTTTGACTCATAGCGGCAATTATACTTTTTCTGTTCTCCCTTTAGCCTTAGCCAGAATTCCTTCTGATATACTATTTGGAACTGAATCGTAATGTGAGAACGTAACCGTTGACACGCCACGACCAGATGTGATAGTTCTAAGTGTAGTAACATATCCAAACAATTCGGAAAGAGGCACTTTGGCTTTGATCACCTGGCCATCGCCACGGCTGTCAATACCTTCCAACTGACCTCTTCTACGGTTTAGGTCTCCCATTACATCACCCATATAATCTTCAGGAGTAACAACTTCAACACTCATTATCGGCTCCAGAAGGATCGGTTTTGCTTTTCTGCATGCTTCACGATAAGCCATTCTCGCACAAAGTTCGAATGACAATGAATCGGAGTCAACTGCGTGGAAAGAACCGTCAAACAATCTTACTTTTAAAGAATCCAAAGGATATCCTGCCAATACACCATTGGTCATCGCAGTTTCAAATCCCTTCTGTACGGATGGAATAAATTCTCTCGGAATAGATCCACCTACAATTTCATTAACAAACTGAAGGCCATTTTTAAGCTCGATTGGTTTACCTGCTTTATCGGTAAGATTTGCATCTACCGGTGAGATCTCAACAGAGATATCAGCAAATTTACCACGGCCACCCGTTTGTTTCTTATATACTTCCCTGTGGGTAACGGTACCTGTAATAGCCTCTTTATAAGCTACCTGAGGAGCGCCCTGGTTGCATTCTACTTTAAACTCCCTGCGAAGGCGGTCAACGATAATTTCAAGGTGAAGTTCACCCATACCGCTGATTACCGTCTGGCCGGTTTCTTCATCTGTCCTTACCCTGAAGGTTGGATCTTCTTCAGCCAGTTTGGCCAATGAATTTCCTAATTTATCAACATCCGCCTGGGTTTTAGGCTCAATCGCCAAACCGATAACAGGTTCAGGGAAAGTAATATTTTCTAAAAGAATCGGATGCTTTTCATCACAAAGACTATCTCCGGTCCTGATATCTTTAAAACCAACAGCCGCACCAATATCACCCGTTAAGATTTTATCAATCGGGTTTTGTTTGTTGGCATGCATCTGGAATATACGGCTGATACGTTCTTTTTTCATAGAACGGGTATTCAACACGTATGAACCTGCATCAAGTGTTCCGCTATATACCCTGAAGAATGCAAGACGGCCTACGAAAGGATCCGTCATGATTTTGAAGGCAAGCGCAGAAAAAGGCTCATCAATATCCGGTTTCCTGAATTCAACTTCGTCTGTTTCAGGGTTGATCCCTTCTACAGGTTTCAGGTCAATTGGGGCAGGGAGGTATTCGCAAACCGCATCAAGCATGGTTTGTACACCTTTATTTTTAAAGGCTGATCCGCAAAGGATAGGCGTAATGGTCATATTTATAGTTGCCTGGCGAATGGCAGCTTTCAATTCCTTTTCAGTGATTGAATCAGGATTGTCAAAGAATTTTTCAAGCAGGTGATCATCATATTCAGCAACAGCTTCTACAAGTTGTGCCCTGTATTCATCAACAGTATCGATCAAATCTTCAGGAATTGGAATTTCAGTATATTTCATACCATAACTCTCTTCATCCCAGATAATTGCTTTTTTAGTTACCAGATCCACAACACCTCTGAAACTTGTTTCTGCGCCGATTGGTACTTGTAATGGAATTGGTTTTGCACCCAGACGTTTTTTTTATCTGAGCCACTACATTAAAGAAGTCAGCGCCTGAACGGTCCATTTTATTCACGAAACCGATACGTGCTACACCATACTTATTAGCCTGGCGCCATACGGTTTCAGACTGAGGTTCTACCCCACTCACCGCACAAAATAGTGCAACTGCACCGTCGAGTACCCTTAATGAGCGCTCAACTTCTACTGTAAAGTCAACGTGACCGGGAGTATCAATAATGTTAATGGTAAATTCTTCGCCTTCGTGTTTCCAGAATGCATGTGTTGATGCAGAAGTAATGGTGATACCGCGTTCCTGCTCCTGTACCATCCAGTCCATCGTAGCTGTTCCTTCATGTACTTCACCGATCTTGTAGTTGATACCGGTATAATACAGGATACGCTCCGTAGTGGTCGTCTTCCCGGCATCGATGTGGGCCATGATGCCAATATTTCTTGTCCTAAGTAGTCTCTTGTCTATCATTGTATTAAACCCTGAAATGCGAGAACGCTTTGTTTGCTTCCGCCATTCTGTGCGTATCTTCTTTTTTCTTAACCGCAGCGCCTTCATTGTTGGCGGCTGCCAAAACTTCACCAGCCAGCTTATCTACCATTGATTTACCGGCACGTTTCCTGGAATATAAAATCAGCCATTTCATTGCCATCGCCAATTTGCGCTCCGGTCTGATCTCGGTAGGGATCTGGAACGTAGCACCCCCGATACGGCGGGCTTTCACCTCAACCTGCGGGGTAATATTACTGATGGCACGTTTCCATACTTCAAGACCGTTTTCTTTGGTACGGTTCTCTACAATTTCCAAAGCGCCGTAAACAACATTGAATGCCGTGCTTTTTTTGCCATCGAGCATGATGTTGTTCACAAACTTTGTGAGTATGGTGTCCCCGTATTTCGGATCGGGCAGAATTTGTCTTTTCTTAGGTTTCGTCTTCCTCATGAGCTGTAATTCCTAATTATGCTTTTTTAACTTTAGGTCTTTTTGCGCCGTATTTCGACCTGCCTTGTTTTCTTTTATCAACACCTGCGGTATCAAGTGCACCACGGATGATGTGGTAACGAACACCCGGTAGGTCTTTCACCCTGCCACCACGAATGAGTACAATAGAGTGCTCCTGTAAGTTATGGCCTTCACCCGGGATGTAAACGTTTACTTCCTTGCTGTTGGTTAAACGTACCCTTGCCACTTTACGCATGGCAGAGTTTGGTTTTTTTGGAGTGGTTGTGTACACACGGGTACAAACACCACGTTTTTGAGGACAAGAGTCAAGCGCAGGGCTTTTGCTCTTATTCTTCATGTTGTTTCTGCCGTTTCTTACCAGTTGCTGTATCGTAGGCATATATTCGGTCGTTCGTTTTTGTGTTTTCGTTATTGTTAAAAAACTGTTGTTCCCCTTTTTACGAACATTTTTAAGGGAGAACCTTACTTTTTTGGAAGTGCAAAGGTACTACACATTTAAACTTTAGCCAAAAAAATATGCATTTTTAGCTAAAAATTTAACGTTCGAATCGCCTGAACTTCTGTATCAACAGCTTATCTGCGATCCTCCGGGAAGTTTTCCAGATTAATTCCTGAAATCTTTTCCCTTTTTATATGTAGCTCAAAGGCAGACTTCCGTTTTCTGCAATTGAGCCCGCGAAGATATGATGTTTTTTTGGTATTGGTGATGCTAAAGTTGACAACTTTTTAAAAGTTGATGCCTTTTTCCGTTAAAAGCCTATTAATCATCTTCAATAACAATCCCTGAATCCAGGATTCTCGGATTTGACAAGTGGTAATCCAGATATTGATCAACACCTCCAAACCAGTTCAACACTTGCTCTTTCTGTAATTTAGAAGGCTTGAGAGAAATAATCCTCTTATATGAACTCCAGGGATATAGCCGGAAATCATCAATAAATCCATGAAGCTGTGGATTGGCATGGATGTAATAGACGAGGTTCGTGAAATATTCATCACTGTCAACAAGGTTTCTCTTTAGAGGAGATTGAAACAAGGAACCTACCCTACTCTCTTGTTTATTAAAGGCCATGGCATAAGACTGAAACATCTTTTGGAAAGCATGGGATACGATGGCAGGGACATCTTCTAAAGTTGGCATTTTCGAAGTTGGCAATCCCGAGCGTTTCGGGATTGGCAACTTTTACCCCCTAAAATTTCACCAGCCTTCGGCTCTCAACTTCATCATTCACAATGAATTTCAAAAGGTATACGCCTGGCTGGATTTCTCGGCCTTGATGTCGAATTGATAGGCTATGTTAATATTTGCGATTAATCATATCGATTTTGCTAGTATTCAATATTGGGGCATATGAAAGCAAAAAAAAGCCCTCAGCCGAGCTGGAGGGCAGGCTAATTATGCCTAAGGAATAATCCTTATTGTAATAAGCTTTCACAGCAAATATAATTGTTACATTTGACTTTACAAAAAATCTGACATGAAACACACAATCGGTCTCGACATTGGCACAAACTCAATTGGATGGGTTTTACTGCATGGTAATGAAATAGTTGACAAGGGGATAAACATCTTCCCAATTGGTACAAATCTAAAAAAGGGTGTGCAGGAAGAGTCAAAAAATAGTCAAAGAGGAGGTTTTCGGCGTACCAAAAGAAATCTTTTTAGATATAAATTAAGACGAAAACAACTTAAAAAATATCTACAGGAAAATAAAATGCTGCCAGATTTCAGCGAACTTTATAAACTAAAAGGAAGCTTGCAAGCCTCTGATCTATACGAACTTCGAGCAAAAGCATTGGACACACAAATTGCACTTGGTGAAATCGGCAGAATTTTCTTGTTAATTAATAAACACAGGGGATTTAAAAGCAATAGCAAAACTCTTTCCGAAAACAAGGAAGATGAAGAAGGGAAAGTAAAGGAAGGTATAAAACAAATTGAAGGCTTTATGAATCAAGCCCAATCCAGAACCATTGGAGAGTATTTTCATAAAATGTATAACAAAGCTAAGGAGCTAACCGAAAAACAGGAATGGCATAATGCAGACGAACCTTATGA
>JABDBQ010000083.1 GCA_013288555.1 Bacteroidota bacterium | reverse complement strand
GCACCAACTGCAACAATGTCGTTTTCAAAATAGACCTGAACATCGTTACCCTGAAAGCCGGTTTTCTTTCCCCGGAATATGCCTGCAATGGCCTGACAGTCACATTTAAAAATACAAGTTATAAAGCCAAAAGTTATTTGTGGGATTTTGGAGATGGATCGGCACAATCGACAGATTCTGTACCAACGCACACATATATAAACCCCGGAACTTATACCATTACACTTGTATCCTATAATCCCAATAGCTGCCAGGTTACGGATACAGCACGGAGAAATATAACTGTGTATGCCAAAGGCAATCCGGATTTTAATTCATTCCGTAACCGTTGCAGCCTCAAGGTTGATTTTACCCTGACAGGAATAAGCACAACCACCAGTTGGCATTTTGGTGATGGGACCCATAGCGATTCAGCCAACCCCATTCATACCTATCCGAAGCAGGGTGTTTACAATGTAAAACTACTCGTTGATTCGGGGACTACTTGTGCAGACAGTTTTAATACAACGATCCCAATCACAGGGCCTAAGGCTGATTTTAAAGATAGCTTTGCCACCTGCTTCCCGGATATTATTTATTTTACAAATCTTTCAACCGACGCACTCAAATCCCGCGAATGGTATCTGCCTTTTGCTTCAACAGATACTTCGTTGAACCCTGTTTTTAATTTTGGTTCTTCCCCCGGAACATACATCGTATCACTTGTTGTATCAGATACAGCAGGATGCAAAGATTCCATATCAAAACCTGTCACTGCCTATGCCAAACCAACTGCTGCCTTTAGCGATTCATTGAACAGCTGCGCCACAACTATTTTTGTCAAAAACCAAAGCACAGGGATCACGAGTTTTAAATGGTATTTCAGCGACGGCAAATCTTCGACACTTGATAGTCTGACCCATGTGTTTCCAAACGATTCTTTTATAAGTGTTACTTTGATAACAGACTCAGGAGCATCCTGTTCAGACACTTTGAAAAGAACTTTCAAAACAATTTTACCAAAGGCAGGCTATAGCTTCATCATAGATACATGTACAGGGAGGGCGCTCTTCATAAACACCTCAAAGGGTGCTGCAAATTATATCTGGCATTTTGATTCAAAAGACAGTGATACCACCAAAAACACCTTTTTTATTTTCAGGCTAAAAGGTCAGTACCCCGTTAAACTCAAAGTGCTTTCTTCTGCAGGATGTTTTGACACCCTGACCCAGGTTTTAAATATTACGAGTTCGAACCAGAAATTATTTATCCCGAATATTTTTACACCGAATAATGACGCATATAATAATACATTTCTTATCACCGGTCTCGATCCCTGCGATACCTATGATCTTGAAATCTATAACCGCTGGGGCCAGGAATTTTATCATGCTACAGGCACCTATTTTTCATGGAATGGATATTATCATGGCGTAAAAGTGCCTGAAGGCGTTTATTATTATGTTTTCCATGGACGGAAAGAAGGACAGTTGGAGGGGTGTGTTACGGTGATTTATTGAATGGATTTAGGCTTAAGGGATAAGGCGTAAGGCGTAAGTGGCTGACACGAAAAAATCCATTGATATAATTCCCGTCATTAATAATTTTTTTCCTATATTTGTTACAACCACCTCAAAATGAAATACAAAACCCTGTTCGTATTCATTTTAGTCATGTCTGGCTTTAATAACCTGCATGCCGGGAATCCTGTTGCCCCGCAGCAATTCATCAACAACAAAGACTGGTCTTTTGTACAAAACAAAGGACAGTTAACTGATGAAGAGGGCAACCTTATCAACGACGTAAAATACTACAGCCACGAAGGTGGTGCACATCTTTATTGCCGCCCCGGAAAAATCAGTTTTGTTTTTACAAAGATTGAAAATAAAACTGGTGAAGATATCTCCGAAGCAACTGGATCGCTGTCCCCGGTTCATACACGGGGGTAGGGGGTGGAAAGGAAAAAGAGAAACGGAAAAGAATATCACCACTAACCGCATAGACCTCATCCTCTTAAATTCCAATCCCACCGCCGAAATCCTCGCTTCAGACCAACAGGAATATTACGAGAACTACTATACCAGCGGAAATGCCGACAACGGCATCACCAATGTCCACACTTATAAAACCATTACCTACAAAAACATATACCCGAATATTGACATGGTTTTGCATTGTAAGCCCAGCGGAATGAAATATGAATTTGTGGTAAACCCCGATGGAAAAGTAAGCGATATCCAGTTGCAGTGGAATGGGCTTGATGGAATTAAAAAATTAAAAGATTCAGGGATTGAATATTCGTTTGCGCTTGGGAAAATGGATGAATCAAAACCGGTTAGTTTCCAGGGGACAGAACCAATAAATAGTGCTTTTATAAAAAACGGAAACGAGGTTGGGTTTAAGGTTGGGAATTATGATAAAGCGAAACAGTTAATAATAGATCCAAGTTTGGTTTGGGGAACATATTTTGGCAATGACAATAATTATGGAAGAGCTGTTATCGCGGATCATTCCGGGAATGTGTATTTTACAGGAAACACAACAGATCCATCAGGAATATCTGATTCAAACGATGTTTTCATTGCGAAGTTCAACAGTTCAGGAAGTCGATTATGGACCATTTATTATGGAAAGAATTACGATAATATCGGAACTGGCATAAGCCTGGATAGTTCCGGCAATATCTATATTACCGGATGGACGGGAGACAGCAACGGGATAGCCACTTCAGGTTCATATCAAACAAGTTATGGAGGCGGTGGAGGGGATGCCTTTCTGGCTAAATTCAGCAATTCCGGAAGTCTTTTGTGGGGTACGTATTATGGCGGGGATGGCCAGGATGAAGGGAATGGTATAAGCATAGATGGTTTAGGGGACATCTATATAACAGGATTTACAAACAGCGCAAGCGGTATCGCAACTTCAGGGGCGTACCAAACATCTCACTCAGGTGCCACGGGATTGTCAAATGAAGCTTTTCTGGCTAAATTCAGTAGCTCAGGCAGCCTTTTATGGGGTACTTATTATGCAGGTATAGAAAGCTGGGGAAGTAGTGTGGCCGCGGATGCCTTTGGAAATGTATGTATAACAGGTTGGACGAACAGTGATGTAGATGTAGCCAGTGCAGGTGCATATCAAACAATTTATGGAGGCGCATACAACGATGCTTTTCTCGCAAGGTTCAATAGTTCAGGGAATTTATTATGGAGTACTTATTATGGTGGTGGAAATTCCGACGGAGGTTGGAATGTAAGCATTGATAATTTGGGCTATATATACATGTCGGGTAATACAACAAGTGACAGTGGTATAGCTACGAACGGCTCCTATCAGGCATCTATGGGAGGAGTTGAAGATGCTTTTCTCGCCAAATTCAGCAGTTCAGGCAACCTGATATGGGCTACGTATTTTGGAGGAAGTGGTACTGACGAGGCATTTGGGTTGAGTATTGACCCTTCAGGAAATGTATTTATTTCAGGTTTCACTTCCAGTACTAATAATATAGCTACTTCTGATGCCTATCGGACTTCTAATGGAGGAGGAGATGATGCTTTTCTTGCAAAATTCAATAGTTATGGCAATCTAACCTGGGCCACTTATTACGGAGGAACTGGTTATGATTATGCATATGGTGTAAGTGCAGATGTTTCGGGGAATATCTTCATTGCGGGTGTAACATCCAGCAGAAATGGCATAGCTACTCCAGGTGCTTATCAAACAAGTTATGGAGTCGGAACTGATGATGCATTTCTCGCCAAATTCAATTCAAGACCTCCGGATAATATTGGCATTTCAGGATTTGCCATTCCAAATGATTCTGTATGTGCGGCTCAGGCAGATCCGGTCATCGTCAAACTAAAAAACTATGGATTTGACACATCAATTTCTGCAACCATTCATTGGATGGTAAATGGTAAGATACAGGATACTGTAAGTTGGAAAGGAAATATATTGCCTGATAGTGTGCAGCTTGTAAATATCGGTAATTATAAATTTATAAAGAATAACGATACCATTGTTGCATGGACAAGTCTTGACAACACTTTAGATCAGCAACCTGATGACGATACATCCAGAGTGGTTGTTCGTTTTTATAGCAGGCATTTTGCCGGAGCCGGACAGCGTAATTATGCTATCTGTACCGGTACACATATCCGTATCGGGTCTAATGGATATTCCGGTAATACGTATAGCTGGGTTTCGGTTCCGGGAGGTTTCAGCTCCACAGTTCCAGGCCCCATTGTAAATCCCGATTCTTTTACCACTTTCTATTTAACTGAAACCGACCTCAGAACGGGTTGTATCAATACAGATTCTTCTGCAGTAATTGTAAAAGTTCTCAAGGCTCCTGTGGCCAATCCGGGTTTATCTCAAACCATCTGCTCAGGTGATAGTATTATTATTGGTGCCAATCCGGTCCCGGGATTAACTTATTCATGGACTTCATATCCTCAAGGATTCACATCAACTTCTTCTAAAGCTACCGTTAGTCCTGATATTGGTACAACCTATTATCTTACTGTTACAAATGCCAATGGATGTACAGATCTGGGAATTGTATTTGTTTCAGTTTATTATAAGCCTTTTGTTCATGTAGGAATATCACGAATAGTTTGTATGGGAGATTTGGTTAAATTGGGCATGCAATATGATTCCTTTTATTCTTATTCATGGACTTCAAATCCTAAGGGGTTTAAATCCGATAGCAATGTTGCTGTATTTAATGCAGATAGTACAAGGATATATACTCTAAAGTTAACCAATACGTACTTCGACTGTTCTGCGACAGCAAGCGCTAAAATCACAGTTGTCCCCCGACCCATTGTCAAAATCCTTTCTGATTCTCTCGATGCTTTTAACTGGAAATTCAGTGCTATAAACCCGAATTATTCTGCCTATATGTACACCTGGAGCATAAACAATTCAGACACGGGCACCGGATATATTTTATCCCATGCTTTTTTAGATAAAGGGAGGTATGATATTGCGCTTACTGTTTCAGATTCCGGAATATGCACTGTAACTGACTCGGTTATTATTTATGTCAACCCGCAATTTTCACTCAATATCTTTCCCAACCCTTTTATTACCAATGCGGATATTCAATATATCCTGGATCATCCAACCTACATTAAAATATCCGTTTTTGATATGCTCGGCAAAGAAATCTCAACCCTGGTTGACGCACAAAAGGGAATAGGGGTATACAATACTTCTTTTTATGCAGGCACACTTCATACCAAACAGGCCATGTATCTTATTGTCTTTATCATGGATGATAAAATCATCACCAAAAAGATCATCCAGGTGGGGTCGATTTATTATTGAGAATTTCCAATCCGGATTAGCCCTGACCTAAAAGGGAATTATCGTAGTATTCGCTAGTGATTAATTGTTCGAAAGTTGAAAATAGCAAAAA
>JABDBQ010000082.1 GCA_013288555.1 Bacteroidota bacterium | reverse complement strand
AGCATTTACTCCTGAAGTTGAATCAGTAGTATTATCTCCAAAAAACCAGATGATTTTAGAATGTGAAGATGCATTTGTCTTGCCATAGAAATAAACAGTGTGTCCGCTTATACTATCGGTGAATGAAGCTGTGAGTGAACAGTTTGTAACCGTAATATTAGAACATGTGGTTGTACTGCATCCTGTTGCACTGTCTGTTGCAGTAAGGCAAACATCATAAGTCCCGTTTGATGCAAAAGTATGACTTGGCGCATGGCTGTCACTCAGCGATGACTTGTCGCCGAAATTCCAGCTGTATTTTACTGTTGATTTATTGGAAGCATTGACAGCAAATGTCACCGTGAGACCGCTTATCTTATCAGTGTAATCTGATAAAGCAGTACAAAGTGTTATAGTGCTACTTGCATAATAGAGGCATTTTGTTGTTGAGTCATATACTCTCAAATACACATTCTCAGTACTTACACTGCTTCCGTAGGTATGATGTGGATCAAGACCTGAAGAATCACTGGCACCATCACCAAAATACCAGATAATCCTGGAATGTGAAGATGCATTCGTCTTGCCATAAAAATATACTGTATGACCACTGATACTATCTGTAAAGGACGCAGTGAGCGTGCAGCCGGTGGTTACGGTAAGATTTGTACAGGTTGTAGAAGCGCACCCCGTAATTGAGTCAGTTGCCGTGAGACAAACGTTATAGGTTCCTGCTGAGGCGAAAGTATGACTTGGTGCATGGCTGTCACTTAGGGCAGATTTATCACCGAAATTCCAGCTGTATTTTACAGAGGCTTTGTTTGAAGTATTTACCGCGAATGAAACAGTGAGACCGCTTGCCTTATAAGTGTAATTGGATTTAGTAGGGCAAAGGGTAACCGTTTGATAAGAATAAGCGGTACATCCTGAAGTAGAGTCGTAGATTAGCAGGTAAACGGTTTCAGTTGTGTCTGTCGCAATATATTTATGAGATACGCCGGCTCCGGTTGTAGAATCAATGGATCCGTCACCGAAATACCATTTGTAACGGGTATGTGCCGAAGTTGTGCTATTGCTTTTAAAATAGAATGTATTTCCAGCACTTCCATAAGTGAATGATGATTTAATGTTACAAGCGGAAATCGTAATACTATTGCAATAGTGAGATGAACAGCCGGTTGAACTGTCATATACTGAAACACATACGCTGTAGGTACCTGCTTTACTGTAGGTATGATATGCATAATCTCCTGATCCGTAAGATGATCCGTCACCATAGTTCCAGACCGTGCTGTGCTTATGCGTAAATGCCGAAGAACCTGAATCTGCCAGGGCAATCGCAAGTTTTGTTGTTGCATAAACAAAGTGTGCTGTACATGTACTTACAATAACAGAATCGTATGCACAATAAGAAGCAGTACAGGCTGTATTGGCACTGTCAGTAACAGTTAGACAAATATGATAATAACCATTCAAAGAAAAAGTATGTGTTGGATTCTTGTCGGTAGAAGAAGTTTTATCATTAAAATCCCATGTGCTTTTATATGTCCCGCTATTTGTAGAAGAACCGTTTGTGAATGTTACTTTCCCACCTGTACCATTTTTAAATGTAAAGTAGGCTTTGGCAGAGCATGGCGCTTTGCCGGTGGTAACAGTAGTACAGGCAGTATCGGCACATTTATTTACGGAATCGTAAATAACAAGGCATGCCGTATAGCTTTTCCCATAATTATAATAATTATGTGTGGGGCTGGACGTATCCGAAGTGTACCCATCACCAAAATGCCAGCTGTAAGAAAAGTGTTTTACAGATATCGAAGATGTACTTTTAAAATATACAACGGTACCTGAAACAGAATCTTTAAAGCTTGCCTTTACGCCGCAGGCCTCGGTTTTGCCAGACCAGAATAATCCGGCAATCGTGAGCATTAATGCTACCAGCATCGGGCTCAACATTTTTGTAAAAGAAGGAGATTTCATAATATTAAAATTTCGTTTGTTTTTAAACTTTAGCCAAAGGTACGGCGACATATAAGAGTATCATCTGTAAAAACATATAAGTCTTACGCGTCTAAGGTGCTTTTAATCTTTTATTATTTCAATCTTTTAATTGGTAATCAATAATTTACATCTTCATTTCCAGCCACTCATTATACCTGAATAATACCTCTTCTTTGGTCCATTCACTGCCATAAGTTTCCAGGTATTTCCGGGTTTCAGCCCTGAATTCAGGTTTTCTGAGGATTCCCGGGTTTTCAGCGGCCTTCTGAATTAGCTGCATAAACTCTACTTCTTTGGCAGCTTCGGGCCTGGCAAGGAATTCTTTATAGTCTTTAAAGATCTGTTTGATGCGGTATTCAATAAATTCATATTCTTTCATATCAAAGCGAATCATCAATTCACCTATGGCAGCCCGTAACTGTACATAGCTATCTATACTTTTGTACCCTTCATGCCCGTATGCTTTATTAAGATTCAAAATAGCCTGTTTGAAATTCTTTTGCTTATAATACATTTCAGCGAGGTTTAATAAGGTAAAGGCCGCATAATAAGCATTTTGCTGCACACTTTTTATTTTGTTCATGCTCTGCAGCAGTTCTATTGCTTTGTCAGGATTGATCTTGGAATAATTTAAAACCTTTATATTATGATAAAATAATTCGAAGAGGTCATAATGTATTTTTTCAAATGCTTGCATCTCTTCGTGGAGCATTTCTGCATATTTTAATGATAGTTGATAATCATGGTATTGAAAAGCAGCATTCGCCATCCAGGCAAGCATTTGAAGTTTATGCTGATGATTACTTTTGTTAAAGAATTTTTTCTCTGAAAAGCTATCATAAGTTGAACTAAGATATTCTGTCAGCCCAGGGTAATTTTTATTCTGAAGGAGAATATGACTTACAATAAAATAAATTCCAAACTGAACTTTAGGGCTTTGTTTCAACTCTTCATCACGTGTATATTCATTCAACATATTTTCCAGTAGTTCCGGAATTGGAGTGCTCGTACCTGCCAGATATTGATTCGCATTCATTTTGTATTCAAATACAGCAAGGATATCCTCAACCTCACTTAAACGATTCAGCAGGGTTCGGTTTTCTTGCCTTTTCTTAATATACAACTCCGGGTTTATGGACGGAATTTCTCTTGATATTTTTGTTATCTGAGAATAAATTATATCCAGCAAACCATAGTTTTCAATCTCTCTGGCTTTTTCTTCTCCCTTCTTAAAAAAATATAATGCGATTTTCGGAGCATTCAGGTTTTGATAATAATAGGCCAGACCGGTATAATAGAAACAAAGCATATTATCATTATTCTGATGCTGATGTAAAAAAACACTTCTGCTTATATCCGACAACAGGCGGCCTTTCAAACGATAATAGGCATTTTTATCGCTGCCCGCGTACAATTTTTTAAATACTTTTTCATCATCATATTTCTCTCCAAGCCGCCTGATATTGTCAAACAGGTAAAAGTCTTTTCGTTGATTTTCAGCATCTCCATTGCCAGAATACATCTTAAACAGCCGTGCTGCATTTTTATCCATCCGTAGGATCATGTCATTAAGCAAATCCATAATATTCGTTTTAGCCGCGTAAGATAATACTTATTTTAAAGAATAGGAACCGAAAGGTATTGATATATTTGTATGACAATTTGAAAAAAATGAAAAAACGCCTTTACATAATCATATTTGTTTTAAGCTTTGTCTGCATTGAGGGCCGATCGCAATCTCCCCATTTTGTTTTGCTACCAGCAACCGTTTCCACTCAGATCAAAGGGAAAGCCAATGACAGCCTGAGCCTTTTTTATAAGTGTGTTTATATAGGAACAACTACCGCACCTACTTTTACCGGTGTTATTTACACTAATTACAATACCAATATTAACAAAAATCCAGCTATTGCCAGAGACAGTTTTAATACAGCTGCTCAGATCCCTCCCGATACTATTAATAACCTTGATACGATTCCTTTTTATTGTCATATTCCTGTAACCCAGGATTATTTTAAAAATGGCAAAGCGAATCTTATAGTCATATGGCCGACAGGGGCCAGACAAAAAACTGGAATTGTAACCAGTTCTGATACTTTCCATTATGCAACAACTGTAGCGATAAGTGGCTTCACCGGGATTGATGAAAAAGATGACCCATTTGGCACCTTGAATATCTATCCAAACCCTGCCAATTCTTATCTTAACATCAATAACCCAAATCCGGAACTGGTATTGAATCTCATCCGGATTATGGATAATACGGGTAGACTGGTTATGCAAAGCCATGACAATTTTGAAAGAATTGATATCAGCGTATTGAAGCCCGGAACATATTATCTTGAGCTTAATTCAACAGACGGGAATAGCTCAGTATATCCTTTTATGATTAACAGGTAACGTGAATATCTGAATTGACAGGCTACTCTGGTACTCCACTTGCAAAAAAACTGGGCATTAAGGATGGATACCATATTGCCCTGGTCAACGAACCAGATTATTACTTCAATCTTTTTACCGAATTACCCGATAATATTCACTGGTACAGAAATATGGATCATCCTGAATTGGACATGATTCATCTTTTTGTTACAAGCCGTGAGATTTATTCAAACCAGCTTCACAAGGCAAAAAATCAGATCAAAAAATCAGGCACCATATGGATATCCTGGCCTAAAAAAACATCCGGAATCATATCGGATCTTAATGATAATATCATCAGGGAAATGGCTCTTGAGACCGGATTGGTAGATGTAAAAGTGTGTGCTGTAAATGAGGTATGGTCGGGCCTTAAACTTGTATACCGGCTGAAAGACAGGTGATATTATATTATTGAATAATTGAATGTTATGAGTATTAAATAATTTTATTCATGATATTCTCAAATTAGAACGTAACTTTCGGTCAAAATGGCGGGCATAGATGTTTAAATCCATATTGCAGCACCTTCGGATTCCCTATTCTTTGTACCTGATGCCGATCTTTGCTTTCGCGGCATGCCAGTACCCGTTTTCGGATGCGAGAACACTTGTCATTTCATTCATTGCTATTCATCTTTTTTTGTATCCTGCTGATAACGGCTTCAGTTCCTGGTTTGAAAAGAGAACGTCTGGTTATATTACACTCAGAAATTATTCACCGGTACCAAATGGCCTTTTGCTTGTTTCCATATTGTTTGATATCACAGGCATTTTGCTTGGCTTATTGATAAGCTGGCAGTTTGCATTGATGCTGCTTATTTATGGTGTCGTTTCAAAAGCATTCAGCCATCCCTTCATACGCTTGAAAAAGTACGGCTTCTTCGCACTAATTATAGTCGCAGTCTTCCAGGGTGGGTTCGCATATCTCATGTCATTTCTTGCTTTGCAACATCTTGGTTTTGCCCAATTGAATGATCCGAAAATATGGATACCTGCCTCTCTTTGCGCCGTTATGATCCTTGGTTTTTACCCCATGACCCAGATTTATCAGCATAGTGCCGATCGCGAACACGGTGATCGTACAGCAAGCATGATCCTTGGGGT
>JABDBQ010000081.1 GCA_013288555.1 Bacteroidota bacterium | reverse complement strand
ATTCGCTGGGACAATACCAGATCAGCGGGTTGGCAGATGGAGATTATATCCTGCGTTTTATGGGCCTTGGCTATAAAACCACAGAGCATGAAATCATTGTAAAAAACGGGGCTTCGTTGCATTTATCCACCAACATCAAAGAAGAATTGATGAACCTGAATGAGGTGATCATCACCCCTAAAATAAATTACCGATCCATAAACTCATATAATACGATCAGCCAGTTGGATATAAACCTGCGCCCCACCAATTCGGCACAAGACCTTTTGCGTTTGGTGCCCGGACTTTTTATCGCGCAACATGCCGGAGGCGGCAAAGCTGAACAAATATTTCTACGGGGATTTGACTGTGATCATGGTACCGATTTCGCATCTTATGTGGATGGCATTCCTGTGAACATGGTATCGCATGCACATGGGCAGGGATATGCCGATCTGCATTTCGTGATTCCTGAAACTGTAGAAGAAATGGATGTTTACAAGGGGCCCTATTATGCAAAATTCGGTGACCTGGAAACAACAGGTGCTGCAGATTTTAAAACCTATAATATCCTCAACCAAAATGAGATAAAACTGGAATACGGACAGTTTGATACCTACAGGGTAATGGCGATGATCAACCTGTTGAATGACAGCACACATTTGTTTTCGAAACTGAAAGAAAACCTTTACGTGGCAGGCGAATATCGTTTTACCAATGGGTATTTTACAAACCCGGAAGACTTTTCCAAATGGAACGGGCTCATCAAATACTACGGTCAGCTGACCGATAAAACAACCATGACTTTTTCAGCATCCATGTTTACAAGCAAATGGAATGCCTCAGGACAGATACCTACACGTGCTGTGGCTGAAGGTATTATCGGGCCTTTTGGAAGTATGGACCCCAGTGAAGGCGGGCAGACCAACCGCGAAAATATCAACCTCATTTTTGATCATAATTATGATGCAGACCATCATATCCAGAACCAGTTTTATTTTGTGCATTATGATTTTAATCTTTATTCTGATTTTACTTTTTTCCTGGTGGATACCGTACATGGGGATGAAATAAATCAGCGTGACCAGCGCAATGTTTTTGGTTATAAAACCAGCTATGATATCAATAGCAAACTGTTTGGTTTAAAGTCGTTTACAAGCTTTTCAGCCGGTTTCCGGTATGACAATTCTCATGTCTCGCTGATCCACGATGAAAAACGTGTGGCACTCGATACTTTTGTCGATGGCAAACTGAACCAGCTGAACGCTTTTAGTTATATCGATGAGAATTTATATATCACTCCCAAATTCAGAATAAACCCGGGACTGCGATTTGATTTTTTTAATTTCAATTTTGCCAATAATACCCATCCCGATTCTTCAGGTGATGTGACCAAAGCTTTGGTGAGTCCCAAGCTGAATTTAATTTATGACGTTGCCCCCCAGTTCCAGCTTTATCTTAAAACAGGCTATGGTTTTCATTCAAACGATGCAAGAGTCATCATTATCAACCATGTAGATAATATTAATGACAATACTGTACCGAGAGCCATAGGCGCAGATCTGGGAACTATTTTTAAGCCGATACCTAAGATGATCATTAACTTTGCTTTATGGACGCTCTATATGCAAAACGAATTGGTATATAATGGCGACGATGGAACGGTAAGCCCAATTGGCGCTACCGTGCGCCGCGGGGCTGATCTTTCAATAAGATATGAGTTTTACACGCATTTATTTTTTGATGCGGATATCAACTACAGTTATGGCAGGCGACTGAACGTGCCATCGGATAGTGTTTATATTCCGCTTGCCCCGATTTTGACAAGTATTGCCGGGATTACCTACAAAGCAGCATCTGGCATCAATGGCAGCCTGAGAAGCCGTTACCTGAGCGACAGACCCGCTAACGAAGCCTGGAGCCGCACCGCAACAGGTTATTTTTTAATGGACGCCTCGCTCAACTATACCCGCAAACAATGGGAAGTTGGCATAGCCGTTGAAAACATTTTTAATGTCTATTGGAAAGAAGCAGAGTTTGATACCGAAAGCCGCCTAAAAGGCGAAGAAGTTCCGGTGACCCAGATCGACTACACACCCGGCACGCCAAGATGTTTAAGGGGGCATGTGAGTTTTTTCTTTTGAAAGATTGAAAGATGCTTTTATAGCTAATCATATCTCAATAAGTTGCTCGCGCCGGGTCTTTAGCAAAGCGATGACCCGGTGCGCATAGAATAGTAGAGTCTTTAGACTCAAGTATTGCCAGATTGTATTAAAGCACTATATTAGCTGCAATATGAGTGAGCGTTATAAAATAACGGACCAGCATGGGCTAAATTTCCTTACATGCACAACCATTGGCTGGATTGATATTTTCACCAGACCTGTTTATCGAAATATCATAACGGAAAGCCTCCAGTTCTGTCGAAAAGAAAAAGGCCTGCTGCTGCACGGCTATGTTTGCCTGTCCCGACTTATTCGGGGATGCCAAACCATTTGCATCTTATTACATCTGCCAAGGATGGCAAAGACATTTCGAATATCATCAGGGATTTTAAGAAATTCACCAGCGTGGAAATAAAAAAATATTTGCAGGATTACAACAACATTGAAAGCAGACGAGAGTGGATGCTTTCGATTTTTGGCCTTGCAGGTAAAGACAATCCTGCCAACAAAGAATTCCAACTCTGGAAAAACGAGAACCATCCGATTGCCCTATATAGCTTTGAAGTAATAAAACAAAAATTGGAATATATCCATATGAATCCTGTAAGAGCGGGATTTGTCGCAATGCCTGAACATTGGTTATACAGTTCTGCTTCAAATTATGCAGGTCTGGAAAGCATTATGGAAATTGATTATTTATGGTAAACTTTATTGATTCCAGTCTGAAGACTGATGGATTCTGTCCGCACCAAGTCATCGCTACGCTAAAGACTTGGCGCGAGCGGTATTGAGTAAAAGGATTTGTAATCCGCCTTACTAACAACAACCTACCAACAACTACCCACACAATTCTTGTTAATATTTGGTAAATAAGCTACTATCGTGTACGGCTTTTTATCACGGGATGGCAGGTCACGCTGAGGCAAGCTCAAGCTGCCCGCCATGACGGCATTAATAATTATTTTTCATCTTATTAACATTGACCCATTTCCTTCTTTTCCAGGTCAACCACAGAATTTGGAAATTTGTTAATTATCATTAGCTTTGATAAAACAAAACCACAAAACGATGAAATATGGAAAATTGGCCCTGCTGTTTCTGGTTACGTGTTTTTGCTTTTCCTGTACGCCAAGCCTGTACGTGCCTCCACCTTTGAATATGCCGCTGGCGGGGAATAAGGACGAGTTCAAGGGGAATCTCTTTGCCTATTCAAATGAGTTTGGAATCCAGGCTTCCTATGCTGTAGACAGTCACTGTGTGCTGCTGACCAGTTTAACGGGTGCAAATGGCAGGACAGGAACAGCTACTCTGGATGTTACCACTTACTATTCCACCATCAATAATTTCCTGGGAGATATTGGGGCAGGATATTTTGAAAAATTTGATCAGAATGGCAGGTTTGAAGTACTCGGGGGATTTGGTTATGGAAATGCAAATTCTCACAATGTCGTTCTTGACCCCAGTGCAAATTCATTATTCGGTTTTGCAATGGATAACATCAGCGGTAATTTCATGCATGGTTTTGGCCAATGTGACATTGGCCTTGTGAAGAAAAATTTTGAGTTCGGATTGGGATTAAGGCTCAGTTACTTAACGCCAGAAGCAAATTTCCAGTGCGTTCCTATTGGAAATACGTATTCACCACCTGAATATTCGGATGAAATTGGAGGCAGTGCCTTGTTTTTAGAACCTGCTATCATGATTTCCGCAGGTCTGGAGCAAGTGAAGCTGAACTTATCCATAGGATATTCAAGTAAATTGTTTGGCGCCGACATAAGCAGAGATTATGGCAGTATTTATCAGGACCTTACTATTGGGTTTGGGATTTCCTGTAATTTGAACAGGGAGTTCTGACAATCAAAATTCAGGCGCTAATCATCGGTCTTTCACTCTGCTTGCGTCGCGAATGTGTGCTGCTACAGTTTCTGCTCCGGAAACTTAAAAGTTGGCAACTTTTGGAAAGTTGACAACTTTGCGGCTACAATACCCCATTTTTCGCGCTTCACCCACTCCCTTATATTTTGGCACGATTTTTGTCAATATGACAATTTTTATGTCATAAACCAACTAATCAACCCCAATGTCTGCAAAGCAAAATGTTCCATTCATCCTGTCCGGTAAAGACAAAATAAATGCTTACAACTGCACGTTCACTTTAAGCGCTGTAAATCAATGTAATATAGATTCACAATTTGAAAAGTGTACGCAAAACGGTTCAAATGCACACCCAAACGTTACACTTAACCATATAAATATCAGTGGATAAACTGTAAAATCACAAGAAAAACTACGAAAATGTACACCATTGTAAACAGACAAGTTACAGAAAGAGAAACAGAAGGAGACAGAAGGGAATAAGACTTCTCATAAAATCTGCCTAATTTTGAAACGTTTCCCACCCATAAAATACGCATCTTAAATTGACAAATCCCGGAACCATATATCTTATTCCCAATCTTCTCGGCGAGACGTATCTTGCTTCATCCATCCCGCAAGGGGTAGTAGAAGTGGTGCAGAAACTAAAACATCTTATCGTAGAAGATGAAAAGAATGCACGCAGGTTTTTGAAATTATGCAATGTATTGCCTCCCTTTGAAGGGATTGTTTTTCATGTACTTGATAAGCATACTACCAATGTTGAGAAATCCCTGATACTGGAAACCATAAAAGGCACTGAGTGCGGCATATTGTCAGAGGCGGGTTGTCCGGGCATTGCAGATCCGGGCGCGGAAATTGTTGGGCAGGCACATCGGAAGGGTTTTATCATAAAGCCATTGGTGGGGCCATCTTCCATTTTATTGGGATTGATCGCTTCGGGATTCAACGGACAGGCCTTCAGTTTTCACGGCTATCTGCCCGTCAATCCGGGTGACCGCGTGAAAAGGCTGAAAGAACTTGAAGCGGATACGATTAAAACAGGATATACCCAGATTTTTATCGAAACGCCTTTCAGGAATGAATCGCTGTATAAGGATATATTAGCCTCCTGCAAACCCACCACATTGTTGTCTGTAGCCATGGATATTACCTTGCCTTCGGAATTTATCCGTTCGGCGAGCATCAAAGACTGGCAATCCAAACCGATGCCGGAGCTCAGGGGGCATCCGGCGGTATTTTCATTGTGGGTTGGTCAGCAGTATTAGGGAGTTAAAATCTTTAGCCCTGAATGGGCGGCATACATCAGCGAAGGGTGTAGCCCTTCGAAAGGACACATATCCAAAATTAGCCCTGAAAGGGTGTAATTAGCATTTTAATTTCGCCCTTCAGGGCTTTGTCTTCTTGTCGCAATATGCACAGGGCTGCACCCCGTGCTGCTATATTTCACCCTTTCAGGGTTAAGCACATGGCTGTATTCTGAAGGAGAAGGATAAAAGGCACTTAATCTTTAACCCTTACAATCTTTTGTGTTTCCATACTACCGTTGATCATTACTTTTACCAGGTATATACCCGGCGTAAGATGATTTGTTTTTCCATCCAGAATAGCCACATATTCTCCCGCTTCATGCATCTTATTGTCAATGACGGCAATATTCTTACCCAGCATATCGCAAACAGATATTTCAACCTGGCTTGGATTGGACAATATATAATGGATTTCCGTTTGATCCTGGAAGGGATTCGGGAATATTTTAAGGTT
>JABDBQ010000080.1 GCA_013288555.1 Bacteroidota bacterium | reverse complement strand
GAGCTTTGTATTGCCCTGATGAAAAATGGGTTACTCGCCAAAGATACCCATGGAAATACCATTCGTTTTGCGCCGCCTTTGCTTATAACCAAATCCCAGATAGAGGAATGTTGCGATATTATCGAAAAGACGATTTTGGCGTTTTAGGGAAATCAGAATTTTTGCATTCGCTAATTGTTCAACCCCTTCGGGGTTGTATTATATTCTTGTATTTCTTCCGTGGGTTGTACCCACGGTTATTTACATTCAACCCATTCAGGGTTGATAATCTGATAATTAAGTGATAATCTGAGTCAACTACTTTGGAAGCCTGAAGGGCTTCAACTATAATAACCATGGGTGCACAACCCATGGAAAGAAACACACGATATAGCTCCAACCCTGAAGGGGTTGAAAAGCGTAGCAAACAAAAACATGATCTTACAAAGTCTATGCCTCAACTTCCACCTTCATTGCCTTCGCAGCCTTTGGGTTCTTATGTTTCAAAGCGGCTTCTACAAACTTTACAAATAAAGGATGTGGTACATCAACGGTACTTTTCAACTCCGGGTGGAACTGAACGCCAATAAAATAAGGATGGCTTTTTACCTCCACGATCTCCACCAGTTTGCTTACCGGGTTGATCCCTGAAGGTGTCATGCCGGATTTTTCGTATTCGTCCTTATACCTGTTGTTGAATTCATACCTGTGGCGATGCCTTTCCATGATCACATTCTGTCCATAGATCTCAAAAGCCAGACTCTTTTTCTGCAGTTCGCACGGGTATGCGCCAAGCCTCATGGTACCACCTTTGGTTGAAATGTCTTTCTGGTGTTCCATCAAGTCAATGACCGGATTTTGTGTTTTCTGGTCAATTTCAGTGGTATGGGCGTTGTTTAATCCCAGTACATTGCGAGCCCATTCTATCACGGCACATTGCATACCGAGGCAGATCCCAAAGAATGGAATATTATTTTCCCTGACGTATTTAATCGCGGTGATCTTTCCTTCAATGCCGCGTTCTCCGAATCCCGGGGCAACTAAAACGCCATCTAGGCCTTTCAGTTTTTCTTTTACATTATCATCGGTGATGCTTTCTGAAGGAATATATGTCACATTTACTTTGCAGTCATTTTTAGTTCCTGCGTGTATAAATGACTCATTGATTGATTTATAGGCATCAGGTAATTCCGTATATTTACCCACAAGGCCTATTTCTACCGTATGGCTGTAATTCTTAAGTTTATATAAAAATTCTTTCCAGCTTTCCATGTCCGGTTCATGGCGTGCAGGAAGTTTTAGTTTGGAAAGGACAACTTTATCAAGATTTTCACCCATGATATGAATGGGTACCTCATATATGCTGCTTACATCAATCGCTTCAATAACCGAATCTACTTTTACGTTGCAAAACAACGCCAGTTTCTTCTTCATCTCTTTGCTGATCGGGTATTCAGTTCTGCAAACCAGTATTTCTGGTTGAACCCCTGTTTCAAGCAAGGTTTTTACAGAGTGTTGGGTTGGTTTGGTTTTCAACTCACCGGCACCTTTCAGGAAAGGGATATATGTGAGGTGAATAACAAGGCAATTGGTACTGCCTTTTTCATATTTTAATTGCCTGAGCGCTTCGATGTATGGAAGAGATTCAATATCACCAACAGTACCACCGATTTCTGTAATAATAATGTCGAACATATTTGTTTTCGACAATTTTTGAAATCTCATATTAATCTCATCGGTAATATGAGGAATAACCTGAACCGTTTTCCCAAGATAATCACCGCGGCGTTCTTTTTGAATGACGGCCTGGTAAACCTGGCCTGTGGTAACATTATTTGCCTGCGAAGTAGCAATGTTCAAAAACCTTTCGTAGTGTCCCAGGTCAAGATCGGTTTCCGCACCATCGTCGGTAACATAACATTCGCCGTGTTCGTAAGGATTTAGAGTTCCAGGATCAACGTTTATATACGGATCAAATTTCTGGATGGTGACAGAATAACCCCTCGATTGCAATAGCTTAGCCAGTGATGCTGAGAGGATTCCCTTACCCAGGGAGGAACTAACCCCGCCTGTTACAAAGATGTATTTAGTTGCTGACATAACGGGGTTTAAAATTAGACAAATATCTATTAATCATTATTCTTTTTTAAAAATTTTTCTGCCTTCTCCAGATCAGCCGGTGTATCAACCGAAAGCATTTTGTATTTAGTTTCCGCAACGTAAATGTGATACCCGTTTTCAAGCCATCTTAATTGCTCCAGGCTTTCTGCTTTTTCAAGCAGTCCGACAGGTAATTTCACAACTTCTCCAAGTATTTGAGGCTTAAAGGCGTACAAACCGATATGTTTCCAGAAAATATGATAATTTATCCAGTCGCTTTTTTCTACCGAACGAATGAACGGGATAGGGGAGCGGCTGAAATAGAGGGCTTTGTGGATTTGTGATTTGTGATTTGTGACTTGTGATTGGGTTCCCAACACGACTTTTGCTGTATTGGAATCATCTATTTCTGAAGGATCATTTATTTTGTGAACCAGTGTGGCAATGCCGGCATTGGGTTCATTTTCAAATATCTGTAATAATATTTCAAGCGGTTCTCTGCTGATGAACGGCTCATCGCCCTGGATATTGACGATGATGTCAAAATTCCCATCAATTTTTTCAGCGGCTTCGGCGCAACGGTCTGTACCGGAAGGGTGGTGGTTGGCTGTAAAAATGGCTTCTGCATTCCAGCTTCTTGCAGCTTCTAAAATCCGTTCATCATCAGATGCGATTACTACTTTTTCAAATAGTCCACTATTTGTAACGTTTTCATATACATGCCTTAGCATGGGCTTATCTCCAAGCATTGCCAAAGGTTTCCCATGGAAACGAGTGGATTGATAACGAGCCGGAATAATAGCAAGGGCTTTCATATAAGAGCCTCACTTTTTGAAACAACACCTTCCACAATTTTGCCGTCTCGCATTACCAGTTTTCTGTTGGCCATCTCAGCCAGTTCATCATTATGCGTTACGATAATAAATGTCTGTTGAAAACGGTCCCTAAGCTGGAAGAACAGTTTGTGTAGTTCCCGTGCATTGATGGTGTCAAGGTTACCTGATGGTTCATCGGCAAGTATTACGGATGGTTTGTTTATCAATGCCCTGGCTACCGCAACCCGTTGTTGTTCACCACCTGACAATTCAGAAGGTTTGTGATTGAGACGATCGCCCAATCCCAGTTCAATGAGAAGCTCTTTGGCAATCGGTTGAATCGCAGATTTTGATTTGCCATTTATATAGCCTGGAATGCAAACGTTTTCGATAGCTGTAAATTCAGGTAGCAAATGATGGAACTGGAAAATAAAACCGATATGCTTATTACGAAAATCTGCAAGAGATTTG
Source organism: Bacteroidota bacterium (assembly GCA_013288555.1). Taxonomy (GTDB): domain Bacteria; phylum Bacteroidota; class Bacteroidia; order CAILMK01; family CAILMK01; genus JABDEJ01. The sequence goes on along the minus strand of JABDBQ010000080.1, from coordinate 2,764 downwards.
GAACCAAGTTTAGCCGGATTGATACCTTCCAGACTAACAGATCCTTTATCCGGATTATCGAGGGTCCCGATGATATGAAGGAGGGTACTTTTACCCGCACCACTTGGACCAACTATAGCGACTATTTCTCCTTTTTTGACCTCAAAGTCAACTCCCTTAAGAACTTGCAGGTTCCCATAGCTTTTTTCAATCCCTTCTCCAAAAATCATGCTGGCTTTGTAAGGTGCAAAGGTAACGAAAAAAGCAGGAGGTTGAAAATTGTAAATTCTTTAACCCGCAACCCGGTCTGCTCCCTGACGTTCTATCATCCAACCTGGATATTCTGCCGGCAAAACGCTTACTTCATTAAGTTTCACCAATTCATCCGTCGTCAGTTGCACATCAATGGATTTAAGATTGTCTTCAAGTTGTTCTATTTTTTTTGCGCCAATAATCACAGACGTAACAACTTTTTGATGAAGCAACCATGCCAAAGCAACTTGCGCAATGGATACATTTTTTGATTTCGCAATGGGGTCAATTGCATCAATTACATCAAAAGCACGTTCTTTATCAACAGGAGGGAAGTCGAAATTGACGCGTCTTCCATTGCCGTCTTCATTTCCATCTCTTCGATACTTGCCACTCAGGAAACCTCCCGCCAAAGGACTCCATACCATTAATCCCATTTTCTGATCGTGTAGCAGTGGTACAATTTCTCTTTCAAGATCCCTGCCGGCAATGGTATAATAAGCCTGAAGTGATTGAAAACGTGCTAATCCTTTATTTTCAGAGATGCCATTGGCTTTCATGATTTTCCAGGCAGGGTGGTTGCTCACTCCTATATATCTTACTTTACCGCTTTGAACTAATGAATCTAATGCACTCAATGTTTCTTCGAGCGGCGTAAGAGGGTCAACGCCATGGATCTGGTAAAGATCAATATATTCAATCTGGAGTCTTTTGAGACTGTCTTCAACCTGGGCCAGGATATGTTTTCTCGTTAATCCGCTGCCATTGGGTCCCGGATCCATGCGTCCGCGTACTTTGGTCGCAATCACCAGGTCTTCGCGTTTGAGACCGAGATCTTTAATGGCTTTGCCGGTCATTGATTCGGATAACCCTTCGGAATAGACATTTGCGGTATCTATAAAATTAATTCCAGCATCAATAGAACGTTTGATAATCTGGTTTACAATATCCTGTTCGAGGGCTCCGATATTTGTCCAGTATCCTTTGCCGCCGAAAGTCATGGTTCCGAGGCAAAGTTCAGATACGAGCAATCCGGTGTTTCCGAGATTTTTGTATTTCATTATTTTGGTTATTTATGGTTTGCAATTTAACAAGAAACAGTCCACCAAAGATTAATGTTCAAACAAATTTGTTGAAACAATTTATAACATTTTCAATATTCATTTTTCGGGTTTTTAAGCGAAAACTAACATTAGAAACGAATCCATTTTTTTGTTACATAATTTACATTATGTTAAATAGTGTATTTCAAAAAAAGCCTGAAATAATGCTCCAGGCCTTAATAATCTTTAGACTTCCCTATTCTGCCTTATAAAGATCATTGTATTTTTTTCCGTTTGTCGGATCATCCAAATGGTAATACATTTTAGATAACGCATCAAACGCATCCTTTAAATTCTGTTGATCGGCCGGAGTTCTTTTTAATGTTATAGCATGCTCGAGATCTTTAACGCCATCTTTCCAGATATCTTTAGCCTGGGCAAGATATTTATCCTGGTCTGCCGGCGCCTTGGCATCAATAGATTGATTGAATTTATCAACCCCCATGTTATATTTGAGCAAACCCATACTGCTGGATAAAGCAAAATTGTTGGCATCCATTCCTGCAGCCTTTTTAAAAATTTCTGAAGCTTTATCATAATTTTTCTGGTGGGCGTATAAATTGGCAAGCGCCACGTATAGACTTACATTTTTAGGATCATTTTTTATGGCCGTTTCAGCAACGCCTATTGCTTCAGTCGACTTACCCTCAGCGAGATAAATATTCAGTTTTTCTACAAGGACGGTACTTTTCATACTATCAGGCAACGCATCTAGACCTTTATTAAGGGCTGCAACGGCTTTTACTGTATCATTATCTCTCAAATACATTTTTGTAAGGTTGAGATATACTGCAGGATTCGGAAATTTGGAATCTGCCAGTTCTTCAAGCAATTGTTTTGCCTGCTCACGATCTTTAAGTTGTAAAGCACATCCTGCCATGTAGAGTTTGATTTCCCTGATATCAATCGGTGGTTTTACACTGGAAAAAGCTTTGTCAATGGTTGTTTTCTTATCTCCAAGTGACTTATATGAAGCCTGAAAATCCTTGAATTTATCGAGGGCTTCTGCATAATTTTTGTTATTATATGATGTATAAGCGTCATTATATAATGTTAATGCATCATTATTAAGAGCGGTAAACGCATCAGGATTAAATTCTTTTTTTGCATCAAGTTCAATTGTTTTTCTGTAGGATGCAGCCGCTTCTTTCAGATCCGTGTTAGATGATATATAATCGTTGTAAGCTTTTAAAGCAGCAGGATCATTTGAGCGGGTTTTTTCTTTCAGGGCCTTAATATTTGAAGCATACAATCCGTCATAAGCTTCTCCCCTGTAAAACCATGTTTTTGCTTCACCCTTTGTATCATCATTTTGGGTAGCCATATTTATGGCATCTCTTGCTTTATCTTTGGTCTGCAGGTAGCTCCAGGCAGATGTTACCTTTGAATGTTGAGCTGTAGCCGGCAGACTAAACCATAAAACTGCCACT
>JABDBQ010000079.1 GCA_013288555.1 Bacteroidota bacterium | reverse complement strand
TATTAAGATACAGAGTGAAGGAAATACGTCTCTGAATATTGATGCACCTGCTATAAAACTACTTAGCCAGTGTGAAGGTGATGTGAAATTGAAGGGAAAATGTGGCAGCATTACAATTAAAAACCAGAGCCAGGGTAATTTTTCATCGAAAGAACTTATTGCTGAGGACCTCACCATCAATAATATGGCCCAAGGAAACATCGAGTTGTATGCCGACAAAACAATCAGTATTACCCATATGGGTGAAGGCTATGTCCATTATTTCGGCGATGCCGTATTAAAATCGGTGAAACAATATGGTGATGGTGAAATCAAGCATTTTTAATTGATAAATCAATGACGATCCATTTCAATGAAATCATTTCTGGCCTCTTTGTAATAAACCTGGCAATGGCTTTCGGTGCCGGAGTATATGAATACCGGATCGTAATGCCCATGTGGTTCGGTTCCTGGGGCATTGATAGAATGGCCATAGAAAAAACGGATGTAGGGCGGAAATTCTGGGGAATGGTAACCACCATTCCCCTCACCCTGCTCACATTTGTAAACCTTTATTTCGCTTTAAGATCAACGGGAGTGTTACACACCTGGTGGCTTTCAGCCTGTATTTTAATTCTTGCAGAAAGAATTGGCACATTCAGTTATTTTATTCCGACGATTTTAAAACTTGTGAATACGGAAAAATTAACTGATCACCGGGCTTTAAAGAAAGCCGAGCAATGGAAACAATTCAATAAAATCCGGATAATATTAAATATGTCAGGGTTAGTGGCGTCGGTTTTTGCATATACATTACTTATTGAAGGTCTTAAATGAAAAAAATAATATGGCGCATTCAGCCCCTTACAATGCCGTTCCTGCAATCGGTCGATAACATATATGGAAAGTAATTTTGCAATGTCGCCATATAAAACTACGATAGGTTATAATGGAACAAATGAAGAATATTATCGAACCTGAAATTAAATTAATAAAAACATTACAATATCGTCGCCCCTCATCCGTCAAAGAAAATGACACGATGAATATCCGGAATCCTTACACAATGAATACAGCACTTAAAATTGCCATAAATTATTCACAGAATAGCTTTTAAATAAAAATATAACTTATAAAATTCAGGATAAGACCGCATTGTTGCCAATCGTTTCCATAATTTTGCCGCCGATTCAGCTACAACTCCCTCCTGAAAAATGTAAAACTTAATGAAAAACAATATCTTATTTAAATTATCAGGTTTTTTCAGATATATATTGGTCTTGTTTCTGGCCTTATCAACATCGTCTTTTGCACAGGTCCAGCAATCTACCCCCAGTGGTGATCAATATACATTTTCTTTAAAGGAAGCCATTGATTATGCATTGCGGCACCAATCAACTGTTCTTAATTCGAGAATAGATGAACAAATAGCTGATCAAAGAATTCGCGGAACTTTAGGAACCGGGTTGCCACAAGTAACAGGCTCCGGTGAGTTTGACGATTATGTTGCTTCACCAGTTATAATTTTCCCAGGCAGCATTATTTCGGCTTTAACAGGCCATCCAGCCCCTGATGCAGCTGTTTCTTTTCAAAAGCATTATCAGACTACATTGGGTATTAATGCAAATCAAATGATATTTGATGGTACATTCCTTGTTGGCCTCCAGGGTGCTAAAACTTATGCATCTTTATCGAGAAAGGTAGAAAAATCAAATGAAATTGACCTGGTAGCCAATGTTACAAAAGCATTTTATGGTGTAAAAATAAACGAAACGAATCTTGCGGCACTTGATTCCAGCATCGGGTTGTTACAAAAATCACTTGATGATACCAAAGCCATGTACGCCCAGGGTTTTGTAGAAAAACTGGATGTTGATCGGATTACTGTGACACTCAGCAATCTGCAGTCTCAGCGTCAAAATCTCAGAAGTGTTGTAGATCTTAACTACTACCTGCTGAAATTCCAGATGGGCATGCCCGTAAATGCTTCATTGACTTTACTCGGAAATATCCCAAGCGAATTTCAGGCACCTGTAATTGAAACCGCAGAATATGACAAACGAATAGAGTATGCTATTTTGAAAACAAACCGGGATCTGGATATGATTAATGTAAGATTAAACAAATCAGGTTACTTACCCAAACTATCCGCTTTCGGAAGTCTTAGTACTGCTGCATTAAGGGATCAGTTTGATGTTTTTGATGCAAGAGGACATTGGTATCCGACAGGCCTGATAGGGCTTAGATTGAGTGTGCCCATCTTCGATGGTTTCCAGAAAGATGCATCTATAAAACAGGCAAATATGGCGCTGTTACAGAACCAAAACGATGTCAATAACTTTGAAAACACAGTAGATTTGCAGGTAAAACAGGCCAGTATCAGCTACGAAAGCAGTTATAAGATATTGCAATCTCAAAAAGCAAACCTGGCACTTGCAGAAGATGTAGCGAAGGTTACCAAAATAAAATATGAAGATGGTGTAGGTACAAACCTTGAGGTAACAGATGCAGAATCAGCCCTGATCCAGGCACAAAACAATTATTATAATGCGTTATACAACCTGGGAATTGCCCATGTTGATCTTCAAAAAGCTAAAGGAATTTTATATTAACAGAAACCTCCTGTCCAAAATACATTATGAATAAAAAATTTAATTTTAATATGATAAATCGTTTCATTGCCTCTATTCTGATCATCACTTTAGTGGCGGCCTGCAAACCAAAAGACAGTACAGAAGCCAAAAAAGCAGAACTGGAAAAGTTAAAAAAGGACCTGGCAGTTACCCAGCAGAAAATCACAGATCTGGAAAGGGAATTGAAAATAGCACCGGATGCTACCTCAGTTGCTAAAAACACGGTTTCAATTATCCAAACCAAAGACACGGTATTCAAACATTATCTCGTAGTCCAAGGCAAGGTAGACTCTGATGATAACTTATGGCTGACCCCGAAAATCCCGGGTGCCTCTCTTGTTAGCCTGAATGTCATTAGAGGTCAAAAAGTGACGAAGGGTCAGGTTTTGGCTACCCAGGAATCCGGAGCCCTGCAACAAAATATCGAGCAGGTCAAAAATTCCATGGATCTTGCTACAACTATCTATAAAAAACAAAAAGCATTGTGGGACCAGAAAATTGGTTCTGAAATTCAATACCTCACTGCCAAGAACAATATGGAGGCAGCTCAGAAAAACCTGTCATCACTTCAGGAGCAATTAAGCCTTTACACATTGCGCTCACCTATTAACGGAACTGTTGATGATGTAACCCTAAGGTCAGGCGAAGTGCCTACCCCCGGAACAGGTGGGGTGAGAGTGGTTGATTATACCAAAGCTAAAGTTGTAGCCGACATTTCTGAAAACTATGCTTCAAAAGTAAACGCCGGAGACAAAATCCTTATAAGCTATCCTGATATTAATCGCCTAAACATAGAAAGCACTGTACGTACTGCTGCCAAGGTGATTAATTCTTCAAGCAGGACATTTACCATTGAAGCCGCACCAGGTGGCAGCACAGACAATTTGCACCCAAATATGATAGCCATATTGAAAATCAATGATTATACAAACGCCCATGCGAGAGAGGTGCCCGTAAATGTGATTCAAAACGATGAAAACGGGCAATTTGTCTATGTCATTGAAAATCAGGGCGGCCAGAACATTGCAAAAAAGAAAAAAATTACGGCCGGGCAAACCTATGAAGGCATCACGGAAGTCCTTGGCGGCATCAGTGACGGCGATAAGATCATCAGTTCCGGATACCAAAATGTAGTGGATGGACAACCTGTGAGTTTATAAGCCTGAATTAATAATTGGCATTATTATTTAATTAAAGAATCATGAAAGAATTCAGACCATCGAGTTGGGCGATAAACAACCGTACCAGCATCTATATAGTAACGATTATCATTACCCTTTTTGGGCTTGTTTCTTATAACAACCTTCAAAAAGAGAAATTCCCTGATATCGTCATACCTACTATTTTTTGTTCAACTGCCTACCCTGGAACTTCGCCTTCTGAAATGGAAAACCTGGTAACCAGGCCCCTTGAAAAACAAATAAAAGCGGTATCAGGCGTTAAGAAGATCACATCCAGTTCGATGCAGGATTTCTCTCTGATTACCATTGAGTTTAATACGGATGTGAAGGTTCCAGAGGCCAAACAAAGAATAAAGGACGCGGTAGATAAAGCGCAGGCAGACCTGCCCAAAGACTTGCCACAAACCCCTGCGGTGGGTGACTTTGAATTTTCTGATATCCCGGTGTTGTTTGTAAATATTTCCGGTGATTTTGAGATGGACAAACTCAAAAAAATGGCCGACGATATCAGGGACAGGATTGAAGCGCTTCCACAGATAACAAGGGTAGATATAGTCGGCGCTTTAGACAAAGAAATTCAGGTAAACGTTGATATGTACAAAGCCCAGGTGAACAGGGTAACTCTTAATGATATAATGGGGGCTATCCGAAATGAGAATATTACGGCTTCAGGTGGAAATATAAGGGTTGGAGATATGAGCAGGACCATTCGTATTGACGGCCAGTTCACAGATCCTGCGCAGATCGGTAATGTCATCGTCAAATCACCTTCAGGGACACCTGTTTATATTAAAGATGTTGCCGAAGTAAAAGAAGGCTATAAAGACAGGGAAAGTTTTGCAACCCTGGCCAATAAACCTGTTATTACTTTAAACATTATCAAACGCTCAGGAGCCAACCTGATTGCTGCTTCAGATTCAGTGCGGAGTATTGTTGCCAATATGCAAAAAACACAATTGCCAAAAGGATTGGATGTTGTGCTTACCGGTGATCAGAGTTCCCAGACAAGAAATACCCTTAGTGACCTTATCAATACCATAATTATAGGCTTTATCCTGGTCACCCTTATATTGATGTTCTTTATGGGTACAACCAATGCACTTTTTGTGGGTTTGTCTGTGCCTTTAAGTATGTTCCTGGCATTCAGCCTGATGCCTGCCATTGGTTTTACGCTCAATATGATCGTTTTGTTCTCGTTTCTTTTGGCTTTGGGGATCGTTGTGGATGATGCAATTGTTGTTATTGAAAACACACACAGGATATATCATACCACTACCCTATCCTTGAAACAATCGGCAAAAAATGCTGCGGGAGAAATATTTATACCGGTTTTTGCAGGGACACTCACTACACTCGCTCCTTTCCTCCCACTTGCTTTCTGGCCCGGAATTATCGGAAAGTTCATGTTTTACCTGCCAGTGACATTGATCATCACACTTATTGCATCATTAATCGTTGCATTTATCATCAACCCTGTATTTGCGGTTTCATTTATGACCAAAGAACATGGCGAAGGTATGGTGATTGGCCAGGTTAAAAACAAAAACCGGGGCTATATCAGGGCCATGATTGCTATGGGCGTGATCGTACTCCTTTCTTATCTCTTCAAAAATTTCTTTCTGGGCAACCTGGTGTTAACATTGGCAGCATTCATTACACTTAACAGATATGTTTTAACAAATGTCATACATCGGTTCCAGACAAAGACCTGGCCTGCTTTTATCAGAGGCTATGGGCGCGTACTCAGATGGGTACTAAAAGGATGGCACCCGGTATTATCCATTTTAATTGTTTTAGGCCTGTTCGTGGTGATGATTGTTTTAATGTCTGTTCGCACACCCAAAGTAGGCTTCTTCCCAAAAGGAGATCCCAACTTTATTTATGCCTATATCAAAATGCCTATCGGTACAGATGTAAACGTAACGGATTCAATAACCAAAGTAGTGGAGCAAAAAATGTATGCCGTTATTGGTAAAGATAACCCGGATGTAGAATCTGTGATCAGCAATGTAGCCGTAGGCGCTGGCGACCAGAACGACCGGACATCAACACCACAATCCAATAAAGGAAAAGTTTCGGTTGCTTTCAAAGAATTTGCTTTCAGGCATGGTCCAAGTACATTGACGTATCTCGATAAACTTCGGGAAACTGTAAAAGGCATCCCTGCTGCATCCATCACGGTGGACCAGGAAGCAAACGGACCTCCAACCGGTAAACCTGTTAACATTGAAATAAGTGGAGACGACTATACCACGCTGGTAAATCTATCCAAACGCACCAAAAAGTACCTGGATTCATTACAGATATATGGTATTGAGGATCTTCAAAGTGACCTGGAAGACCAGAAACCTGAAATTGTGATCAATATCGATAGGGCAAGAGCCAATACGGAAGGCATCAGTACCGGTCAGATTGCATCAGAGATCAGGAATGCCGTCTTCGGCCAGGATCAGCCTACCAAATACAAGATCAATGAGGATGAATATCCTATTATGGTACGCTATGCAGAACCGTACAGGAAAAACATTGATGCTTTGCAAAATATGCGGATCACCTTCCGTGAATTGAGC
>JABDBQ010000078.1 GCA_013288555.1 Bacteroidota bacterium | reverse complement strand
AAAATCTCAATATACCAATCTTATCAGCGACAGCGAAATGCTTACCAAAGACCTGAGTGTTTGGAACCCTAAAAGATACCTGAATATCTGGGTCGTGAGTTCCATTGATAAGGGGATGGGTAGCGGTACGGAAGCGGGGTATGCCTACCTGGCAAGTGATGTATCCAATCTGGCGGATCCAAACGCAGATGGGATTGTTGTGGATTATATATTTTTTGGAAGAAATACCCCATATGGTATTGCCAATTATAATTATGGTCGCACTACTACGCATGAAACAGGTCATTATTTTAACCTGCTTCATACATGGGGGCTGGATGGTCCGGGACTTGATGGATGTACGGACGGCAATGATGATGTAGATGATACACCACCCTGTGATGGGGCTTATTATTCAAAATATCAAGGGAAAATAGCCGACTCGTGTGATGACCCAATTCAATGTGGAAACAACCTCAGGCTTGTGGCAGACTATATGGATTATTCCCAGGACAGGTGCATGGATATTTTTACGAAAGGACAGATTGCGCGGATGCGCCAGGCTATTCTTATAGACCGTCCCGACCTGGTATCTTATGAAAATGCAGTTTTTACCGGGTTGCAAAGCTTATATCTGCAATACAATCAGCCTGTTGCAGATGCTCTGGATATTGCCCCTAACCCGAGTACAGGTACAGTTTATATTTATCCTGATTTCCTGGAGAACGAAAATGCCGACCTTTATATTTATGACCAGCTTGGCCGGATGGTTGCACACACGGCTTTAAATCTGAAAAATGAAAAGACGGCTGTGACTGTCCCTAATGCATCAACCGGGATTTATAACATCATTCTCATCACACCCAAACAGACTTATAGGCAAAAGCAGATATTTCAAATGAATTAAACCCAGGATTTGCAGAGAAGTTTATTTTCGATAAAGTCCTGATATTGTATTTAATGGATAGAATTTCATTAATACATGATTTAAATCAGCTAATGACTCGCCTATACTAATTAAAATTGCACAAAAATGCTGTTTCTTAGCAAGGGAGCAATTGAGAAAAAGCATTGAGAAATCGGGAGCGATGAATTATAAGCGGGTCATTTTTATATCCATTATTGTCACGGCATCTTTGTATTCATATAAGGTTTATACAGATGGTACCGAAAACAGTAATGGATTGCTAACCAATGAGAAAGCAAAGGCCGGTAAATTGCTATGGCAGGAATACAATTGCATTGCCTGTCACCAGTTATACGGACTTGGAGGCTATATGGGGCCTGATCTCACCAATGAAATCGGCTTAAAAGGCAAAGTATATGCCTCGGCTTTCATAAGCATGGGCACTTCAAGAATGCCAAATTTTAAACTTAAAAAAGACGAAGTAGATGACCTCGTCGAATACCTGGCCTGTGTAAATAAATCGGGAGAGTATCCTTTAAAAAATCCCGGTATCACGCCATGGGGTGACATAACCATTTCCAATGCCATCCGCCCATGACAAAGAATAAAAAAATAGCAATTATATTATTAAAATTCAGCCTGTTGCTTTTAATATCGGCTGTGGTTTTCGGTGTTTTGGCCGCGCTTGTTTTTATTAATGCCGATACGCTTGGCAAAATATTACCTTTCCGCAATCTGAGACCCTTGCATGTGTCTTCGGCAGTATTCTGGATCTTATCAGCAGCAGCAGGGAGTGTGCTTTATTTTCTTGATGATACCACAGGTATTCAAAAACCATATATCAAACTGTCTGTGATATATTTATGGCTCTGGATTGCAACGGTTCTGGTTGTACTTGGCAGCTTTCTTTTCAGCAAATTCGGAGGAAGAGAGTACTGGGAGTTCCCCCCCTGTACTGGCCTTACCATTGCTATGTGCCTGGATTCTTTTTGCCATCAAGGTCATTCATTCTGTAGGTGCCATCAAAGGTACATGGCCTGTATATCTCTGGATGTGGGTAACAGGGGTTATCTTTTTTATTATCACTTATACCGAAGCCAATCTATGGGTGCTTCCCTGGTTCAGGAACAATGTTATTCGTGATATCACCATCCAATGGAAATCGAATGGTTCGCTGGTTGGTTCCTGGAATATGATGGTGTATGGGACAGGCATTTACCTTATGTGCAGAATTTCCGGCAACCAGGATACGGCATACACTAAGAAAAGTTTCTTCTTTTTTTTCCTGGGCGTGGTGAATCTTCTTTTCAACTGGGGTCATCATACTTACCTGGTTCCTTCCGCTCCATGGATTAAGGAAGTGTCTTATATCATAAGCATGACCGAATGGGTGATCTTTTTGAATATCATACGAAGCTGGAGAAAAACAGTGAGCGATGTGATCAAACACAAAAACCTGCTGGCTTATAAATTTTTGTTTGCGTCGGAAATTTGGGTTTTTTTAAACCTGGCCCTTGCACTTCTTATGTCAGTACCCGCTATAAACAACTATACCCATGGCACTCATATCACTGTGGCACATGCCATGGGCACAACCATCGGTATTAATACGATGATATTAATGGCCTCTCTTTTTTATATTTTATCAGAAATTCATCAGTGGACAAAAAAAGAATTGCTGATCGTTCATACGGGTTTCTGGGTAGCAAATATTCCGCTTCTTATTTTCTGGCTATCTTTAATCGGGGCTGGTATTTCCAAAGCTTATTATGAAAAGATGGTACCCAATGCCAGCTTTAGCGATACGATGACCCATGTCATGACATACATGTATGTTTTTACGATAGCAGGTTTCTTGGTACTTACCGGATTGACCACACTGGCTGTCATGGGTTTAAGGGTAAAAATACCCAGGGAGTGATCTGGTTAAAGGCAATATGAATCATTTTGCTCCCTTCTTTTTTTACCATCAAAAATCATCTTAAAACATGATTCATATCATATTTTTACGCTGCTAATGGGACTTAATTTGCATCAAAAATTAAGTAATACTATGTCAAACAGACTGTCCCCCGCTAGTAAGTATATATTTAGTGAGCGCCCCATGCTCGTTTATGTTGAGCTGACCCGTTGCTGCGACCTGGCATGTCAGCATTGCCGTGCAGAAGCTTTATTGAAACATGATCCGCTTGAAATGAATAAAGAAGAAGCATTTCAACTGCTTGAAGATCTTAAAGGATTTGGTGAGCCGATGCCACATGTGGTGCTTACTGGTGGTGATCCTTTGAAACATCCTTTTGTGTTTGATATTCTCGAACGTGCAAAAGAGATGGGTATCGGTATGTCCTTATCACCAAGTGCTACCAAAAATCTGACAGCTAAATTATTTGATAAAATAAAAAATCTCAATGTTCAGGCAATATCGCTCAGTCTGGATGGTGCCACGGCCGAGACACATGATGCTTTTAGAGGTGTACCAGGATGTTTTGAAGATACGATGCGGGCGGCAAAACTTGCCCATGAAGCAGGAATTAAAATACAGTTCAACACCCTCGTTTCCGAAAATACCATCGATGATCTGCCACAGATTTATGAGCGATTGAAAACGATTGAAGGCATCATGCGCTGGTCTGTATTTTTCCTTATTTCTGTTGGGCGTGGAACGGCACTTAAAGAATTGTCACCGGATAAGGCGGAGGGCGTTATGCGCTGGCTGGTAAATATAGGCAAAGAAGCATCTTTTGCAGTAAAAACAACCGAAGCTCCGCATTTGCGCAGGGTAGAACTTGAAAAGGCCAAAGCAAATCAGGCTGTAATGACCCACAAACAACCATTACTCCTTCAAAAAGGCTATGGCATCCGGGATGGAAACGGAATTCTCTTTATCTCTCACCAGGGAGATGTGTATCCTTCAGGTTTTATGCCTTTAAAAGCAGGAAATATCAGGGAAACCAATATTGTTGATATATATAGAAATAGCGAAGAATTCAAGCTGGTACGTGATCCTGCAAATTTAACAGGCAAATGCGGTGAATGTGAATACCGGTACATCTGTGGTGGATCAAGGGCAAGGGCATTTGCAGCCACCGGAAGTCCTGTAGCAAGTGATCCGTTATGTGTATATAAGCCACACAAAGATGCTACGAAAAGACCCGGGAGAAGAGTATTGGAAACAGCCTGATAAAATTGTTTTTGATCTGGGTGTTTAGTTATCAGTTGTTGGATTGAAGATCGTGGTTAATGCCCGGCCTTTGAAAAATGGCGTTAAAAGCAAACAAAATGAGCGTTAAAAACAAAACACAGCCGCAGGATAATCTGGAATTAACATCGCTCGTGGAAACGGCATTGTTTTGTTTAGCGAATGACGTGCTGCTTTTAGCCAATTTTTCAACAGCCTTGACTTTTTGGTCCTTTTGTGTTAAGACAAAAGGACAGCTATAATAAACAAATAGTGAATGAAGTAAAATGGTTGTCAAAGAACCGGATTTTATTATAAAACCGTTTAAAGCGTCTTATTATTTAATATAAATTACATGGAATTTAAAACGATCATTGAACCGTTTAAGATTAAATCGGTTGAACCCCTTCATATCAGTACGGAAGAAGAGCGGAAAGTTTACTTAAAAACCGCGCATTACAATCCTTTTCTGCTCACGTCAGACCAGGTGATTATAGATTTTCTAACAGATAGCGGCACGTCTGCTATGAGTGCACACCAGTGGGCCGGAATCATGGAAGGAGATGAAGCCTATGCTGGTTCAGAAAGTTGGCTGCGGATGCAGCATGTTATTCAGAATTTAACCGGTTTTGAATATATTCTTCCTACACACCAGGGCCGCGCTGCAGAAAGAATTCTGTACGGAAACATCGGCGGTAAAGGCAAAATATTTATAAGCAATACCCATTTTGATACGACAAGAGCGAATATAGAAGTCACAGGAGCAGAGGCCATTGATATTCCAATTGCTGAATCAAAGGAACCTTCATTGCTGCATCCCTTCAAAGGTAATATGGATATAGAACAACTGAAATTGCAGCTCGCAAAGCATGGAAAAAATGTGGCAGCGGTGATATTAACTGTAACCAATAACAGTGGGGGAGGTCAGCCTGTAAGCATGTCCAACGCCAGGGCCGTAAGTGAATTATGCAAAGAGTTTGGTGTGCTTTATATTCTTGATTGTTGTCGTATAGCTGAGAACGCTTATTTTATAAAACACAGAGAAGAAGGCTTTGAAAATTATTCTTACGAAGGCATCGCACAGGAAATGTTCCGCCTGACGGATGGCGCTATCATGAGTGCAAAAAAAGATGCGCTTGTAAACATGGGTGGTTTTCTGGCCGTGAAAGATTTGGAACTATGGGAAGAATGTAAAAACACATTAATTATTGGGGAAGGATTCAATACCTATGGCGGTCTTTCAGGTCGTGACATGGAAGCTATCGCCATAGGTTTGAAAGAAGTTTTTGATCCCGGATATCTGAAATACAGGATCAGGAGCACAACATATCTTGGGGAAAAGTTGAGTGCATTGGGTGTTCCCTTAATGTTGCCCATCGGTGGACATGCCGTATATATTGATGCCAAAGCCATGTATCCGCATATCGCTGTAGATCAATACCCGGGGCAGGCGCTGGCAGGTGAAATGTATCTCAAAGGAGGCATTCGAGCTGCAGAAATTGGTTCTGTGATGTTTGGGAAATATGATGATAACCATAAGCTTATCCCACATACCATGGAACTGGTAAGGCTTGCCATTCCGCGACGGGTATATACCCAGAGCCATATTGAATATGTGATTGAAGTTTTTGCAGACATGATGAAAAACAAAGATTCTGTAAGAGGTTATAAGATCACATCAGAACCAAAATTTTTGAGGCATTTTTCAGCACATTTTGCACCGATGGGGTAGGGGGTTAGATTTGACAACTTTTCAAAAGTTGCCAAATCTGAATTCTTTGAGTTACCCCAAAATAGCTAACTTACCGGGCAATTGAACCGATGATGGATTTAGTTGTAAAAGGATAGGCAACATGTTAAAAACCATTACAATAATATTTGTATCAGTAGTTGTGCTTGTCAGTTGTTCAATGAATCATGGGGACAAAGATGTTCCTGATTCACACCGGCATGGATTATGGCATTTCATGGCATTGATCTGGGATGATGATTCATTAAACTCGAAATCAGCCCCTCTCGAAGCGGTGGTAACCATTAATAACCAGTATATTACTTATATTGAATCATCAGACGGAAAAAATAAATCCAATAAAAATTATTTTAAACCAGCACGAATAATTTGGGATAGAAATGATCAGGAATGGCAAACCGGAACTTTCAGAATATTAGATAAAACCTATAGAATAAAGATTACTGAAGACCTGCGTATCCATCTCCCCAGTGATGGTGATACAATAGGGAATAAGTGAGTTTTGATAACTTTTTAAAAGTTGTCAAAGCAGAATGCTGCATAATATATAATGTAACGTTAATCTATTGAATTACTTCCGTCAGGCATTCCCAAATTCTCTAATTCTCAAATTCCCAAATAATTCTACTTCAAAATCTTCAAATACTCCACCCACGGTCCTACTTCTTCTTTATATTGTTTAGCCATTACCCGCACAATCTGCTGAATATGATCGAGGTCGTGAGCTACCCATGTGGCCAATAAATTTCTCAAAGTCACTTCACCAAAGCTGGGATGTATGCCTTTCAGATCTAATTGTTTTTCACTCAGATTTAGTGCCT
>JABDBQ010000077.1 GCA_013288555.1 Bacteroidota bacterium | reverse complement strand
ATCCAGCGAGTAATTGCCGGTTTGCTGGTGGTGATCCTGGATAATTCCGATTTGCTTGCCAGTCATATCAAATAATCCGATCGTGACTTTTGAAGGCTTCAAAAGCGTGTATTGTACGGATGTGGAAGATGAAAAAGGATTGGGGTATATAGTAATTCCTGAAAGAAATTGAGAAGCAGAATTGATAGCGCTTGTGTGTTGTGTTACCACTACCGAATCACTGCTGAAATACAATGGGATACTTTTGCCATTAAAAGAGATTTGAGTGTTGTTTGAAATAGACAAAGCGGTTTTAATATTTTTCATTGGAATGGAAGCCTTAACGGGCACGGATAAAATCGCAAATGAACCATATCCGGAAACATTTTTGTGATCCGTCCTCGTAAGGCCAATGTCTACAGAACTATTTGAACTATTGATTATTTTCATATCCATAAGATCAACGCTATCTGTCCCAAAAAATGATGAGATGATCTTTATCGATGACTTATCAGTTTCAAACAAGGATGGATCAGCCGAAATAGTAAATGCCATTCCATACAGGTTTTGCACCGGATTCTTCTGGCTTCCAATACTAATAGAAGCCTGGAAGGTTTTGCCTATTGATACGGAATCAGACAATGGTGTAATTGCAAATCCAGGGTCGGAAGGACTGCCTTGGTTGAGAAGCGCAGATTTGGAGTGAGTCAAACTATAGTTTTTGGAAATAGCTATTGTGTCGGCATAATTTACAATACTATCCCCATTACAATCGGAGTGCTTGGCATTGATTCCTCCGGCTATCGTATCTTTCCATTCCTCACAAGGCTGTCCTGTCCATGTCAGACTTGCTGACGGCCTGGATAAACCGGTATCTCCATAAGCCATTCCAATAGCCAGAAAATCTTTCATATCTACCACTTTATCGTCATTTGCATCTCCCGGCCAGACGCAATCTGAGATGGTTATTTGTTTTTGAGCTGTGTCCGTGCAGCCTATAGAATCTTTAACGACCAGAATTATATTGTAGGATCCATTTGCCTTATATAGATGACGGGGATTTTTCAAGGAAGAATTTGTCCCATCTCCAAACGACCATGAGTAAGAACCACCTGTTTGCCTGCTGGTATCTATAAAGGGGACACTATCATTTGCGCAGACATTTGAATATGAAATTTCTACAGTTGATTTTGGGACGTAAATTGTGACAGAATCAGTATTTGAACATGCGCTTAAGCCATCTGTTTCTGTCAAATAATACGTGGTTGTGGTTGAAGGATATACAACAGCTTTTCCAGCCTGAACCCATGTTATGGGGCTGGCAGGATTTGATGTCATCGTATAATTATCATTGTAATAATAGGTTGTGCCGATGGTCAACATCGTGTTTTTGCATACAAGCGTATCCTTCCTCAATTTAATGATTGGGGTTGGATTCATGTAAATAATTTTTGTGAATGTATCATTTTCGATAATATTGTCTTTTAGGCCATTCGGGTTTGAGGTCCAGACTTTTATAGTATCATATCCTCCGGGAATGTAATAAGAGCCAATTTTAATTTTTTGCAAACTATCCCCTGGCGAAAGTTTGCCAGACCATTGAAAAGAACCCAGCGATTTGTTGTTAATTGAAATAGAAATGGAAGATTTGGATAAATTAATTAAACCATAATTTGTCAAACTAACAGAAACAGCAAAGGAGTCAGGGCAAAGGCGTCCAGACAGATCTGCAATATTTGCAATACCCGCATCCATGGAATCATTAAAATTATACCTTGCTAAAAATGCATCCCCGTAAAGTCCTAAATTAGATACGCCAGAAAAGCCACCGTAAGTTGTTTGATACGCCCATTTAGTAGCCATTTCAGATTGACTTGTCGTCTGTCCCGTTAAATAAACATCCCCAAATTTATCATCGGCCAATCCTAAACCCCACAATGAAGTATTATTGGATCCATAAAAGGTTGATACTCTCTTCATTTTACCCAACTGATTAAATTGGGCAATATAAAATGGTTTTACCGTTGAATCTATTTCTGCTGAAAAAAGGCTATCGTTAGGCGCATTTAAGTTGCTTCCACTTACGTATATATTACCATATTTGTCTGAGATAACCGCTGTGCTGATTGCATCAATGGCTGTATCCCACAGTATTTTGCCATCCTTGTTAAATTTTGTAAGAAGTGTGCCGCTTTTGCCATGAGAAGTTGTATCATGGTAATATTTAAGAGCTTCGCTGTCATTAAAGGTAGCATTTATTGTAAGTACTACATTACCATTATTATCTGACGCTATCTGAGATGGATTATTATAAATCTTTCCCCCGTAATAGGTCGCCCATCTGCGATTTCCGCTTGGGTCGAATGCAATAAGAAGACCACTGTTATCCGGAAAATTAAAAGTATTCAAAGTTTGGTAGGCGCCACTTGTAGCAAGTCCGGATGTGCTGCCTGTGGAGCCTATTAAAAATATATAGCCAAACTGATTGGTACATATGCCAGTGCAATAGTCAGGACCATTATTCCCTGTTATATAGGAGCACCATTTCAAGTTTCCGATGCTATCAAACCTTGCAAGAAATCCAGCATTGCCAAGGTGCAATGGAGTAGACTGGAAGACATTCTTAGTGCCAATTGTACTATCTTCGGTGTATCCGGTAACAAATATATTTCCTGACGTATCAGAGGCAATTTCATTACTATAAGTCGCGAGTATTTTTCCAAGGTAAGTTGCCCATTTACGAATGCCATTCGAATTGAATTTTACGATAAATGAAGAGTTATAGTTATAACCAGGGGGATTATTGAATGAAGATTGGTAAGCCCCACTTGTAGCAATGCCGGTTGTGTCTTGCGTGTTCCCTGTCATATACGCATTTCCAAATTTGTCTGTTGTTACACTCGTTGCGTTTGAAAATATGGTACCTCCAAAATAGCTGGCCCATTGCCTTTGGCCATTTTTATTAAATTTAACTATATATGCCGAAGGGTTTTTTCCTACATATTTATTTAAGAGAGCACCCTGAAATTGGCTTTCAAAACTTCCGCTGGATGCAATCGCAGTGGTACTGTATGTGTTACCAACCATAAATACGTCTCCAAAATCTGTGGTTGCTACACTAAGGCCATAGTCATTACCGCCTCCTCCATAATATGTTCTCCAAACAAGGGTCGGGTCAATTATTAAATCTTCGCTTTTGTCAAACCCATAAACTTTAAAACTGATTATCTCATCTGCGCTAATGAAGCTGCTCTGAACAACATTCCCATCCTGAAAACTCACCGGTTTGCCTTCTTGCATTTCTCCTAAAGCCATAGCATATTTTATACCTCCATCTTCGGTCATTTGCATGTTTTGCAATCCATTCCATTGCATTTGTATATCGCTCACTTTGCCGCCGGGGTGGACTATAAATTCATATTTCATGCCCGATTCTTTGGCATGGAGAATCATATCAATATGGGGATAAATATCTTTATAAGTAACTGTTTTAAAAGTGTGTACATCGGTAATACCGTGATCTGCATCGCCAGTTGTGTAGTAGTTTTCGTAATATTCCTGCTTGTCTGAGGCCAGGATTTGAGCATTGGGGTTGGAGTTTAATAAAACCAGGTCAGCACGGTTGGTGGTGGTTTTGGAGAGGTGTTGGTTCATAGGATCAAATCCCCCCCCCGAAGAAGTCGGGACAGGTGCTCCCTTTTTAAAGGGGGATTCCTTCAATTCACCTTCTGTGGTTCCTGTCGCCTCAGAGATTTTATCATCATTTTCTGTCTTTGTAAACACAAAACTGATAGTTCCGGGTTTGCAATAAAGATAAACGCCTCCCTGGTGACCATAGTATTTAATATCTGATGAAGTTACCTGTCCCTTATTCTCAGTAAAATTCCAGTCTTTTTGATTGATGAATTGCTTTACTGATGGATTTGGATTGGCAGCAAAAACGCTATTCATAAGAAAATAGCAGACAGCAAGTAAGATTGGTTTATTTGGGCTCATAATTCTAAATTATTATCCAAATATATCAATTAAATACAAGCAGAGGCTATTTAGATTGAATTAAATAGTCGATAATCGTTGACTTTCAAAAGTCAACGACTCTAAAATTCTCAAATCCCCAAACTCTTTTTTACCTTATCAGCCAGTGATTTTCCGACAACTGATATCAGTTCTTCCTCACTTGCTTCTTTCACTTTCTTAATGGACTTAAAATGGGCCAATAACTTTTCCGTTGTCTTTTCACCTACTCCGGGAATTTTGGTTAGAGAAGATTTCAAACTTCCCTGGTTGCGTTTTTTGCGATGGCGGGTGATACCGGTGCGGTGTGCTTCATCTCTGGCTTGTTGGATGAGCCGAAGTGTCTGCGATTTTTTATTAATTGATAACGGAATGGGGTCTCCTGGCTTATAGATTTCTTCGAGGCGCTTGGCGATGCCGATAATATCAACCCTGTCTGTTATTCCCAAGGTGTTCAGGCTGTTGAGGGCGGCATTCAATTGGCCTTTACCACCGTCAATAATGATCAGTTGTGGGAGAGGGGTGTTCTCCTCCAGCATTCGCCTATAACGTCTGAAAACGGCTTCTTCCATCGTTGCAAAATCATCAGGACCGGTAACAGTTTTTACATTAAATATTCGGTAGTCTTTTTTGGAGGGCACGCCATTTTTAAAAACCACAATGGCCGAAACCGGGAAAGCACCCTGGATATTTGAGTTGTCAAAACACTCGATATGATAAGGGATTTCTTTCAAACCCAGATCGAGTTTCATTTGCGAAAGCATTTCTGTATTCTTTCGTTTGTCCTTGTTGAGTTCATTTGACTTTAGCCTATCCTGGAAATAAGAAAACGCATTTTTTTTTGACAAATCAATAAGCTTCATTTTATCACCCAGTTTAGGAACAGTAAATTTCACACCTTCAATTCTTAGTAGCAGTTGAAACGGTGTTATTATTTCCCTGGAATCGCTCGAATATTTATCTCTGAGATCCGCGATGGCAAGGGTAAGAATTTCAGAATCTGTTTCATCTAATTTCTTGCGAAATTCAGACGTGTCAGTTGTATTTATGGTACCATTGATCACACGCAGGTAATTCACGAATGCATATTTTTCATTTGAGAAGATCGAGAATACGTCAACATTACTAATCGCTGGATTTACGACGGTTGATTTGTGCCTGAATTTTTCGAGCTGGTCAATTTTTTCTTTCAGCTTCTGGGCTTCTTCAAAATTCAGATCTGCAACTGCCGTCTGAAGTCGTTCCTCAAGGTGCTGAACAGCAAGGTGGGTGTTTCCTTTCAGGATGTTCCTGATATGGCCGATATTGATATCATAGTCTTCCTCAGTTTGCAATCCTTCACATGGGCCTTTGCATAAACCGATGTGATAATCCAGACAAACTCTGAATTTATGCGCCTTGATATTGGCATCTGTTAATGCATAATTGCAGCTTCGTGTCATGAAGAGTTTACGCACCAGGTCGAGGATAGATTTCATGGAACTCACACTGGCATAAGGACCATAATATTCTGAACCGTCTTTCACGGGGTTGCGCATGGCATAAACCCTTGGAAATCTTTCCTTTTTTATAG
This sequence comes from Bacteroidota bacterium, assembly GCA_013288555.1. Taxonomy (GTDB): domain Bacteria; phylum Bacteroidota; class Bacteroidia; order CAILMK01; family CAILMK01; genus JABDEJ01. The sequence continues at coordinate 1,078 of JABDBQ010000077.1, read as the reverse complement.
TCAGGAATGGATATGATTTATCATCCTTCAGGTTGATATTATATCGTGGCTGAAACTGTTTGATCAGACTGTTTTCAAGCAGTAACGCCTCATATTCAGTGGCTACGATGGTGTATTCTACCCGCCTGATTCGTGAAACTAAAGTCTTGAGCCGAAAATTGTAATCGGATTTTGCAACAAAATACGAAGAAACCCTTTTTTTTAGGTTCCGCGCTTTTCCGATATAAAGTATGGTACCCTCCTGGTCAAAATACTTATAGACTCCCGGTTTTGGGGGCAGGTTACGAACCTGGTTTTTAAGGTCTTCTGTCATTAGTCATTTCCAAAAACTTCTCGTTCAAGTGTCCCTTCGTCAGGCGGTTTGGAGGATTCATATTTGGTACAATCCATTTCTATACCGACATCTCCGGCTGGTTTGTCCCAGTCCTTAGTATCAGATATTCCAAGTGATTTATCGGCGTAGACTTTCTGCAGGAAATATCCCCAGATCGGCAGCGCCAAAGCAGCACCCTGACCGTTTCCCATGCTATTAAAGTGAATAGCCCTTTCTTCGCCACCAACCCAGACACCACCCGTCAATTGCGGGATCAATCCCATATACCAGCCATCAGAATGGTTCTGTGTGGTACCCGTTTTTCCAGCCATTGGCCCCCTGAGGTTGAATTTGGAACGGAGTCTTGATCCTGTGCCATATAAAGATCCGTTACATACGCCCTTCAGCATATTAATCATTACATAGTCTTTGTTTTCATCAAGTGCATCTTCTGATTTAGGTACGAACTTCTGCAATACATTCCCGTTTTTATCTTCTATACTTGTAATAAGTACGGGCTCTATATATGATCCTTTATTGTTGAAAGTATTGAAAGCAGAAACCATTTCATATACTGATAGGTCAGCCGTTCCCAGGCAAAGACTTGGTACCGGATCCAGATGACTTTCTATACCCATTTTATGTGCCAGATTTACTACAGGTTCTATCCCTACCTGTTTCATGACCCATGCAGTGATCCGGTTTGTAGATGTGGCGAGTCCTTTTGCCAGTGTCATCCATTCTCCATCAAACATATTATCCGCA
>JABDBQ010000076.1 GCA_013288555.1 Bacteroidota bacterium | reverse complement strand
TGCTTGGTGTCTCCATGCGAAGCATAAGCGGCCAATAATACATCCGATTGCTGGGTCCTTGTCGGCATCCCGGTTGATGGGCCTGTGCGTTGCACATCAATCAATACAGCAGGGATCTCAGCAAAATATGCCAACCCTATAAACTCATTCATGAGTGACAATCCAGGCCCGCTGGTAGCTGTAAAAGACCTGGCACCGTTCCAGTTCGCCCCGATGACCATGCCCATCGCGGCAAGCTCATCTTCAGCCTGAACAATGGCGAAATTGTTTTTGCCGGTAAGTTTATCCACCCGCATTTTGGAGGCGTATTCGCTGAAAGCCTCAACGACAGAAGTAGATGGCGTAATCGGGTACCATGCGGCAACAGTAGCGCCGGCATAGATGGCACCGAGTCCACAAGCGGAATTTCCATCCGTCATAATGGCATTGCCGATCATATCCCTGCGTTCCAGGTGGATATCGAGAGGATATTTATAGTTTTCGTGAATATATTGTACGCCAAGGTTCAGTGCTTTTACATTCGGCGCAATAAGTTTTTCTTTTCCTGTAAATTGCTCTGCCAATAAATCTTCCAAAACCTTGAATTCAATATCCAGCAATGCCGAAAGTGCACCCACATAAATGATGTTCTTGAACAACTGGCGTTGACGCGGATCGGTAAAATTTTCGATACACATCTGCATCAGCGGAATACCGATATAGTTGATATCATCACGAATGAATTCAGGTGATAAGTTTTTGGTACTATCGTAGAGGAAATAACCACCCGGAATCACAGATTCCACATCTTTTTTCATGCTTTGCGGGTTCACACAAACCATCATATCAATGCCTTCACGACGACCCAGCCAGCCTTTATCGCTTATCCTGACTTCATACCAGGTAGGGAGTCCCTGGATATTGGAAGGAAATATATTTTTGGGGGATACGTAGATACCCATCCTGAATATGGCTTTGGCAAACAAATAATTGGCCGAAGCGGAACCGGTTCCGTTCACATTAGCAAAACGGACTACAAAATCGTTTATTTTAGACATTATTTGTGCCTTTCCCTATTTAATTACCCAAAGGGGAGCAAATCTAATAAAAAAAAAGAAATAAGGGAGTACAAGGCATAAGGCATAAGGCAAGGCGTAAGGCATAAGGCATAAGGCGTAAGGCGTAAGGCATAAGTGATAAGGGGTAAGAAGTGAGAGGCGAAAAGTATTAAAGAAGCAATAAACTTATAAAACAACAAAGGCAGGTGATTGACCTGCCTTTGTTTGTGATATTATTTTAGAATTACCTATTTCTCAGGCACCAATACTACTTCAACATAGTTGTCCATATTGAAATATCTTTTGGCGGCATTCTGCACATCTTCTGCAGTGATTTTATCAGCCATTTCATCGTATTTCAGGATATCAGAAATATTGTCTTCATTCATAGAATAAGATTGTAAAACATTCACCCAGAAATTATTGTCTTTCAGGTTCACTTCCCTGGAACGGTGCATCGTTTCAACGGCTTTTTTCATGTTTTGTCCGGAAGGTCCTTCTTTTTCGAGTTTGGCAACCTGTTCAAAAGCTGTTTGTACGAGCATATCTACGTTTTCCGGGGCGCAACCGAACTGAATACTAAGGGTATATCCCGGTTTCGGGAATTTATTCGGAACAAGGTTCACACCTACTCCATACACACCACTCTTGTCTTCGCGCATCACTTCTCTGAGCATGACGTTTAATACTTTGATCATGGCCTCTGCATCAAGCCTGTTTTTTATTGTCCAGTCAAACTTACCTTTCATGGTGATGGCTACATAACTCTTTGGTTCTGTTCCCTTTTTTACATATTTCTTCACAACACCTTTAGGGAAGGTATATTCAGGATCTTTCCATGTTTCTTTTTTCTTCGATGCAGGTAAACTTCCCAAATAGGTTTCTACCATAGGTTTCAGGTCTTCCGGTTTGAAATTACCGACGAAAAAGAAAGTAAAATTACCTGCATTGCCGAAACGTTCTTTGTAGAGGTTCATAATTTTGGTCTCATCGATTTCTTTTAGCAAATCCGTAGTAACGGGTCTTTTCCTGAAATGATGGTTATTTACTATCGACTGGTTGCTGTCTCTCAGCACACCTTCAGGGCTCAATGCCATATTCTGAATGAAACTGTTTTCGCGAGCCATATATGAGGCAAAACCGTCTTTGTCCTGGCGTGGATTTGTGAAATACAGATTCGTCAGTTGCAACATGGTTTCCAGGTCTTTCGGTGTCGTGCTCCCGTTAAACCTTTCATAATAATCTGAAATATAAGGAGCGACCTCTACTTTTTTACCGGTAAGCATCTTGGTGAGCGTATTGGCATCAAAAGTTGCAATACCTGAATAGTTTATCACATCCGGTGCATTTTCGCAACTCACAAAATCTCTATCGGGAACCAATGAAGTGCCCCCGGGAGCATAAGCACCAAAAAGGATTTCATCCGCTTTAAAATCAGTTGGCTTCAATATCACTTTTGCACCGTTCGACAGCGTCCATTCGGTTGTACCGGTTTCCTTATTTGTGGTTTCTTTTACTACTTTGCCGGCAGTTGGTTTTTGGGCCATGAGTACATTCCCGGCTGAATTATCATGATACGCTTCTATTTTTTCATTTTTAACTTCATTCACCATGGCTGTAATTTCAGCTTCAGTTGGGATGCGCAATCCGCTTTTGTCCGGAGCTTCCAACACGATAGCATTATTGTCATCGGTAATCCATTCTTTGGCCATGGCATTCAGTTCATCCAGAGTAATTTCAGGAATAAATTTCTGATGGAAAGCATAGTCATTGCTGATACCCATAATATCCTCATTATTAAGAAAGTGACGTACGCATTCTTCTGTAAGTGCTTTGGAATCTGTCTTGTCTTTTTCTTTATAGGCACTTTCCACCTGTTGCACCAGGTTTTGCTTGGCCCTGTCAAGTTCTGAAGCATTAAATCCGTTTCTCCGCACATTTTCGTTTTCATCCAGTACGGCTTTTATACTTCCCGGAATATTATTGTCTGGCGCAACAGCAAATACAGAATATTCAGATGTCTGGCCGAGGCCTTCACTTATATTGGCTGCAGCATAGGTAAATGGCGGTGTTGCGGAATGCATTTTTTCTTCCAGACGCGCTGATACCATCATACTGAACAGGTTTTGTTTGATATGGTCGCGATAATCTTTAACGGTTGTATATTCCATTTTAGGATGCCTGTACTGGGCCTGGATGATGACATAAGGATCTTCCTTGTCAATGGCTTCGGCTATAACAGTTCCCTTATGAGGTGCAATAACATGATCCACATGTGGACGTGGATTTTTAGGCTCAGGGATATTAGAAAATTGCGCAATCACCATTTTTTCCATCTGATCCATATCGAAATCACCCACCACTACTATTGCCTGAAGATCAGGGCGATACCAGTCGTGATAAAATTTGGTAAGCGTATCATGCCTGCAATACAGAACCACATCTTTTTTACCGATCGGGTTTCTTTCAGCGTATTTTGAATTGTTATAAATGATCGGGTCTATACGGCGTTGCATCCTTTCAAATGCGCCTCTACCCAGTCTCCATTCTTCGATAACCACACCACGTTCTTTGTCGATTTCAATAGGGTCGAATGTTACATTATGCGCCCAGTCCTCCAAAATTTGAAGCCCGTTTTTTACAAATTTTGGTGTATCCGTAGGTACCTGCAGCATATAAACCGTTTCGTCATAACTGGTATAGGCATTGAGGTCTGCACCAAAACGCATACCGATGGATTCCAGATAATCTACAATGGCACTTTTGCTGAAATTTTTGGTTCCGTTAAAACACATGTGTTCTGTAAGATGCGCAAGTCCTTGTTGTGAATCGTTTTCATCAATGGAACCGGCATGAACAGCCAGCCTCATTTCGGCCCTGTGTTCGGGTTTGGTATTTTTGCGGATAAAATAGTGCATTCCGTTTGGCAAAACACCAGTACGCATGTTTGGATCAATCGGTAGTTTCGCATTCAGCGAAAAATCATGGGTAGCGTCTGACTGACCGAAAATGAATCCGGAAAATGCAAACAAAAATACCATGGATAAGACGACAAATTTTTTCATGATGATAGATTTATAAGATTGCGTTTTTATAATAAGCTGACAAACTTAAGAAATGAGCCTGATATTGTAGTGCCGTTAACATTATTTAACTATCAACCGTTAAAGTGAGAATTAGAAATGATCAAATACGGGCTATTGAATATGAATTAATTGAAATTTCGAAATTTCTATAAACCGGGTTGTGGATTATTTGTTCTTTGCTAATTCGGGATTAATTGCTAATTATGCACCTTAAAGTTAAAAAAGATATGAGATTTTCACTAAAGCATTTATTATTGTTTTTTGCATTTGCTATCAACGCCGGAACGATCATGGCACAAGCTGTTGCAAAAGAGGTTTTTAGCACTGCCGTTGACCATATCAATTGTGAAACCATCCGTTTTATCCATCGGGAAGCGGGCAGAGCGGAAGTGGCGAACAATATGGATTGCCTGAGTTTTGAATCCATCTACAAAAGCATCCCGGCTGATGAAGCGGGAACCACAGGTGCCCTGTGTAAGAATATCAATGATTATAAAAACAAGTTTAAGGCTGATAAAGCGCTTGATGCACAATTGAATACTGTGATTGCTTTTGCCAATGCAAAAATTGCCTCAAAAAAACGCAAAGGGAATGTGGAGGATTTTAAAGCGAGTCTTGAAAAAATTAAAAAAGATGCTCTTGATGCTGCCAAAGGGGGAAGCGGCGTTGCTGCAAATAAAACTGATGCTAACGACAGCAAACCTGCTGCATCTGAACTAAAAAAAGATGAAAAGACAACAACAGCCTCATCAGATACAGGTACCGCTATTGCCGAACCAGCAGGTGCTTCCAAGCCCACTCATAAAACAGATTGGCTTGGATTGCTAAGCTTCCTTGTAGGTCTTGGTGCACTGGGCCTGGCTTATATTACTTATGGAAAAGTAAAGAAAATGGAAGGCGGTAGCATGCATCCAATTTCTACAACCTATGGAAATAAAGCCGCTAAAGACGACGCCATGCAGGAAATACAAAGGGTAGAAAAACATTTCAAAGCAGAAATTAGCAATCTGAATCGGCTTCTTGAAGAAATAATAAAAAAAGGACCTGTTGTATCCAGCCAAGCACCTACCACAACTATGGAACCAATCAAACAGGAAACGACCAGTGCTTTTATTCAGGAAATGGTGCCTGAACAAGTTGAAGAAAGAGAAACCGAAAGAGAAATAGAAACTAAAGTCAGTGATGAACTGGTTGCAAAACCAGAAGAAGTCAAATCAGCACAAGAACCTGAACTGATTCCCGATCCTGAAGAAGAACCATATATCGAAAGGAAAATAGAAATGGAGCATGAAAGTCGCGAAGAAGCAGCAAATGAACCGCTATTTTCAGCTCCTGTAAATGAAGCGCCCGCACATAATTTATTCGAAACCATACCGACCCCTTCTTCCGACCTGTTCAGCGCAGGATCACCCAGAACAGAACCTGTTGCACAAAACCCTGTTGCAACATCTATACCACCAGCTCCTCAAATTGTAGAAGAAAGAGGTGAAGCAGAGCCATTTATGCCTGAAAAAGAATATGAAGATGGCGAAGCCGTTCCTTTCTATAAATTTGCCGGCCTGCCAAACGAAGATGGGTCTTTTAAAGCCGATAGTTTTACAGATGATCCGGGAAAAGATTCTGTTTATGAAATAGAAATGTATGAAGATGTCCCCAATAAGGCATTTTTCTCGATACGTGCCAACCCGGATATCATTCGTCGTGCCATCCTGGAACCAGAAATTTATTTAGCGCCATGCTGTGCCTATACCGATGATCCTGAAGGGAAACACACCATCATTCTTGCAGAAGAAGGTATGCTCCGCAAAGAAAACGACAAATGGATCGTTTACGAAAAGGCAAAGATTAATTTTGAATAGCAGCCTCTGCCCCAATTTTTGGTGGAGCTATTCCTAACTCTACAACCAATTGCTTTTTCAACTTAAGCAATTCATTGTGGATCATGAACAGATCATCCATAGCTTCATCGGTCTCGAGTTCGGGAAGGCCTTTCAGGTTCTCAGTAAGCATTTTATTGATCTTAACCAGTTTCAGGTATCCAATGGCTGATTTTATTTCGTCTTTATAATTATAATCAGGCCCAATAATTGTTCTGCCTAAAAACTTCTCCCATCCGGGACTTAACTGATGCCTGTCTGTAATAATATCATAAATAAAGCGCCGCATCTCTTCTGATTTATCCTGCATCAGGTAGTTGATATCTACGGGCTTGTTTTCCAGTTCGGTGTATTCCTTGTATTTATTAAAAACGTCTAAACAGTCCTTATTTTCCCAGTCCATTTCGTGTACTGCCCGATATATATATTGTGCGCAGGTCATATCATCTGTAAAAATCCTGTCGCCATAGAGCAATAATACTTTGATCAATTGTTTTTCCTGGGCTGTGGCATTCAGGGGCGTTTGTAATTCCTGTTCCTGGCTGAATGCCTGGGGTTCAGTATTTAAATCTGGTGCATTATTCTCTTTTTTGAATTTTGAGGCCGCCGTCCGGCGCAATTCATCATTCAGAACTTTTTCTTCAATATCCAGGGTTTTGGCTATTTCCCGCATGTAAAGAGAACGTTTGATATTGTCCCTGATCAGGATTACGGAATTGATCATCTCCCTTGCGACGTCAGATTTTTTGATCGGGTCTCGGAGGACATCTTCTGATAATAAGCCAGCCCTGAAATCAACAAAATTCTTA
>JABDBQ010000075.1:433-7017 GCA_013288555.1 Bacteroidota bacterium | reverse complement strand
AATTATAAAACCGCAACACACTAACAAAAAAGTAATTAGGGTTTTCATTTGATTAATTATTAGAATATTAAAAAAAGAGTTTTGAGTTTCTATTTCTATCTAATTCCAATAACTACCAGTATGACTATTTTGTTTATTTTAATTTATAGCTTTTATTCTTTCACAATATCAAATTTCAACCTGGTTTCTAAGCAGATCTTCCATTTCTTCTCGTTTGCGGATCAGTTTAGCACTGCCATCCATTAAAAGCACTTCGGCAGGACGAAACCGACTGTTATAATTGCTGCTCATGCTGAAACCATATGCACCAGCATTCAATATCGCCAGAATGTCTCCCTCTCTTATCTCGCTGATTTTGCGGTCAGAACCAAATGTATCTGTTTCGCATATATTACCTACTACAGAATAGACACGCGGCAGTCCTTTAGGGTTCGAAATATTGACAATGCGGTGATAAGCATTATACATCATAGGGCGAATAAGATGGTTAAGCCCCGAATCTACTCCCGCAAAAACAGTTGATACCGTATGTTTTACGATATTTACTCTCGTGAGCAGGTAGCCGGATTCGCTGACCAGAAATTTGCCGGGTTCGCACCATAGTTCCAGTTCACGGCCATATTCTTTACAAAATGCTTTGAATTTTTTGGTCATTTTGGTACCTAATTCCTCAACATTAGTTTCAACATCACCTTCTTTGTAAGGCACTTTAATTCCCCCACCAAAATCTATGTATTTAAGGTCTTTAAATTCGGATGCCACTTTCAGCAGGACATCAACAGCCTCCATGAAAGTGTCAATTTCCTTTATATCAGATCCATTGTGCATATGAACGCCCTGTACATCAATATGGTACTGGTCAATTATCCTGTTCAGGAGCCTCATCTGTTGATAGGAAATACCGAATTTGGAATCAATATGACCTGTCTGTATTTTGCTATGCCCCCCAGCAACTACATGAGGGTTTATTCGAATACAAACAGGAACTTTATTACCATATACATTGCCAAACTGCTCAAGGATGGATAAGGAATCTATATTAATATTAACCCCAATCTCTACGGCAACTTTAATCTCTTCAATATTTACACTATTTGGTGTATACATGATATTCTCAGGCTGGAAACCCGCATGCAATCCGAGCCGAATCTCCTGGATGGATACCGTATCCAGCTCACAACCGGCATTTTTCAGCAGTCGTAAAATGTTTAGGTTCGTATTTGCCTTGCAAGCATAGTGAACCCTGAACTTCAACCCACTAAAAGCATCCTTAAGACGCTTGTACTGAGAAACTATTTTATTTCCATCATATACGTACAGGGGCGTACCAAATTCAGCGGCACAGTCGAGCAACTTTTTGGGGTTTGAAATCAGGAGATCGTCCATATTTTAATCGAAAATAGTATTTATCTATAAAAGTTGGCAAAGGTAGCAAGAATCAATTATGAATTATGAATTACGAATTGCCAAACAAAACAAAAATCAACTTCTACGAATTCGAAAAAATGGAAAAAACCGGGAAACCTGTTGCTGGTAAACTTTATACGCAGGGTATTTCCCCGAACTGATCTCTTCGCTGAAACTGGAACTCCCCTGGAACAATAATATCAACAGCAGGCATCCTGAGATGCTCCAGTTAAACCATTGTCCGCTGGCAGCCACACTGAACAAGTAAAAACAAACCCATATTATTTGTTCGGCGAAATAATTAGGGTGCCGGCTATAAGCCCAAAGTCCCCTGTCTAAAAATCCCTTTTCGTAATCTGGTGTCAGATTCACTCCCTCTCTGATCATAGCCCTTTTCTTACTCTGGAAATTCCATTGTTGAATATCGGCAACCATCTCCATCGTAATGAAAATAAACATCAGACCAGCTGCAATATAATCCGTTATCCCTAATGGCGTATTAACCTTTTGAAGTGCGATAACAGATGGAAGGGTAAATAGAAGAATAAGTGTATTTTGATACCCACAAATAAACAGCAGGTTAAACAGAATCCATTTCCATTTAGGGTTTAATTCTGGTTTTTGCCTTAGTATCTGCCATCGATAATCCTCTTCTCCGGCCCAGAAACGCCAATGATAAGCACCTTTCATCGCAAAATTAGTGGTAAGGCGAATGCCCCACAAAGTAACCATGACAGCCATTAAGATCAATCTCGGCGAAAAATCACTGTAGTACGCAATGATCCAGAGATATATAACCGGAATAATGCTCCACAATTTATCAACCTGGCTATTGTTTTGGGTCAATTCACCAACAATAAAACAATAAACAATAAACCCAATGGCTACCCAAATCAGGGTATGAATGGCTTTCCACTCGATAACACCTAATGCCGTTCCGAAATAATACGTAAAAAAGGGAATTGCTAATAAGGTAATCCCTAATAGAACTGCCGTGGAAATTATTTTCATATCAAATGAATTATCTAAAATTAAATCTGCGCGAATCTATTATTTTTGATTCATATTCAATGATTTGAATCAATTCTTTTGGCACAACTGCAATTCAAACCATTCCCAAATTTTCAAATTTTCAAATTCCCAAATTGTTTTAGTTTAACTTTGTACCCCTTTCAAAAACTTGTAACGTAATTGAAAACAGCGTCCACAGTAGAAAAGATAGGCGGCACTTGCATGACTGCCCTCGGAGATGTGTTGAACAACATTATCTTTTATAACAGGACCGGCAATGAACTGTACAACCGCATCTTCGTGGTTTCAGCATTTTCGGGTGTAACCAACCTGCTTCTTGAGAATAAAAAAACAGGAGAACCCGGTGTTTATCATCGACTTGTAAAACAGAAAGACTTTCACCAGCCCCTGGAAGATGTTATCGATCAACTCCAGGAGATGAACAAACGTTACGCGTCACTGGGTCTTGATCTCGCCGTAGCTGACCATTTTATCGAAGGCCGGATCAATCAGGCCCAAAAATATCTGGAAGACCTTGCCAATATTCTCGCTTCGGGATACGTGAGTGATGAAAGCATTCTGCAGGCTGCCCGAGAAATTCTGGCATCGATCGGGGAGGCGCATTCAGGTTTCAACTTGTATAATATCCTGCAAAACAGGGGCATAAATACTACTTTTGTGGATCTCTGCGGTTTTAATGATCATAGAACTTATACCATAGACCAACGCATTCGCAGTGTTTTCAAAAACATTGATACTGAAAAAACGATCTGTATCGCCACCGGCTATGCCAAAGGTACAGAAGGTATTATGCGTGAATTTGAACGAGGATATTCTGAGATCACTTTCAGCAAAATTGCAATAGCTGTTCAGGCCAAAACCGCCATTATTCATAAGGAATACCATCTTTCGTCTGCCGACCCTACCCTGGTAGGTGTCGAAAATTGTGTACCTGTGGGGTTTACGAACTACGATGTAGCAGACCAGCTTGCCGATGTGGGCATGGAAGCTATACACCCTAAAGCATCCAAGCCACTGGAAATAAATGGCGTAACCCTAATCATAAAAAATGCCTTTGAGCCTGAACATCCGGGTACTATCATAACAGAAGACTATGTGTCTCAACATAAAAGAGTTGAAGTTATTACAGGTTCAGACAAGCTCATTATCATCGATATATATGACCCCCTCATGGTGGGAGCAGTTGGCAGCGATTTGAAAATCATGCAGGACTTTGCTGAATTTGATATCAGTTATATTTTTAAGGCAACCAGCGCCAACAGCATCTCTATTGCAATCTGGGAAAAAGACTTCGACAAGAAACTTATTACCAGGCTGAAAGGGGATTTTGAAACAGTGAACATGGAAAAGGTAGCTATAGTATGTATCATTGGCTCTAATATGGATCAACCAGGCGTACTTGCCAAAGCAGCTGGAGCACTGGCTGAAAATGGTATCAATATTAAATCTGGAGGATTTGCACTTCGTAAGGTTAACATCCAACTCGTAGTTTCCAGGGAAGACTATCGCAACGCCATTATATCCTTGAACAAGGCCATGTCTTTTGCATAAGAAATGATCAATTAACAATGATCAATGATCCGCTGTTATCATGTGTTTCTTATTTTGAATTTAAAAACATTGATCATTTTTGTTATTGATCATTTCTAACTAACCTCTGATTCCTAATTACTAATTACTGACTTAAACATGTGCCGCTATCAACAGATCAAGGTCTTTGAAAGGTATGTTGAACCGTTCAGCGATATTCTGATTGGTAAGGTTGCCTTTGTAAATATAAACCCCATGACGCTCTCCTTCGCGATCCCAGAGATAGTTTTTGATGCCACCATACTCCCCGATATCCAGAAGGATTGGTGCAAATATATTACTCAAAGCATACGATGCCGTTCGTGACACCCTGCTTGCTATATTCGGAACACAGTAATGAATAACGCCGTGCTTTTCGAAGATCGGGTGGGTATGGTTGGTTACCTCACTGGTTTCGAAGCAACCGCCCTGGTCAATGCTCACGTCTACGATCACCGAGCCCAGCTTCATCTCCATAACCATCTCTTCGGATACGATCATCTTGGTGCGGCCTTCCAGTGCCCTGATAGCACCGATGACAACATCGGCCGACTTGAGCTCTTTGAGAAGTATCTCTGGATGCATGATGCTCGTATAGATGCGTGTACCAAGGTCGTTCTGCAACCTGCGAAGTTTATAAAGTGAATTATCGAATACTTTTACCTCAGCACCAAGACCTAATGCCGCCCTCGTGGCAAATAGCCCTACTGTACCTGCGCCAAGGATCACAACTTTGGATGGAGGTATACCTGAAACTCCGCCAAGCAATACTCCTTTACCATGATTGATATTGCTGAGGTATTCCCCGGCAATTAGGATGCTGATACCCCCGGCTATTTCGCTCATAGCCTGTATGACAGGATAAGCACCTGATTCATCTTTGAGATACTCGAAGCATATAGCAGTCTCTTTTTTTTTCATCAGGAGTTTTACCTGGTCGTCTTTGAGCATAGGTAAGTGCAATGCAGATATAATCACTTTACCATCCTGCATCATGTCAATTTCTTCCATGCTCGGAAAGGAAACCTTCATCACAATATCGCTCTTAAATACTTCGTCTTTGCTATAAGTAATTTTGGCGCCGCAGTTTTTATAATCGTCGTCATAAAACTTCGCTTCTTTGCCGGCCCCTGCTTCAACGATTACTTCATGCCCATTAGCGACGAGCAGATTAGCAGCCTGTGGAGAAAGGCCTACCCTGTTTTCCTGGAATGTTGTTTCTTTGGGTATCCCGATCCTGATAGCATTGGCAGTCTTGCTTTTCATCATCAAAGGTGCCTCCTGGGGGGTGAGCATGGCCTGCTTCGCGATTTCGTAAAATCCTGATTTCTTTCCCATACCGTTCTCCTTCTAGCTAATTTCCTGAAATTTACTCAAGCATTTTCAATTGAGCAAATTATTCGGCGACTATTTTCATCCTCAACCTCAAACTTAAGTGAAACATATTGCTCCGGCAAAAATTTCTGGGCCAGCTCGGGCCATTCTATCAGTACATAATGTTCACCGTCAAGGTACTCTTCAAAACCAATTTCAAACAGTTCCAGTTCATTTTTGAGCCTGTACAGATCAAAATGATAGATAATTTCATCTCCGGAGCCATATTCATGAACAATAGAAAAGGTTGGGCTTGAGATATTTTCATCAATGCCCAGTTCTTTGGCCAAAGCTTTAACAAATGTCGTTTTCCCTGCACCAAGATCACCCGTAAGGGTAAATATCCGCTGATCCGGGAATTTTTTCAGAATATTTTCAGCCACATAGATCATTTCATCCGGATCGTATGCGTGTAATATGAGGGGTTGGGTCATAGTATCTTTCATTTCTTCGGCAAATGTAAGGGATTTGGAAATGATCAATGATCAGTGATCAATGATCCGCTATTTTCATTAATATTTGTCTTTGCATAACACACATTGATCAAAATTGTTAATTTCAATGACCCGCTTATCAAACTATTTCTTAATCCGGATCTAAAACATTGATCATTTCTCAAATTTTATTGATCATTGATCATTTCTAAGGATTATTTGTTCCCCATGGTTATCACAGGAACGATCATTTCCTCCATACTCAATCCGCCGTGCTGAAAGGTGTTTTTATAATAGTTCACGAAATGGTTGTAATTGTTAGGGTACACGAAAAAGAAATCCTCCTTGGCGAAAGCATAAGAAGAACTAACATGCTGAGTGGGCAATCCTATATCTTCGGGATGCTTAACAGCAAAAACCTCTTTGTTTTCGTAGTTTAAGTTCTTGCCGTTTTTGTAGCGCAGGTTTGCTGTCGTATTCCGGTCTCCAATAATTCGGCTTGGCTTTTTTACCAATACCGAACCATGATCTGTTGATACTACGATATTGCATTTTTTGTCGCTAAGCCTGCGTATGATATCAAACAGCGGTGAGTGTTGAAACCATGATCTTGTGAGAGACCTGTAGGCCACTTCATCCTCCGCAAGTTCCTTGATCACCTCCATTTCGGTACGAACATGCGAGAGCAGGTCCACGAAATTGTACACGATGACATTGAGTTTAAACTTTTGAAGATTATTTACATTGTCGAGCAGGGTTTTACCGGCA
>JABDBQ010000075.1:0-423 GCA_013288555.1 Bacteroidota bacterium | reverse complement strand
TGAGAAAATCCTCTTCATGAAGATTTTTGCCTCCTTCTTCCTCATCATTCAGCCAGAGTTTGGGGAATCTTTTCTCAATTTCCATGGGCATCAGTCCAGCAAAAATGGCATTACGGGCATAGTTGGTTGATGTTGGCAATATGGCATAATAGCATGAATCTTCCTGTATGCGGAAATGCTCGGCAAACATAGGCTGCAATACTTTCCATTGGTCGTAGCGCAGGTTGTCCATTACGATAAAATAAGTAGGATCATCATTATCGAGCTGAGGGAGCACCTTATTTGAAAACAATGTATGTGACATCAGAGGCGCTGTAGCCCTGTTTTTGATCCAGCCGGTATAATTGCGTTCTATAAACCTGGAAAAATTGCTATTGGCTTCGGTTTTCTGGGCATCCAGCACCTGGCGCATCCCCTCGGCAT
>JABDBQ010000074.1 GCA_013288555.1 Bacteroidota bacterium | reverse complement strand
TATATCCCAGACCATGAATTACGATAATCGAAAGCCCCATTGTAACGGGTATGGTAAGTAAAATGGCCGCACTTGCCTTAATAGATCTCAGAAAAATGATGCTGATAATGATTGCGAGCAATAACCCGATCCATAAGCTGTCTTTCACACTATGAATGGCGTCAATGACAAAATCAGATTGTTTGTAATAAGGTTTGATATGAACATCAGGTGGCAGGATTTTCTCAAGTTCCTCAATTTTGGAATCCATCAGATGTGCAAGGTCCACCAGGTTTGCATTGGGTTGGCGGATCACATTTACCAGCAAACCGTCTTTGCCATTAGCATTGATTTTTATGTATTCAATTTTCTCGCTGATCTTAATATCAGCAACATCCTTAAGCTGGATAATGCGTTTGCTGTTGCTCTTGACAACCAGGTTTTCCAGATCGTGTTTATCACCCAAACCTGCATCTGTAAGGGTGAGATACATCCGACGGTAATCAGTGGTATACCCGTTTGAATTGATAAAATTGGTCTGTGCGAGCAAGGTATTAATGGTATCAATAGTAATACCCAGTTCCGTCATCTTTTCCGGTTTCAATACCACCCCGTATTCCTTGGTTTTTCCGCCAAGTATATCAATCGAAGACACCCCGCTAACCTGTGACAAAAAAGGCTTTACAATATAATTGGCAATCAGTTTCAGCTCAATAGGATTTTTGGTAGCACTTTCCAGCGTATAGCCGCTAACCGGCAAAATGGAAGGCGCCATTTTTTCGACGGTTATCTGGGTGGTCG
Source organism: Bacteroidota bacterium (assembly GCA_013288555.1). Classification (GTDB taxonomy): domain Bacteria; phylum Bacteroidota; class Bacteroidia; order CAILMK01; family CAILMK01; genus JABDEJ01. The sequence continues at coordinate 6,270 of JABDBQ010000074.1, read as the reverse complement.
GAGGCAATAAATTCCTGATTTCACTTATCCTGGAATCTATTTGCTGCTTGCTTATATCGATATCCGCATTCCAGTCCATCAGTGCAGACAATTCACAACTTCCCCTGCTGGTGGTACTCCGCAGCATCTTCAGATCAGGTACCCGTTTCATCGCATTTTCAAGGGGACGGGTAATGGTGATCATCATTTTGTCAACAGGCTGCTCGCCGTTTTCCGCAATCACTTTTATTTTGGGGAAGGTGATTTCAGGGAACAGCGAGGATTTCATATGCGCATATGTGAAAATACCCGTCATGATCACGAGAGCCATCATGAAACCGATAGGGGAACGGTATGAAAAGAAGAAGTTTTTCACAGGGTTACTTCACGATTTTTATTTTCGCCGTATCCGTAAGTCCGTAATTACCATTTAGGATAATTCGGTCATTTGCAGAAAATGCGGGAGTCAAAATTTCCTTATTCTCATCATTCTGAAGTCCTATTGTTACAGGTACCTTCACTGCTAAAGAATCATTGATCAGCTTCATCACCCAAAAGTTTTCTTCTTTTTCATCAGTAAGTACAGCTGCTTTTGGCAGCATCAATGCATTGCTTTTTTGATCTGTTTCTATTTTTACCCTGGCAATCAAACCTTCAGGTAGGTTGTCGCTACCGATGGGTCTTATTACAAAATTCTGGGTCTGGTTATTGACATCCATCACCGGAAGATCCGATTGGATCACCGCGTCCAATTGCGAACCATCCGGAAGCAGTATTTTGCAACTTTTATTCTTTTTCAGGTATTTGTGAAATTCAAAAGGTGCATCAATCAGGAAAACGAGGCTTTTTTGTTCTGCAACCGTTGCAAGCTGGTCGCCATCCTGTACATAATCGCCTTTCTGGTGCATAATGATACTCACAATACCATCTTTGGTTGACAATACCGGAATTTTGCCCGAAAAACTAAGCTTCGTGTTGGATCCACTGCTGAGATTATCAAGAGCCTTGGCTTCTTTTGTTTTGAGCAAAAACAAGGTATCTCCCCTGCGGACATTATCCCCAATGGAGATGCGTATCTCAGTTATATAGCCATTGGCGGTGGATTTTATGGTTTCTTTTCTTAAAAAATTGGAAGTGGCATTCAGGGTAATATAATCTGACATGCTCCCGTTAACCGGCGAAGTTATCTCCACTGGCGTTATCGACTGAACAGCTTTATCTGCATCTTCCCCCGCATTTTGCCTGGAGCACGAAGCAAATAACATCAAAATAATTCCGAAAACAGTATATTTCATCTGATAAAGTTAGATCAGTAAACCACAGCGCAATTTACGGTTTCGAATATAACGGGAAAAAGAAATTTTTGTTGGGGAGCGCCATTCGGTTGCTGAGCTTGTCGAAGCAGCCGAATGGTCGTGTTCCAATTTGGTTCATCAATCACCAGGCTTCGACAAGCTCACGTGTCCCGACTTCCTCAGGAACCACCGCATCTTTCGATCCCGGGCAAAATCATTGATCATTGATTATTGTTTATTGATCATTGCTGATTGATCATTGTTTTCAAGACCTTTGCCCTACAAAATTTTCAAAACTAAAGCATGAATTCATATGCCATTGCCATCCACGGCGGCGCCGGAACTATAAGTAAAGATACCATCACTCCTGAACAGGAACTCGAATATATTTCAGGTCTGAAGGCTGCCCTGGAGGCCGGAGAAAAAGTACTCAAAAAACATGGCAGTTCTACTGATGCCGTTGAAGCTGCAGTAATGGCCCTCGAAAACAATATCTTATTCAATGCCGGAAGGGGTGCTGTTTTTACACATGAAGCCACGCACGAAATGGATGCCGCCATTATGGAAGGCGCGCAACTCAGGGCAGGTGCAGTTTCGGGTGTATCTAATATTAAAAACCCGGTGCAACTGGCAAGGGCCATTATGGATCACTCGGGAAGTGTGCTACTGGCAGGCGAAGGCGCGAATGAGTTTGCACGCAAAATGAACTTCAAATTTGAAGAGGATGATTACTTCTTCTCTCAGTATAGATATGACCAGCTTATGAAGATAAGGGATACAGATGTGGTGAAGCTGGACCATTCGGTGTCTGACAGCCCGAATCCTCCCAAAAGATTCGGCACGGTTGGGGCTGTAGCCTTAGACCTCCATGGCAATCTGGCGGCCGCAACCTCGACCGGTGGACTAACCAACAAAAGATATGGTCGCATTGGTGATACCCCCATCATTGGTGCCGGGACCTATGCCAACAATAAGACCTGTGCCATTTCATGTACCGGTGTCGGCGAATATTATATCCGTGCCGTTGTCGGGCATGATATCTCCTGCCTCATGGAATACAAAGGACTCAGCCTGGAAGAGGCTTGCAATGAACTGGTACATCATAAACTTATGGAAATGGGCGGCGAAGGCGGATTGATTGGTATTGATGCCAAAGGAAACATAACAATGCCCTTCAATTCAGAAGGAATGTACCGCGGCATGAAAAAAAAGGACGGGGACTTTGTGGTGGAGATATACGCATAGACCATTGACCACTTACCATTGACCACTGATCATTTGCTAATAACTATTCCTTGCTAACTGCTAACTGGCAACTGCCAACTGGTTCACATAAAACTTTCGTTCGTTCACATAATAGAAGTTCCCCTTTGCCATAACATGCACAATCAGGTTTTCTATTGATATCGGCTCGCCTTCTTCGAGATCAGCAAGGTTGGAATGTCTTATCTCATGTCCATCGAAAATAAGAATAAGTCCGCTACCGATGGCTTCCAATTCGTTTCCTCTTTTCACGACAACGCCCGTATCTTCTCCAAGTCCTACACCGATACATCCCGGATTACTTGCAACCGCCTGGGCCAACCGCCCGAACCTGCCTCTGGTCACGAAATGGGAATCAAATATCACATCTCTCATAAACCCTAGTCCGGTAGTAATTTTCACTTCGCCTTTCAACAATGCGCCCTGGCTGCTGCCCTGGTATATCATTGTATTTGACATGGCCATGGCCCCGGCACTTGTTCCGGCCACTACGAACTCTTCGTCATTCATATAACGGTCCATAATGATTTTTAAAAAGTCAGTCCCGCCCAGGATCATTGTAAGGCGGAGCTGGTTTCCACCCGTGAACATCACGCCGTCGGCCTTTCTTACCCGTTCTTCGTATTCAGCGCTATGGGCATCATCACGGGTTTTGATATGGATAACTCCGATATTATTACAACCGAGCTTCCCGAATGCACTGATATAAAGTTCACCTACCTCTTCAGGTATAGCAGATGCCGTGGTGATAACTTCTATGTAAGAATCAGTACCTTTCATCTCAGAAATTATCCGTTTCAGGATGCCGGTCTCGAAGAAGGCCAGATCGTTTTTTGGTGTAAAATTGGGTTCTGCAATGGTTCCTTTGTCTTCTGCTCCTCCAACCGATATTAGGGTTCCTAATGGGATTTCCATGTATTGTATGCTATTGTAAGGCAAAGGTAGCGATACCCTGTCCTATTTACTTCTAATATTAAGATAATGTTATCACGATATCCACAATTAAGCAATTTGAAAATTTGGAGATTTGAAAATTTGAAAATGGCTTCGCGCTCTGCTCTCGCGTCAGCAAACTCCCCGCCTCAGTTGAGCCTGTCCCGCCTGTCCCGATTTCTTCGGGGACTTCTTCGGGAGAGGGGAAATCCGAGAGGATTTTGGAATTGTAGGGCGCCTGTCCCGACCTCTTCGGGGACCTCTTCGGGAGGGTGGTTGGCAAAAGTCCGCTGATTCCACAATTTCCAAATTTCCAAATCTTCACATTTTCAAATAATTCCCCGTTCACTACACCGTACATTTTCTTGTTTTTTTTCTGTTTTTTATAGTTTATTCATTCGCAATGAGCGGGTTAAGTGTCACGTTTGGGTGTACATTTCTGCAGATTTGCTGTGTCGTTTCAAATTTCATTTCGCTATCTTTTTCATTTTCAGCATATAAGGTGTACGTCAAATTAGGCGTAAGGAGTAAGGCATAAGGCGTAAGTAAATACTCTCGCGACAGCCTCCCTCTTTGAAGAGGGCAGGGAGATGACTACTCTCGCGACAGCCCATTTCCAAATTCCCAAATTTTCAAATTGCCTCATTGTCTCATTGCCCTCACTTACCCCTTACGCCTTATCCCTTACGCCTGCTTTCTAAAGTACATATATAGCAAACACCCCAAGTGGGTGGATGTAATCGAAAAATAATTTGTATATGGTTTTTAGTCAAAGCCTTACAGGCCAAAATATTTTTGAAAATGTTTTAGGTTTCCCTTTGCCAAGAGAACTGCGTCAAAGTTTTGTTATTTTTGTAAACCATGATACCGTAATTGATTAGTTATGAGTAAGAAAAAAACAAAGGCCTTTGACGCCGTAAAAATGATGCGGGATGCCCGCGAAAAAATCAGTGCTGAAACACAAGGCATGACTTTAGAGCAACTGAAGCTATATATCGCGAAGGGTATCAGGAATAAGGATCAAGTTATACCCGTTAAGAAATAATCCTATTTTGAAATGGTTAAAAAATTTGATGCGGTAAAAATGATGCGGGATATCAGGAATAAACTGCATGAAGAATACAAAAAACATCCCCGGCAAAAAAACAAAGACCTGGAGCAAATCAGGGAAAAGTATAAGCACCTTTTGAAAAAGAATCAGGCAGTTTAATTATGATTATCGAATACGATTCAAAAACTGATCTGCTTTATATCAGGCTGAGTTCCGAAAAACAGGACCTCATAAACAAAAGGGTTTCCGAAGATATTGTCCTTGACCTTGGAACCGATGATAAAATTGTCGGTATTGAAATAATGGACGCTTCGCAGCACGTTAACCTTACCGAACTTCTTCCGGTAACCTATCCCACGACTATGGCGGGATAGAAGCTAATCATTACATCGAAAAAGCGCCCGCAGATCACGCAGATTTCCGCAGAAAGAGAAGACGAACCGCAAAGAACACAAAGGCTTCGCAAAGCCCGCCCGGCCTTGCCTTTCGGACGGGAACACAAAGTTTCTTTACTCTCGCGTAAGCAAACTCCCCGCCTCAGTTGAGGAGGGGTGGCCGGAGGCCGGGGTGGTTGGCGAGAAATAAACCCATTGCCTCATTGTCTCATTGCCAAATTCCCAAATTCCCAAATTTTCAAATTTTCAAATTTCCAAATTGCCTCATTGCCTCATTGTCTCATTGTTTCATTGCCCCATTTCCAAATCCTCACCCGAACCAGCAGCGCATCCTGGCATTTTCGACCTCATTTCCCCTGATACTCAGAAAGTCTTTGCCATATAGAACCAAAAGATTAAATTTGCTGTATTGAAACCATGAATACTGCACTACATAAGTCACGTTCAAAGAATACACTTACGGTCCATTTCCCTGATTCTGTAAAGATGGATGAGAAAGAAGCGAAAATGATATTAGCATGCCACTATTACGAGGCTGGAATATTTTCATCAGGTCAGGCAGCAGAAATGGTCGGTATTTCAAAACGCGAATTCATAGAACAAATGGGCAAATACCAGGCAAGTTTATTTCATTTAACCTCCGAAGAACTGGAATCCGACTTTAGAAATGCGTTATAGCATTGTTATTTCTGATGCTATTGCCGTCGCTCGCGTCTCGTCCCGAGAACTCGGGATCTGTTTTTCCAGCTTGCCCCGATTTTTCGGGAGCCTCAGGCCAATAGTTGCTAAGATATTCGGCGGGACGCCGCAGATACACACACTCGCGGGACGCGAGCGAGGGCGCGGGGGAATGGACGCTCTTAAAAGCAAGTCACAAGCGGACATTTGCGATAGTTGAGAGATTCTCTTTTTCTCAACTTGTCTCTTTACAGGTCGTAATAAGATGGTAAACAACGGCATACAACTGCTGCATTTTTCAATTTAAAATTGGATCCTCATGTTAATTGTTTTATTTTTAATCTGTTAAAAGACAGAGAATGCGTGTCGAAAATTATTATATCTTTGCTTATACTATTCATACTATGCTTTCAAATTTGAATTTCATTGAAAAAAAGCCTATTTTACAAAATAATTGTTAGATTAAAGGTATAGTGATTGCAATACTTCCTGCTGATATAATAAATTAATAAAATGAACGAGAAGCAAAAAAACGATGGTCGTAAACCAGTCTTAAACCTTACCATCAATGGAAAAAATTATGAATGGCAAAAAGAGTATATTACGGGCTCAGAAATTAGAGAACTTGACGGCATTCCTCCAGAAGATGAAATTTTTCTCGCTATTAAAAAACCAT
>JABDBQ010000073.1 GCA_013288555.1 Bacteroidota bacterium | reverse complement strand
CAATAGCTTGTTCTATAGTACCAACAAGGTTAAATGCAGCTTCAGGATATTGATCTACTTCACCATCCATAATCATGTTAAAGCCTTTGATGGTATCTTCTATAGATACAAGCTGGCCTTTAAGGCCGGTGAACTGCTCGGCAACAAAGAAAGGCTGTGAAAGGAAGCGCTGCACACGACGGGCGCGCTCTACAACTTTCTTGTCTTCGTCACTCAATTCATCCATCCCAAGAATGGCGATGATATCCTGAAGTTCTTTATATCTCTGCAAAATAGCTTTCACGCGCTGGGCAGTATCATAATGTTCCTGGCCTACAACTTCAGGCGTCAAAATCCTCGAAGTTGAATCCAATGGGTCAACAGCAGGATAGATACCAAGCTCAGAAATTTTACGGTTCAATACAGTTGTTGCATCAAGGTGCGCAAAAGTTGTTGCAGGAGCCGGGTCAGTCAAGTCATCCGCAGGTACATATACAGCCTGGACTGATGTGATAGATCCCCTTTTTGTAGAGGTAATTCTTTCCTGCATCAAACCCATTTCGGTAGCAAGGGTTGGCTGGTAACCCACTGCTGAAGGCATACGGCCAAGAAGAGCTGATACTTCTGACCCTGCCTGGGTAAAACGGAAGATGTTATCAATAAAGAAAAGGATATCCCGGCCTTGTCCTCCTTCGGTATCGGCACCATCGCGGAAATATTCTGCAATAGATAAACCTGAAAGTGCCACACGTGCACGAGCTCCAGGTGGTTCGTTCATTTGTCCGAAAACGAGAGTTGCCTGAGATTTGGCCAATTCAGTTTTGTCAACTTTGGTCAGATCCCATCCGCCCTCTTCCATACTATGTTTAAAAGCGTCACCGTATTTTATAACGCCTGATTCAATCATTTCTCTCAGAAGGTCATTCCCTTCACGCGTTCTTTCACCTACACCTGCAAATACTGAAATACCTTCATAGGCTTTGGCGATATTATTGATAAGCTCCATGATCAATACAGTTTTACCTACACCTGCACCACCAAACAAACCGATCTTACCACCCTTTGCATAGGGTTCGATAAGGTCGATAACTTTGATACCTGTATATAATGGTTCAGCATTAGTGGTAAGTTCATCGTATTTTGGAGGATCCTGGTGAATGGAACGTTTCTTTGTAGAAGTAAGCGGGCCAATGCCATCAATAGCATCACCAACCACATTAAACAACCTTCCGCGTATCTCTTCGCCGATGGTCATGGCAATAGGCTGATCCATATCAACAACATCAGTACCACGAACGAGCCCTTCAGTAGAATCCATCGCAACCGTACGAACAAGATCTTCGCCCAAATGCTGTTGCACTTCAAGGACAAGCCTCTGGCCATTACCCCTGTCTATTTCAAGGGCGCTTAAAATTTTTGGCAGATGCGAACCCTCGCCCGCAAAACTGACGTCCACAACGGGACCGATAACCTGTGCCACTTTACCAATATTCTGCATTGTTCAGATGTATTTTTTATCTAAGTTTTTATCAATTTGGCCGCAAAGGTATAGAATGTTGGCGACACTATCAGGGTTCGCAAAAGTTTTTTTACAAAATGAACAGGGTATTTTTATTTCAACTGCCAGGGTCTCTTTAGCACGAAAAGAGACTCCTGAATTAACCCAGGGCTGTTTTTGTTTTCAATATCTATATTGTTCATGCTTTAAAATGTATATATTCATTAAAACCTTAAATTTGAAGGGTCAAATAAAGACTAAATTATGAGTAAAAGTGGAAAAAATCTCGCCATTGGAATAGTTATTGGTGCCGCCGCAGGTTTTATTGCCGGTATTATGGTGATGGGCGGAAAAAATAAAAAAACCGATGACATCAGGTCAAGGATTTCTGATCTTGCGGCCGATGCACAGGAACGGATCAAGTCGCTCAGAGCTATGGCGCAAAGGCATGAGAGCAAATCAAAAAACGATAAAGAAACGGCCGCTACAAATAACTGAGCCACCATTTTTTGTGTTTCATTTTGATGTTCATGTACCACCGGCATGGATAATACAGGATCAGGACAGCTGATATCCAGATGACATATATCCATCCGATTGAAAAGCCCCAATTTGCACTATGGTTGAATAATGAACTGTTTCTGGTAAAATCATCTGCCGGAATTCCCATTGCAATACCCGTCAACAAGGCAAGCGCATGTATCAGGAAGATATGCAGCACATAATAAAAGAGTGGCACACGTCCGTAAACAGTAAAAAACCGGATTAATCCTCCTTTTGCTTTTTCCATTACCGGTAATAAAGTAATCGCCGGGCCCAGGGTCATAAGTAGGTAAGATAATGAAGGCGGATATTTTTGACATCTGATAAAATCAAGAAAAGTATGAAGCGGCGTATCCTGCCTTTGCCAGGGATGGGGATCCCCATAAACATTTAAACCTCTGACGATAATAAAAAGAAAAATAACAGATAAGCCAATCTGGAATAGTTTTTTACTACGTTTGGGTTCCGCCATTTTCAATATGCTGCCAAGGCAGTAACCCAGTGCCATAACCCCCACCCAGGGGATTATCGGGTACAGAACATAAACGTGAAAAGAATTATTAAAAAAGTTAACGGAGCCGGGTTGATGCAGTATTCCCCATATTATGGGTACCGGAAAAAGATCACGATGCACAGAATCGAAAGCATTATGACCAAAAACCAAAACAAGGCCAAAGACGGCAATGGCCTGAACGGGTAAAAAAATCAACGCTGATAGAAATATCATGCTAAATCCTATAGCCCAGATAACCTGTAAAAATAAGCCGCTATAATCAAAATTAAATGTCCATCCCAATCTGACAATCGTCAACTCAAATACCATCAGCATCAATCCACGACTCAAAAGCAGCCATGATGCCTCAGCCTTTGATTTACCACGGATTAACGATAAATAAGCGCTTGTTCCTGAAAGAAAGACAAATACCGGCGCACAAAAATGGGTAATCCATCTTGTAAAAAAGTAAAAAATGCTGACATGGTTAAAATCCAGTGGGTCATGATGTTGATTTGTAAAAAAGTCGCGTGTATGGTCGAGAGCCATGATGACCATTATGATTCCGCGAATTACATCCACAGATTGAACACGACTTTTGGAGGTAGATAAACTAAGGCTATCCATTATGGCGGCTAAATTAGCTTTTATTTTATAAAAGAAATACTTTACGCTTATTTCGGATTAAAACAAGGATATTTGTATTCTCCCCGATAAATAAATACCGAATAAGCCAACCATTTCGGCTTTAAAAACGTAAAATAGATTTGTAATGCCTAAGCATATATAACTGTGGGGAATAGGGATCCTTTTAAACCGGACGATCTTAAAAGCATCATCGATGCATGCCTGTCAAGGAACAGGCTTGCTGAGAAGAGATTGATAAAGATGTATTACGGTTTTGTAAAAAGCATTACGTTGCGATATGCCTCAAATAATATGGAATCGGAAGAAATTGTAAATGACACATTTCTAAAGATATTCAACAACCTGGCTAAATACGATTATTCGAGAGCGTTTCAAGCCTGGCTGAGAACCATAGCTGTAAATACCGCAATAGATTACTACCGCAAATATCAAAAATATGTCCATCAGACAGATATCGATGATGTTGAAGTAACAGACCTGAGTGTAGACATATTGAGTAAAATATCAGCAGAAGAAATTCTTTCACTCGTTCAAAAAATACCGCCCTCGTACCGGACCGTATTTACGCTTTATGTAGTAGAAGGATACAATCACAGAGAAATTGCCGACATGCTTGGTATTAAAGAAGGTACCTCGAAATCGAACCTCCAGGATGCAAGAAAAAAATTGCAGCATCTGATAAAAATATATTACCCGCATTTACATTTAGCGTATGGATTAAAAATTGACAAATTCCATGAAAACTGAAGATTTTGACGACGCCATCAAGCGAAAATTAGAAAGCATTAACCCCGTTTTTAATGAGCAGGATATTGAGCGCGTACACCAATATACCATCCGAAACCGGGGTCCCTTATCTATATTGAGGTCCGGCCGCTTTCTGTGGTCGGTAATAGGAGCGGGTATGCTTGTTACCGGATTGCTGACCTGGAAATTTACATCCTTATACGATCGCAATGCGCACATCGTGCAACAGGCTGTAGTTCAACCGGCCAACCAAGATGTCCGGAAACAGGCAGCTCCTAAAATTATTACAAAAACCGACACAGTTTATCTCACAAAATATGTGAATAAGTATCCCATGTCTTATTCGGCGAAGAAACAGCAAAAACAAGTTGTTTTAGCCTCAAACATTACAAAAAGCAACTCCGATCCTGGGTCAAAGAATAATTATAGAACCGCTGGCAGTTATTTGACGCCTCATGATGATATTCTTAAAAGCAATTCAGCTAATAACACTACTAATGGAGGGTTAACACCTGCACTATCGAACAGCAATACTCAAAACACTTCGAGCAAAAACAATATTAACGATGCGACTTCAGGGAATCAAAAGAATAATGATGCAGCATTAAATAGCCCTGAACCCAAGCCAGCTGAAACACCAGCCGACAAGAATGACCCTTCCGCCGCTTCTGCAAAAAAAGCCCCGATTCACAATTACAGCGAAGAACATAAAAAAACAAAAGCTGCCAACCGGAATTTAAACCTTACAGTGATGGCTGGAGCAGGCGGGGAAATTGCAAATACTCAAATGGGAGGTGGTGTTTATGCTAAAATCATGACCCAGGATAGGATCTCGTTTAACAGGGTTTCGCTAAATTTAGGAGTTAAGCTACTAAGCGTCAACTATATGAAATACGACAATGACTGGGAATACGAACAGGCAACAGGATATGATTTCAAATGGGCCTATGCAAGGGATTTATCACCGAATTGCGAAATATCGAATATCAGTTTTACACATACGCTCTGGCAAATACCTTTGTCTGTCGAATATGATTTACGACTTAAAAACGACTGGTTTATTTCAGGTTCAATTGGTACTGACCTTGACATTGCCTGCATCGGAGGTCTTGAGTTTACATCGACTGAAGGCTACGGTTCAGATATAACACAACAGCCTCACGATCAAACTATCAATTATTCAACCGTATTATTTAACAATGCTGTCGGTTCACTTGGTTTCATAAAACAATGGCGTCAGGTTTCAGTTCAACTCAGTGGTTTTACAAGCCAGCAATTGGTAAGTGCAGTATACAAAGGAAGTAATTCAAGATTTTATGGTTGCGATATGAAATTATTTTATTCCTTTTAATCATCAGGAACCAAGCTGAAGTATAGGATTATTCTTTATTTTTACCGGATATTAAGAAATGAAATTGTATTTTGAAATAGCCGGATGGATTGGCGCATTTATTCTCGTATCAGCCTATTTTTTAAGCAGTTTCAGAGATAAGAAAATCAGTACACGGCAAATCGCCATTTTAAACCTGATCGCATCGCTGTTCTTATTAATAAATGCCATTTATTTTGTGTCGTATCCTTTTATCATTGTGAATTCTTTCTGGGCATTGGTGTGCCTGCTGACACTGTAACCTGGGGATCCATGCTGAGCTATTCCCGTGATGATTTCAGTGCCTGGTGGATGGTGGTTTTTCCAGGATTGGCGATATTCATCATGGTTACCGTTTTTAACCTGATTGGGGAGGGACTCAGGAATGCCTTGAATCCCAGGGCAAAATTTTAAGATTGCCAGACTTTCTCTTCTTCCCTGATCCTGATGATAAGCATGATGCAGTTTAACAGGCTAAATAATACTGAAGTGAAATATAACCCGAAAACCATAGGAATAATTGCTATTTCACAGATTACGATAAAGTAATTCGGATGTCTGAAATACTTATAAGGTCCGCGTTTGATAAAAACAGATCCCGGAACACGTAAAATTCTTGTATTCCAGTATTTGCCCAGAGATGATATTGTCCATATTTTTAGCAGGATAAGCATAAGAAAAAGAGCAAGATAAATGTAGTGAACAGATGAATTGCCCCTCGAAAAATATTCGGAGATCATGGAAAAAATAAAAAGTGTATGTAAAGCTACAATGTATGGATAATGATTCCTGCCATATTCTATGGCACCTTGTTTTCTAAGCCAGCTTTCATTTTTTTTGGCCACCCGGAGTTCTGTGAGTCTTGCCAATACGACGAGTGCAATAAATCCGGCGAAAGCAAAATTGTTATTCATATTTATATAATCTTGCAATTTCAATTCATTTCCAGCAACACCATTTCGCTCGAAAATCCGGGTCCTAGTGCCAACATAAGACCATAACCTTTTTGATATCCTTCTGTCATAAATTTTTCCAGTACATAGAGTACGGTAGCGCTGCTCATATTTCCATAGTTCTGAATCACTTCCCGACTGTTATGCAAAGAATCGTTATCAAGTTTCAGGGCATCCTCATAGGCGCTGAGCACTTTTTTGCCACCCGGATGGAAAATGAAATTTCTGATATCTTTAAGTTCAAGCTGATGCTTTGACAGAAACGATGTTACGTCTTCTTTTACGTTTTGATGAATGATCGTCGGTATATCCTGTGAAAAGACAACTTTAAAACCTGAATCAAGAAAATCCCAGCCCATAACATCCAGGCTGTCATAATAGAGTTTGCTTTCTGAGGCTTTGAATGTTACATTTTTATTTTTTCTTGAATGAGAATCACCTTTAATAATACAAGCCGCAACACCATCAGAAAACAGGCTTGAGGCTACGAAGTTGCTTTTGCTAAAATCGTTTTGAAGGAATGTAAGAGAACATAATTCTACTGCAACCAGCAAAACTATGGCATCAGGGTTTGCTTTTGCTACTGTATTCGCTTTAGCAACTCCCGATACACCACCTGCGCATCCAAGTCCAAAAATGGGCGTGCGATTGATATCCTGATTCAGTCGTAGCTTATTGATGATCAATGCATCAAGGCTGGGTGTGGCCAGCCCTGTTGAAGAAACAAAAATAAAATCTGTTATTTCATTTTTTTTGATGTCTGCTTTCTTAATGACATCTTCAATAGCTTTTACTGAATATTCCAGGGCAATCCGGACGTATTCTGCGTTTCGTTTTTCAAAACTATTAAGTGCAGGGACCTTAACCAGCGAAAGACAAAAATTCCGATATTTTATATCTGTATTATCAAATATTTCAAGATAGCGATCAATATTCGGGAATGAGGGCGCAAAAAGTTCCCGGGAAGTTTTTTTGACCTGGTCCTGGGAAATTTTGTCGGGAAAATTTATTTTGGAAACAGAATGGATTGCGGGCATTTATAGGGATAATTAATTATAATACAAACAACGTA
>JABDBQ010000072.1 GCA_013288555.1 Bacteroidota bacterium | reverse complement strand
TCATCATCATTTTCAGGCATTTCTATTTCGGATTCTTGCTCTTCCATAACTTTGGTTTTTAACAAACTTAATAAATAGTTTAGATTTATTAAGCGCTGCTAAACATCAAATATAATCTTATTTGCAATCATAAATGCATTTACAATTCTTATTTATATAATATTTTTTCCCACCCTTTACTACCACAAAATTTAATTCTCCGTTCTCCCAAATTACATAAGAATTAATCTCAGAGCCCATTTTATCAAAAGTAAAGTCGCAAATGACTGTTCCTTTGGAATCTATTATTCCCCAGAACTTTGACTTTTTTACCGCCCAATATTGTTGTTTTAATTGTTCAATCTTATCGTAGATTATAGGGATTAATTGCTGTCCTGTAGAATCGAAAAGTCCGCAAAAATTGTCCTTATGGACAACCCAAAAATGATTGTTTATATTTTCTAATCTATCGTATAAAAAAGGAATTATCTGTTTGCTGTTGGAATCTAAAAGTCCCCATTTACCTCGAATTTTACCTTCAAAAACTCCTGGTGGAGACATGTCTACAATCCTTTCATATTTAGGCTCGACCTTTTCAATTCCATTTTGATTAACAAAACCCCACTTTTCATTCACTTTTACGGAAGCATAACCATTTACAAACTGACCAATACAATCTCTATTTTCGTATTTAAAAGGGACAATTATGACATTATTTTTATTAACAACTCCCCATTTACTATCAAAAGACACATTAAAAAAGGGATACTTCTGATCTTCATCATTAATTGATAGATCGATATCATCATAAATAATAGGTAAAATTAATTGGCCTGAATAGTTGAATAGCCCATAGACCTGAGATAAGCCAAGAATATCTTTATTCTTGCCGAGTTTAAACAAACCACAGCCGTATTGTTCGAATCCTCCTTGACTGATTACTCTCGATTGTTTAATGTATTCAACTGGAATAATAATTCCTCCTGACAAATCAATTAGTCCCCATTTATCCTTAATACTAACCCAAGCTTTACCCCAATTGGCAAAAGTTTCTACATTATCGTAAATGGGTTCTATTACAAATTTCCCGTTATCGCTTATGTAACCCCATTTATTTCCAATCCTTGCTGCAGCTAATCCTTTATTGAAATCTGCAATTTCATCAAATATCAAGGGGATTACTACTATGTTAGACGTATCAATATATCCAAATTTATGATTTCTTAAAACCTTTGCTTTTCCATTATTAAATTCATAAATGGTTTCATATTTTGGTTTGTTTGCGCTATCACCTGTTTTTAGCTTGTTATTAATGAGGCTTATACCCTCAAGGGTAGTGAGAGAATTTTTTATTGAGGTACTGCCAGGATTTATTTTAGAAGCCTTTTTTATGTAATCATAAGCTTTTTTATACTCGCCTTGTTTATAAAACGCTGAACTCATGAGTTGATAAAGCGTGTCTTTCTTTAGATAATTGTTTGTTTTTGAAAAGTCTTTTGCAGCACCTTCATATTGTTCTGTCGCAATTTTTGTTAACCCTCTTCTATAATATGCTTTTCCATATTTTGCATCGAATTTCAAGGCAACATCAAACATATGTATAGCATCCTCATATTGTCTATTATTGTATAATTCTATTCCTTTATTTAGGAACTCATATGCATGAAAGCTCTTGGTGCTAGTTGATGTCACTAGGTTTATCTCTTGACGGTCTTCGGCTTTGGCTTGGATGTTAAATTCTTTTAATATTTCCAAGCAAATTTCTTTTTGCAGAAATAAAACACTGTCTTTTGGTTTAACAATAGGCACATTTTCCATTGGATAAACTTCTCCTGTTTCTACGTTGACAATTCGCATATTTACCAACAAATAATCTTTTGATATTTGACAACTTCCTAATAATACTTTTTGAACCCCAAGTATTTTCCCGGTTTTGACAGCACTGATGGTATCAATGTAGTTTGAGTTTTGAAATTTCTGTTCTCGGATTATTTTTTGAAGCTGACCTCGCTCTATCAATTTGAATTGTGGTATTCTTGAGAAAACATCCGTTAAGGTTTCAGAAAAGCCTAGAGACATCCAGCTATTATTCGCAGAATCTACTTTATTTCACAGAACTTGAAAATCCATAATGGCAATGCGTTCAATTTTCTTATTTTGGCTATGGGTCGGGTAATATGTTGAAATTAATATTATGAAGAATATTACAAACTTTTTCATCACTGAGCTTTTTTTAATAAGTCTGCCACCTTTAAGGAATAATCTCTTTCAGCCATAAATGGATCAGATATATTTCCTGTATGCTTTACAATACTTCCAGTTTCAACACTACCATTCTCAACATTCACTATTCGAGAAATAATTTCCAGTTTGTCATTATTTATTTGATAACTGCCTAGTATTATTTGTTGTGAACCTAAGAGTTTACCGATTTTTACAGCACTTTTTTTATCAATATATTTACCTTGTTGAAAGTCTATTTCCTCCAGAACTTTATCACGCATATTTCCTTCAATAACGATATACTTAGTAACGGATGATAAAGTAGTAATTAGCATTTCAGGCAGGCCTTTGCTTAGCCATAAGTACTTGTTTTCATTTGAAATGCATTCGAACGGAAGAATTGCGATTTTTATTTTTTTTGAACTGTCCTCAATATTTAGCTTTTTTTTTGATAAACTCCAGTTCTCCTTTTTGTTCCTGCCTCTTAAAGTGGCCTCTTTAGGAATTGATTTGGACTGTGGTTGATCTAATCGAAAATCTTCGATGCTACTGGTGGTTATTGATCTAAAGCGGCTATCGTACCCGAATTCTTTTGAACCATAGAAAAAGGTAGTGTTAAGAACATTGTTCGAGCTATCAATCTTATGGGCTGGTAGAATTATTGTAAAAAGTCCATCGGAGCCAACAGGCTCGCTTCTTATTGTATCGATCTTTCCATCTTCATTTTTAATTATGATGTAACAATCGGCACCTTTAACCGGCTTATAATTCATGTCAACTATTCTACCTTGATATCGGATTGGGGAATTTGACACTCTTAGAGTTTGAATAAAGTATAAGACGCCTAATATGAGTATAATAACCAATCCGATAATAGTAATTAACGGCTTTCTGTTTTCTTTCTTTGAAAGGATGAGATATATTAACCATACAAAAAAGGTTATTGCACCTCCAGTCTTGAGAATTGCCAGATAATTCATTGCGTAATCATCTCATTTTGAATTCGCTTACAAATATAGCTAAATCAAAGTTAGGATGTCAATAGAGATTTGAATGAGTTCATAACAAAGTCATTAAAACTATGTGACTTTCTATAAGATACATGATAATGACTATCGGTTCTCAATTCACCTTTTTGGAACTCAAAAGAAAGAATATCCGTATACTTGTTTTTTTATATTATGTTAACCCACATAGATGTACATTATTTAATAGGATTATTAACACGAGCCACAAATGGGAACGATGTTGAAATTGAATTAGGAGATATGGTTCAAGACGCTGCATCCGAAAAAGAAAGGGATATTGATGTTACTGTAACAAAGAAGAATAACTATGGGGAGCTTGAAGTATACCGCGGGATTGAAGTTAAGGATGAAAAGCTACCCCTAGATGTTATTAGAGTTGAACAGTTGTGTCAAAAAATGTCGGATATGCCTGCGCTTACTCATAGGTCCATAGTTTCCGCAAGTGGATACACAAAACCGGCCATATTAAAAGCTAAGAAGCATGGAGTTGACCTTTTAGAAATTGTTAATTGGGAAAATACTATTGAAGGCTTTGAACCCATAAGAACGGCTAAAGAAAATTGGAATCTTCTGGATTCTCAATTGGTTAACAATGTGAACATTTCATTCTTTCCAGAAAATTCAGAGAAATGGGCTATTTTAAAATCTGCAATTGCTAAGGGTCACCCTTCAGTATGTAATAAAAGCGGTGAAGCCATACCCAATCTGCCCAATATGAAAGTTTTAGCTGAAGGTATTTCTAATGCTAGTATCAACAAATGGTTGGCAAGTGATGAAGGACAGAAAATGCCGCCTAATTTTAGTGCTAATATTGATTTGAATGTTGAAATGAATGTAGATGATAAGGGGGGTAAGCCGCACGTTATAATTAATAGTGAATTAATAGCTTTGGGAAATGCGCATATTAGCGGCACAATACAAAGGATAGAAACAAAACGTAATGGCGAATTTAAGATGTTAATGAAAATCGGGGAAACCATACCTATTTGTTGTTGTGTTATCTATGAAACTATAGATGGACATTTAGTAGGAATATCAATGAGTAATGTTGATACAATGAGCCGAGGCTTATTTATTTCTTACGAAGAAAGACTCAAGAGCAAAATATTTAAACAAAAACTAAGGTAATTTTATCAAGGCTGAGATCAGGAGAATTACTTAAAATGATTCATATAATTAGCCATCATGTATTTTTATATCGTAAATTCAGGATAGAGCAATGAAATCAAATGCTGGATATCTTCAATATTTGCACAAAATCTACTATTGCAAGTATCCCAGGGAAAAGTTCGAAACTTGTCTCTATATGTGATAAAAAAGCCTGATATATTTTATATATACCAGACTTTAATTTTAGTTTCCTCAAAACGGCAACATCTCATCCTCAACATAATCAATGGCCTCCTTTTCATCAAAAGATTGGCCGAGAATGTAATCTACAGCTTTCTGAGCTATTTCCGCAGCTTCAAAAGCCAAAAGAAGATTCTTTTTGAACATATCCATCCAATGCCGGATGTATTTGTCATCACAATGTCGTTTGACCTCTATGTCTGTATAAGACCTAAGATACCATGACCCGATTTCTATAACCAGTTCTTCAGTTGCCATAATCTCGGGAACGAATTGCTCCAGTAAAGAATCATCATGCCGATCAAGTCGCGCCCAATGTTTTGTTGCTGCCACAAGCTGTTTGAAGAATTCATCAAAGTATTCTTTGTGGCTTGCAAAGTACCGCATTGAAGGCATGGTGATTATATCCTCCGAAAGGTTATACGATGGTATCGTATCCCCGAGAACAAGCCGTGGGCAATGCTTCACTCCTTCAATGACTTTTTTGCATTTTTTGATAGGTGAATTTTGCTGTGGGCACCTTGGAACAAGAATTTTAGGAATATCCCCGCACTGCTCTATGTTATAAACCTCATAAAGTCGAAGGGACCGGAAACCGATCCCATCAACAATAATATGTTGCTTTTGCCCTTTGCACACAAAAGCACCTATCCTTTCGATTTGATGCTCAGTGAGAAAGTAGTTGCGATGATATCCCTTAGCTGCTAAGAGAAGAACATTGATTCCCCGGTATGGCCTTTTGGTCAACAGATTTGACGGAATACCGCTACAGCCCCAGGAAATATGCCAGGGAACGATGCCATCTTCCAACAGCGCAATCATTTGTTCGCTAATGCACCGGTGCATCTCCAACTCCGCTTTTTTCATTGCGTTTTTTCTTTGAAGATTTAGTAGACTCAGAGATTTCACCTGTTGGAGCTTCTGACTGTACATGTTCACCTGCTATAGGTGGCACCGGTTCATCAACAACAGCTTCAGCATTTTTGCTATTGAGAATGTAGTTGACAGCCTTCTGAGCGCTCATTGCTGCATTGATTACCAGGAACCTGTCTCGTTCTATCCGTTCTATCCAATAAGGGATATAGCTTGAACTATATCCGGGCTGCGGTATTTTGATTCCTGCAATGGAAGCAAGCTGCCAGGCACCAATTTCTGCTGTTAATTGCCTAAGCGCATATTGCCTTGAATCATAAGCAAACTGTTCTGAGACTTCTTTGCGGTGCAACCTGGTTTCATTTCCTGTAGCAGTAACCAATGCATAGAACAGCGTAAAGAAATACTGATCTCTGTCCTTAAATGATTTAAGGGGCGGCATATAAATGCTGTCAGAAAAATTGTGGTACCATGGCTCGCCATCGCTAAAGACGATCTTAGGTATAAGAGGCATACCATCTTTGATTTCTTCGGCCCTCTGGTACGGGTTCTCTGGCATTTCAATTTCCGGAAACTCGCCAGGCAATTCATCGCACTGAGAGACATTAAAAACCATGTACGAGAGCAGTTTTGTCTTTTCACCTTCTGCTCCTCCCTTTTTCCAGAGAACGATTGAATAGCCTCTTTCTCCGGGTTTAACCTTAGCGTTCATGTCTTTGATCTGCTTGAAGGTGAGAAAGTAATTCAGCGGATAACCGAGGGAGGCTAGCAGCAATTGATTGATGCCGATGTACGGCAATTTGGTGACCGGACTGAAGGGCACACCCTCCGGTGTCCAGGGACGTCTCCACGGAATGCGTCCCGCTTTGAGATCGTTGATGAAATGTTCTGTTACGAACTCGTTGACATTTTGTTTTTCTGAAATTTCCATTTTGTTGTTATTAAATTGTTAAAGAAAGAATTTCATTAACAGTGTAAGCCAATGAGGGAAAGTATGTAAGACAAGGAAATATACCGTAAACGATAACTACTTCATTTCATGGCTACAGAGGGTAGTCGCCGCAATCGCCTCAAACACTTTGATATAATATGGATTGCCTCTTTGTAGTTCTCTTTTGTGTTCAAAAATCATTTCTGGGTATTCCTCTAAAACACCCGACATCAATACTTCTTTGTTAAGCGTCTTTTCTTTTGAATAATACCGTTCAAGTTCCTCAATAGAATAGGAGGAAAGTTTTATATCGTATTGATTTGCAAGTTTTTTAATAGCATGAATGACTTTTGTGTTTCCCTCGGTATTTTTTGAAGCAGGAATACTTTTCAGTGCGATTGCAGTAACATCAAACTTCAGAATCAGTGTTTCCAAGACTCTTTCAATGGCATTCAATTTATGTTGAGACCAGGCCTCCATAAAGCTTTTCACCCTCCGATCTTTTAATTTGCCATTCTTCAGAACAGCAATTCCATAATACTGTGTGCCAGGACTAATCCCGAGAATCGTAATGTCCAGCTTGTTCATGCTGCTGCATTAAAAAATTGAATAATGCACCCCTCGTCTTCTTTATCTTATTCTTTGGCACTGCTAACACTTTTGCTAACACCTCCCTGAGCAGAGATTCAGGGAAGCGCTGAACGAAGGAAATGTATAAATTTATTGCCTCCTTATCGTGGAGGGCTTCTGCCAATTCTTTGGCGAATGTATACTCTTGTTGTGATGTTTTCATGTTGGTTTTATGTGGGTTACATTGGTTGGTAATATCGATTATATCGAAATATTTATTTAAGATAAATATCTCGATTCGATAGGGTTCATTCACTCTTTTCTGTTTTTTCTTCTTTTTCTTCATGGTCATTTTTGTCAGCAGTTCCTTTATTACGGGAGAGCCGTTCTTTGGAAGCCTGATTGCGCTCCGGGTACATTTGTTGGATAGTGGTCTTGTAGTAATTGCACAAGTCAAGTAAATGATCACCGTTCGGCATGACATTTCCGGCCTCCCAGTCTGAAAGTTTGGATTGCGGAATGCCGAGCTCTCTGGCCACATCTTGCTGTTGTAGATTAAAATACCGTCTGAAATTTTTAAGCTCATTTGGAATTTGTCGACCTGCATTTCCCATGTATTAAAAATATCAAGTGGGTATATTTTGCATAGACAAGGATTTATACCGAAAATGGTATATTGATTATTTGAAAAAATTAGCACGAAAAATCAGGCGTATTAGGATACGTTGACACAACGAAAAAATAAAACACGCGGGGAGCGGGTTCAATTTCTTTCCATTCTTTTCAGCGACATGTCACTCTGTATAACTTTATTCTATCCAAACTTGTCTCGAATTTCAAATGTGCAAGGTGTGGATAAAACATTTTAACAGAGGTTGGTAAAAGGAGAAGTTTCAAAAGATTCAATCCTTGAAATTTGTAATTTTATAAAACCCGTCCAACTCCTTCAAATCATTGAAAAAGTCAAACTGAGCTACATTAAGGCAGCATTCATTTTATGAGTTTAATGAAGTTAAAAGAGAATTGATTTTGTTCCGCTCGTTTAGTTTATCAATTTCTTGTTTAGCGAGCTTTTTTGTACGCAAACGAACAACCAACTTTTGCAAATCATCTATTTCAATCAATGTTTTTAAATCATTGTCATTTAAATTCTTTTCACTCATTACTTTGTTGATTTCTTCTTTGAACTGTGAAATGTCTTCCAGCTTTTTGCTTTTACGAACCAATGTTGCAATACGGCGATTGGAAACGTCCAGAGCATAG
>JABDBQ010000071.1 GCA_013288555.1 Bacteroidota bacterium | reverse complement strand
TTAAGTTGCAGAATAGGGTCAAACAGGCTTATGACGATGAAGGACAAGATTCTCCAGTATATATTTACGGGAAACATGGCCATGCCGAAGTAAAAGCACTGATGGGCCAGACCGGAGATGATTCAGTGGTTTTCCAGGACATTGCAGAGCTTGACCTGGATACCATGCCCAGGCGGATTACTCTTTTCAGCCAGACTACCAAAGATACCCGCAAACTCTATGAGATCAGGGATACCATGGAAGCGAAAGGAATTTCAGTAGATTTTAATGATACCATTTGCAGGCAGGTTTCCAATCGCGACCTGGAGTTGCGGCAATATGTGAAGAATTTTGATAAAATCATTTTTGTTTCGGGGACCAAATCCTCAAATGGAAAAGTATTATTCGGAGTCTGTAAAGAATTCAATCCCAATTCTTATTTCATCTCTTCTCCCGAAGAAATTCAGAATGAGTGGTTTGGGGAAAATGATACGGTCGGCATCTGTGGTGCTACTTCTACGCCGCTCTGGCTTATGGAGCAGGTGAAGACCAGGATTGAAGAGATCGGAAATTAACCCTGATACTTCATATCTCATCTGCATTATCAAATTTTAAAAAAATTTGCATTGTTTTCAGAATTGTTTAGTTTTGGGTTTGAAACCTCTGCTTTTGCAGTATTTTAACACTAAAAAAAACGAACATTATGAACTGGAGACTCATTTTTATGCTTTCCCTTTTCGGACTTGCTATGGCCATCGCTACCATCTGGTGGATACCCATGAATGTAGAGTACATTTTATGGCCCATCATATTTCTCATTTGTGCTTATTTTGTTGCGAAAGGTTGCACTGAAAAGTACTTCCTAAATGGTTTTATGATTGGCATTTTCAATTGTGTATGGATTACGGCTGCACACGCGATATGGTACGCTGAATATATGGCTTCGCATCCTGAAATGCAGAACATGCACATGACCGGCTACATGATGGAACATCCGCGGAGGGCGATGGTGTTTTTCGGGCCATTGGTAGGCATAGCGTCAGGTATCGTTATTGGATTGCTCTGTTGGATCGCCAGCAAGATCATGAAGAAACCTTCTGCTGCTGCCTGAAAAGATGCCGGGTATTTCTTAGGTTACTCGTTTTATATCTATGTTTATGGGCGAATTATATTCCCGATCCTTTTAGATTTTTCTAAATGAGGGATTTCATATCTTTGGCCTTGAAATCAGGATCGGCCTGTCTTTTTATCAGGAATCATAATTAGAAAATGAGTACTAAAAAACAAAGCGGGAACAAGTCTGCTGTTCCGGTGAATAAACCCGCTCAAAATGTGAAAAAACCAAAGGAAGCAGCCCCTTCTTTTTTTGATAAAACGGGGAAACAGAATTGGTATATTCTGATTGGGATTCTGGTATTTGTGTCTTTCCTGGTTTTCAGAGAGTTCCTATTATTTCACAGAGTTTTCATGTTCAAAGATATTGGAAGTGATTCCTTAAATGGATACTATACCAGTATCATGGGGATATCAAACTATATGAGAACCTATGGTACGCTTTCCTGGTCATTCAATCTTGGGATGGGTCAGGATTGTACGCCTCTTGCATTTTTTGATGTTCTAAATGCATTATTGTACCTGTTGCCTCCATCAAAAATGGCATGGCTGCTGGGATATAATGAGGTGATAAAGATTATCCTGGGTGGCGTAGTTTTTTATATGTTCCTGAGGAAACTAGGTAATAGCCCATTTGCTGCAATTGCAGGATCTTTGATGTTTGCATTCAGTGGCTACATGATTGTAGGTGGAGAATGGTATGTGTTTTCTCTTGAAGGATTGGAAACAGCAATGGTGCTCCTGGGTTTTGAACTCCTGTTTCAAAATAATAAACCCTGGCTTTTGCCAATTCCTATACTTCTTATCGGTATAAGTAACCCTTTCAATCTTTTCCCAATTACTGTTTTTCTTTTTATCTATGCCATATTCAGGTATTTGCAGGAAAACAGGACCGGAATAAAGGATATGGTTATTTTATTTTTAAAAATCGCAGGCCTTGGGGCCATTGCTGTTGCAGTAAGCGCCCCTATCCTGGCAGAACATATTAAAGCAATGTTGGAAAGTGCCCGGGTATCAGGCACCAATTCCTATTTCGCAACCTTGTCTTCCACACCCATTTTCAGCCTGGTGGATCCGGTGCAGCTGGGTACGTGCATCGATCGTTTTTTTTCCAGTGATTTGCTGGGCACAGCAGACCAGTTTAAAGGATTTGGGAATTACCTTGAAGCACCAATGTTTTATTGCGGCATCCCTTGCCTATTGTTAACACCTTTAGTTTTCGGATATCTTTCAAACAGGGATCGTAAATTATTCGGCGGGTTGCTGGCCCTCTGGCTTTTGCCGATCATATTCCCATATTTGAGGCATGCTTTCTGGTTGTTCAGCGGTGATTATTTTCGTACCTATGCCTTATATGTTGCACTGATTTTTTTGATATTCTCCGCAGCTTGTCTTGATAAAATTGCGAAACAAAATCATATCAAAATCGTCCTTTTGTTTTCAGTTGCCCTTTGCCTGATCCTCATTCAGTTATTTCCTTTCTTCGGAGAAACAAATGTCCTGAATTCAGGTATTTCAACAGCATGTAAAATTTTTGTTCTGATCTACGCTGCGTTGCTTTTCTGGATATCGAGACAAAACAGTGATATTCCGAAATATGCTTTTTTAGCTGTTTTGATAATTGAACTTACATGGTTTTCATCTGTTTCCGTAAATCGAAATTCAAGCCCAAAATCAACAGAATGGAATGATAAAATTGGATACAATGATTATACTGTTGATGCAGTGAACTATATCAAAAATATTGACAAATCATTTTTCAGGGTAGATAAGCCTGTAGGTTCTTCTCCTGCTGAACATGGCAGCCTAAATGATGGTTTGGTCATGAATTATTATGGAACCA
The DNA here is from genome assembly GCA_013288555.1 of Bacteroidota bacterium. Taxonomy (GTDB): domain Bacteria; phylum Bacteroidota; class Bacteroidia; order CAILMK01; family CAILMK01; genus JABDEJ01. The sequence continues at coordinate 5,516 of JABDBQ010000071.1, read as the reverse complement.
GTTGTTATAATTCTTTCAATCAGAAATACTATCTGAATTACCTTTTGGCATACAATATTATCGATCCAACAAATGAAGCCCAATCACGATGGAGCGCTGGTTTGACGGGCAGGCCTATTCTGCAAAGCATTAATTCTGTTAAATACATTATTTCTAAAGAACCTATGGCAATGTCTCAGCGTCCGGGTTATGATTCTATGACCAGCACTCAGGATGTCATTATTTATAAAAATAATTTTGTTTTACCTCTGGGATATTGCTACAGCAGTTATATTAAATTTTCTGATTTTAAAAAAACGTCTACAAATATTAAAGACTTTACAAGCCTTGAGGCTGCTGTAATAAACGATAGCAATATTTCTGAACTTAATGGACTGAAACAATTCAATTTGCACGATACAGTAAATCCAACAGCTTTTACACTACTGATGTATCTTGAGGATGTTAAAAACCTGAAACTTGATACGCTTCACATTACAAAATTTAATCCTGCCCATATAACCGGAGATTTGGATCTTAAATCACCGAAACTATTGTATATGTCTATTCCTTATGATATTGGATGGCATGTTACCGTGGATGGACTGCCGCATTCTATTATTTTAGTGGGCAATGGAATGATTGGCGTGTATTTGAGTAAGGGCAAGCATATTGTTGAGCTAAATTATGAGCCACCATACCGAAAGCAAAGTGAATGGCTGGCTGTTGTAGGATTGCTCATCTATGGTGGAATCATCGTAAACTTTTACATCAGGCGCAACAAAAAGCCCGAAGAGAATGTATGATTGGATATTATTTTCAACTAAATGAAAAACCCATTTCAATCCGGAATTTTTTCAAGCAGATTAACGATTGCAGTCGTTCTCCTGGTTGCCGGTATTGTAGTAGGTATTCAATCGGATGCAGTCAAGGGATATAACAATTACCTGATTTTTATAAGTGCTTTTGATCATCTTATCCATTGGGAAGATTTGTATAATAATTACCCGGCTGAGCACAATGATCTTTATCTATATACTCCTGGTTTTGCCTTATTTATGGCTCCGTTTTATGCCATGCCCAAGTGGCTGGGATTGATCGGCTGGAGCCTGTTGAGCTGTGGATTTTTTTATGCGGCTGTTATTAGTTTGCCGGGGATGCGTATTTCAAAAAAAACAACTCTTTTTTTCATTGTAATCATTGAATTTATAACATGCATTCAGAACAACCAGACCAATGCGATTATTGTCTCATGCATGGTGCTTAGCTTTTTTTGCCTCGAGAATAAGAAGATATTCTGGGCAGCGTTTTTTATTGTTTTTGGTTCTTCAATTAAAGTATTCGGCCTTGCAGCTGCAATTCTTATATTATTCTATCCCGGCAAAGGGAAGTTTATTTTATCAATGATTTTCTGGACAATCCTGATCGGAATGCTACCCTTGCTCTTTGTTCCGTTTAAACAATTGATATGGCAATATCTTAATTGGATATATGAGCTTTTGTCAATTCACAAAAGCATGGATCATGGCGTCCCTCACAATTATCATCCCCCGTTATCAGTGATGGGCTGGCTTAAAACATGGTTTAATGTCAATATACCGGGAGCCTATTTCCAGGTAGGGGGCATTGTGCTTCTGATGCTCGCTTTTTTGAGAACAAAATTATATCATTCACTAAAATTCAGATATTTTGTATTGAGTTCAATTATCATCTTCACAGTTATCTTTAACCATATTGCAGAGTCTCCGACTTTCGTGATCGCAGTCTTTGGCGCGGCCATCTGGTTTGCATGGGAAGAGAAAAATGCACTCACCTGGACACTTTTAATTTTGATGCTGATATTTACAGTCTTATCGCCAACTGATATATTCCCAAGAACTATCAGGGAAGAATATGTAATCCCTTATGTTTTAAAGGCCGTCCCATGTATATTGATCTGGTTTTATATCCAGTTCAGGATATGGTTTGGGGAGTTTGAAGTAATGCAAAAAATGAACATTGATAACTGATCATTGATCATTGGCGTTTACCCATTCATTGAAATCAAAAACTCCTCATTACTTCTCGTATTTTTCATACGATCGAGCAGGAAGTTCATAGATTCTTCAGGGTTCATATCTGAAAGATGCTTACGCAGGATCCAGACCCTCTGTAGCGTGTTCTTGTCGGTAAGCAGATCTTCGCGCCTGGTACTTGAAGCCGGTACGTCAATAGCAGGATAAATACGTTTGTTGGCAAGTTTACGATCGAGTTGGAGTTCCATGTTACCGGTTCCCTTAAACTCTTCAAAAATTACCTCATCCATCCTGGAACCTGTATCGATCAAAGCCGTAGCTATGATGGTAAGTGAACCGCCGTTTTCGACATTTCTTGCTGCACCAAAGAAACGCTTTGGTTTGTGCAGTGCATTGGAATCCACACCACCGGTAAGAATCTTTCCACTGGCAGGTGCCGTTGTATTGTAGGCTCTTGCAAGACGTGTAATAGAGTCTAAAAGAATAACCACATCATGGCCGCATTCTACAAGTCTCTTTGCTTTTTCAAGAATGATATTGGCAATTTTTACATGCTTTTCAGCAGGCTCATCAAATGTTGAAGAAATAACTTCCGCACGAACGTTTCGTTGCATATCCGTTACCTCTTCAGGGCGCTCATCAATCAATAAAATGATCATGTAAACTTCCGGGTGATTGGCTGCAATAGCGTTGGCTATTGCCTGGAGCAATACGGTTTTACCAGTCTTAGGCTGGGAAACGATCAATCCACGTTGTCCTTTTCCGATCGGACTGAATAGGTCTATGATTCTTGTCGAAAAGTTATCTGATTTGGTGCTTAGAGAGAATTTTTCATTTGGAAAAAGAGGGGTAAGGTGCTCAAAAGAAATCCTGTCCCTTACTTCAGCAGGTGTACGTCCGTTGATCGCCTCTACTCTTATTAACGCAAAATATTTTTCACCTTCTTTCGGGGGACGGATGCCGCCTCTTACAGTATCGCCGGTTTTAAGACCAAACAATTTTATCTGTGAAGGAGATACATAAATATCATCCGGAGAAGGCATATAATTATAGTCGCTCGAACGAAGAAAACCATATCCATCCTGTATCGTTTCCAATACACCTTCGCTGGTTACAATCCCATCGAAATCGTATGCAAACTGCTGAGATTGACCCTGGTTTTGCTGTGGACGATTTTGATTCTGATTGGGATTCTGATATTGGTTCGGATTTTGATTTTGATTCGGATTCTGGTTTTGATTCGGATTCTGGTTTCGATTTTGGTTGAGATTCTGGTTTTGCTCAGAATTCCTATTCTGGTTGGGATTCTGGTTTTGGTTGGGGTTTTGGTTTTGTTCGGAATTTCTATTCTGGTTATATTGTGCCGGGTTGGGCTGTTTTTGCGGAAAATCATTAGGCGCCTGTCTGGTCGGCTGGTTTTCGTTGTTTTGAGCAACAGGTTCTTTTTCTTCCGATTTTACTTCTTCGTTTTCATCATTTTCTGTCGGTTCAGTAGTGATATTATTATTGTTATCGAAAATATCAAAGGGTTCAGGGTTAGCCCGATTAATTATAACAGGCTCATCATCACTTATATTCCTTGCTCTTTCTTTAAAATCATGTCTTGCAATCTGATGTTCCTTAGGCTGCTCTTCCTTTTCAGTTGATGCAGGTGGATTTGCTAAATTTTCTTCTTGTTTTTTGATGCCGGAAAGAGAGGCAACATCAGATGATCCCGCCTTTTCACCGGTAAGGGAAGTAAACACCCTGCTCCCGCCGACAGGCTTGCGCAGTCTTGCTTTTCTTTCCTGGTTTTCAGCAGCTTCCTCAGGTGTTTCCGCATGAGAAGAGGCGGGAGTGGTTTCTGAATTTTGTGGGTCGGCAGGACTTGAAATATCTTCGGCCTGTTTGCGATTGGCAGCGATGATTTCTTCTATCAGCTCCTTTCTTTTAAATTTTCTAAATCCGGCGATTTTTAGGTTATGTGCTATTTCCTGTAATGCAGGCAAGAGCATGGTGTCAAGTTGAGAATACTCGTACATTCTTTTCCTTAAAGGTAATTTTTTAAATTATTTGATTTATAATCAGTACAATAGAACGCAGTAAAAATATGTAGGGAACCTGCTAAAAGCGAGGTTAAATATGATTCATCAGGATTGGAGTGACTGAAAGAGAACTAAATTCAAAGCAATATTACAGCAATTCTATTCAAAAAACAAAACTTATGCTAAAATTATAACGGGTTCTTCAAGGATTTGTTTGAATGTCTGCAAAAATTTTGCCCCTTTGGCTCCGTCAACTACCCTGTGATCACAGGATAAGGTTACTTTCATCATGCTGCCCACCTGGATATTCCCGTCAATAACGATAGGCGTTTCACGAATAGCACCTACAGCCATAATACATGCATCTGGAGGATTGATAATGGCAGTAAATTCTTCAATGCCAAACATCCCGAGATTGCTTATGGTAAATGTATTACCCTCAAAATCCTGCGGCTGAAGTTTTTTGTTTTTTGCTTTTTCAGCAAAATCTTTAACCTCACCTGCAATGGTAGAAATGCCTTTTGTGTCAGCAAATTTTATAACAGGTACCACCAGGCCTTCTTCGACAGCAATAGCCACTCCGATATGGATATGATCATAATACCTGATCTTATCGCCAAGCCAGGATGCATTCACTTTAGGATTATGTCTCAAAGCCGCAGCGGCAGCCCTGATAATAATGTCATTATAGGATACTTTTTCGCCCAGGAAATCATTCAGTTTCTTCCTGGCCTCAACCAGCCTGCCCATATTGATATCAACGGTCAGGTAGAAATGAGGAGCCGTGAACATACTTTCGGATAACCTTCTTGCAATGGTTTTACGCATCTGCGAAAGGGGAACATCCTGGTAACTTTCTTTGCCGGGAACGGCTTGAGTAGCTGAAGCAGGTAAAGATTTTTCAGGTGCCGCTTCTTTATAATTTTCAATATCTTTCCTTACAATACGGCCAGAATCACCGGAACCGCTTACTTTTTCAAGGGCAATTCCTTTTTCTTCCGCCATTTTCTTAGCTAATGGCGATGCCATTAAACGGCCATTTTCTGCGCCTGTATTTTCTTTCGGTGCTTCTTCGGCCGCTTTAGGTTCTGGCGTTGGTTTGGTTTCAGAGGCGGGTGTAGGTTGCGCAGGTGTTTCTTCTTTTTTGGTTTCTTTTACAAGCGCCTCTTCTTTTTTAACTTCTTCTTTCGCAGCTTCTGGCCGATAATCTCCGCAAAGGTGCAGCAACCAATGCCGTTCAAATATTACAGTATCTTGATAAAAACGGACTATTGAAAGGCAATCCTGAGCCGGTTTTGAATGCCCGTTAAACAATTGAAGAGGTTTATGCATTATAATCAGGCAGCATGATGTTGCTTTCACAAATTATCCCGGTTTGCGGGAATAGCTTTATATTTGTCCCATTAACCTGATTTATTCTTTGCACAATAATATATGGCTGAACTCATAAAGATGCCGCGAATGAGCGATACAATGACCGAAGGCGTCATTGATTCGT
>JABDBQ010000070.1:221-8821 GCA_013288555.1 Bacteroidota bacterium | reverse complement strand
ATGGAAGGCGCCTATCTCAATATCCGTACCAATGCATCAGGTATTAAAGATGAAACGGTGAAAAACAATATCCTCCAAAAAGCTGATAAATTGATGGAAGAGGGACGGAAATTGGAAGCAGAGATTATTGGGATTGCGGTGGGTAAGATTGGGTAGGGTTAAACAAAGTAAACACTACCGTCAAAATAAATTTCAGTAATTGTCCGTTACTTAATCATGAAATCCATTCTATTCTGTTTAATAATCCTCGGTTCAGTTTGTATTTCGGCCTATGCACAAGAAGAAACACCGCAAATCACCCAGACACGTCCACCGCATAAGAATGGTTTAAAATTACAGTTTTGTTCGGATAGCGCAGGTCGATATCATGATGATAATTGCTTCATTCTTGCAATCTCAAACGACTCACTTAATCAATACAAGATCATTGGCTATTTATTTGCAATAACGAAAAAAAATGATTCAATAGGTTACTTAGAAGCTGTAAATGGATCCAAAATCACATTTAGATCAAGGGAGCGGATGGCCAAGATGGTTAATGGAGATAGGATAATTTTTACTCAAGTTATTGTAAAAGATCTTAACGGGAAAATGTATGAAATTGATGGGATAGATAAAGTTGTACAATAAATTAATCTCAGCTCACTAGCTCTTCGGGATTTAAATCCCGAAGCTGCCGCAAACACATTGCTTTAAGCAGGATTTTGATAAAGAGTATTCTCATCAAGAGATAAGGCGGTACCTTGTCTCTACATGTACCCGCCTGTTATGGCTCCGCATTATCAAACCACCCTACCCGATTTGTAATTCATATAATGCCCACAAACAATGACTATCAATTTTTCCTGAATCCCGTCGGGATGACATATTGGTATAAATGTTTCGACATACCACTTTTTAGAATCCCATAGGCCGGCCCTGCCTTTTCACTTCCCATCAGAGTCTCTCGCAGAGGACTCTGATGTCTACTCTGTCGCAAACCTCAGAGTCCCTTCAACATCGGATGGTTCTGAGACATTATGCAAGTGGAGACTCTGAGGGAAAGATAATTCCTATGCAGTCCGCAAACAATTACTATCAATTGTTCCTCAATCCCATTGGGATGGCATATTGGTAGAAATGATCGAGATACCCCTTTTTAGAATCCCGTAGGGATGACATATTGGTAGATATAGTACCCCCGCCCATGTTAGAATCCCGTAGGGATGCCATTTTTCCTTTTTCGTATAGAAAATTTCGTACCTATGGCACTCTAAAGCATTGGGGATGCGTTTTGCTACCAATATGTCGTCCCTAAGGGACTATTATAGCACAATTTCAATAATGATCCTTTAAAGAAAGAATATATATTTTCCCGTCTTCAATTTCATAAATAAGCCTGCGTTCCTGATTGATGCGCCTTGACCAGCAGCCTGAAAGTTCGTTTTTCAAAGGCTCCGGCTTGCCGATACCTTTGAGAGGATCAGCAGATATGGAATTTAATAACTCTGTGATTTTCTTTTGAACCCTGATGTTTCCCGTTGTTTTCCAATATTTGATATCTGCAAGTGCCTTTGGAGCAAAAATTATTTCCATAAGCCTTTGACGTCAACTTTTACACCTTTGCCTTGCTTGATTTCGTTTCTGGCTTCTTTTATCTTTTTTGTGAGTTCCGGATTGGATAAAATAAGAGAAGTTTCATCTGGCCTTGCTTTGGTTTCAGGCATCAGGATTGACTTCAGTATATCAATGATTTTCCTGTTGTTCACCTCAGCGAGACGCTTGATAAGTTCTATTTTTTCAGCCTGGATATTCATAATGCAAATTTAAGACATTTAAGTTTTCAGAAAACAGCGTGTTCATTAATCTAAACGGCATTTTAAAAGTAAGCATTCATTTTTAGTCAGCTTGCGCTCGACTCTGTCACGTCTGTGTTGGTTTTGCGTCCCTGACGCAAACTATGCACCAGGTCTTACTGATGCTTGCTTTTTACGTTGTTTGAAGTATTCCAGTATTTCTTCTTTTGTCATTCTGGACAACTTTTCGCTTAACCTCTCTCTTTGCTGACGCATAAATTTCACTGCATCAAATTGTTTTTCTATCGTCTTCATATTTTTCAAATTCCCTTGGTGAACGAATTTCTAATTGTTGATAACCGTATTTGATGTTTATGGAGTTGTAGCCTCTTATTCTATCAACATTTACAATATGCTTAAAATTCCAGCTTACTAAGAAGTCTGCGTGATTAATTGTAGCTAACGCAATATGTAAACAGTCCGCGAGACTTGTTTGCCCTACAACTTTTTCCATTATGTATGTATTCCTGGGCTAAATCAACCGCTTCATTTGTTGTTTCAATAAACTCAGTATCCTCGATCTTAATACTTTTTACAAGGTCTTTTACTTTTACCGGGGCATTTTCAAGCTCGTCCTGAGTTACAGTTGAAAAGAGTAATGTAAAATCACCATTCCTAAGTCGGTTAAAAAGTGGAATTGTATGTTCTGAAAACTCCTCATCGTAATAGCCTCCGAAAACTGAAGTATCTATATAAATTCGCTGTTTCACGCATTCAAAAATACAAAATTTTTAGCCAGTGCGGTATTTTGTCAACTATCGAAGCGCCTATTTAGCCGTTTCATTTCTTTTTAAGTCCCCCAACTCGCGCACTGCTCTGTCGCGTGTGTATTGGTTTTGCGTCTCTGACGCAACTGCAAAACAAATTATCAAACACTTAACACCCCCGCCCTTTCACATTCCCAATAAAAACCATAATTTTATCCCTTAAAATAAAACCGCTATGGGAACCCTCATTATTGTTGGATTGCTGGCCATTTTTCTTCTTATAATTATCTCAGGCTCTGTTGTTACTGTCAAACAATCGCAAGTGGCTATCATCACCCGCTTTGGCAAATACCGCAACACCTTTCAAAGTGGTATCAATTTTAAAACGCCTTTCCTGGATACTGTCTATTCACGTATCTCTTTACAGAACCGCACCACCGAAACCAAATTTCAGGCCATCACATCAGACCAGGCTAATGTTTATTTCAATGCCATGCTTTTGTATTCGGTACTGGATAATACAGCTGAATCCATTCAGAGTGTGGCTTTTAAGTTCAGGAGCTATGAAGAGTTCGCCACTGCCCTTTCTAAAACCATTGAAGGCGCTGTTAGGGCATTCGTTGCCGGTAAAAAACAAGCGGATGTACTAATTCTTCGTAAAGAAATCGTAGATCATGTGAAAGAGCAACTCGACCAGACCCTGAAAAGCTGGGGCTATCATATCATTGACCTCCAGATGAATGATATTACTTTCGACCCTGCCATTATGCAATCGATGGCACAGGTTGTGGCTTCCAGTAATTTAAGGGCAGCTGCAACAAATGAAGGTGAGGCGCTTATGATCAAAAGAACCAAAGCCGCTGAAGCCGATGGAAATGCGATAAAGATTGCAGCCGATGCAGAACGTGAAGCCGCCAAACTGCGTGGTCAAGGCGTGGCACAATTCCGTGAAGAAGCCGCTAAAGGTTTAAGCAAAGCCAAAGAAACCCTGGGCAATAATAATGATGCTACAAATATAATCCTGTTCAGTATGTGGACAGATACCATGAAATCAGTTGTAGAAAATGGCAAAGGCAATATCATCTTTATGGATGGCAGTTCTGATGGGATGGCTAATACCATGAAACATATCATGGGCTTTATGGCCAAACAGGAAAGTGAAAGACCGGATAATAATAAAACAAGTAAAAACCAGGAATAACTTATGAGACAAGATCTTATCATTTCAGAATCAGTAGACATCAATTCTTCACCAGAAAGAGTATGGGAAGTATTAACCAACCCTGAAATTATCAAAGAATATCTTTTCGGAACCAATACCGTTACCGACTGGAAACCGGGCAGTGATATTTTCTTTCGTGGCGAATACCAGGGAACCACTTATGAAGACAAAGGTAAAATCCTGAAAAATGAACCTCTGAAAACCATCAGTTATAGCTATTGGTCAGGCTTTTCAGGTCTCGAAGACAAACCGGAAAACTATTCAGAATGCACTTATAAAATTGAATCCAAAGGCCCCGATCTTACAGAATTAACCTGGACCCAAAAAGGCTTCGGTAGTGAAGAAGGATACAACCATTCCAAAAGCGGCATGGAAGCATTTATGGGGCAGATTAAAGGAATCGCGGAACGATAGAAATCATCAATCCCGAATAAGTCGGGACAAGTTAATCAATGATCAATAATTGCTGACGCAAGTAAATAGATCGGAAGAGTAAAAAGCGATGCAGAAGGAAAATATTGTTTATAACAAGGCTTATCTGTTTGCCATAAGAATTGTAAAGGCTTATGAATTTTTGATCAAGGAAAAGAAAATGTATAAAGTTGCAGAACAATTGCTTCGATCAGGAACTTCGATTGGCGCAAACCTTAGCGAGGCAAATGGTGCGATTTCAAAAGCAGATTTCTCGGCCAAAGTTTCAATCGCTATAAAGAATGTCTAGAAACAAAATTCTGGATTGCCCTTTTGAAAGATACAAACTATATTGATGAGAAAACTTATGATTGTATTAGTGCTGATGCTGAAGAACTTGGTCGCTTGTTATTTGCAATACTAAAAAAGACGCGAATTTCTCCAGAGAAGATAAGCAGTTAAAAATCATTGATTATTGATTATTGATCATTGATTAACTTGTCCCGACTTATTCGGGATTGATCATTTCTTAACTGAGTCCGGTTTTCTGAAATTTCCTATAGTGCTGTACACATCATCTATATCATCCAGAACCTGGATGGCATAATTTTTATTAAACATTTTGAAAGTCCCGCTTCCTCCTACCCTATCCCATTTTACTTTTAAAGTTTTAAAGACCTCGTCCCTGGTTTTTCTCTCGCCATCCCAGGACTCTATTCTGGTAATTCCAATGCTGTCAATAGTAACCATAGCTTCCATCGGCTCAAAATTCAATGAGTCACTGTTCCAGATTTCTGCATGCAAATGATAAGGCGGCCCGTGTGTTCCGGGAAATTTCTTACTGTCTTCATTCATTGTGCAACTTCCGAATATGAGTGTCAGAATTGAAAAAAGATAAAATATTTTCAAGTTTAAGAATTCCATTTCTCTAAGATTTATTCAATATACACAAATACCTCAATCTGGTTCAATTTGCTCTTACCACAATCACTCCATTCTGCTCACCTATTAGTTCTCACTCCAATGTATTCCTCCAAAAACCCCTTAATTTGTAGTCCATTTATTAAACGCCACAAATCTTAGTATCTATGCCCAATAGCCTCATTAACGAAACAAGTCCTTATTTACTGCAACATGCAAACAACCCTGTGAACTGGCAAGCGTGGAGCATCAAAGCTTTTGAACAGGCCAAAGCTGAAAATAAACTGGTTATTGTAAGTATCGGATACAGTGCATGCCATTGGTGTCATGTCATGGAACATGAAAGTTTTGAAGATGAAGAAGTGGCCAGGATCATGAACAAAAACTACATCTGCATCAAAGTGGACAGGGAAGAACGCCCTGATATCGACCAGTTTTTTATGGACGCCGCCCAACTGATGATCGGTCGTGGCGGCTGGCCACTGAATGCTGTTGCCCTGCCCGATGGCAGGCCCGTTTATGCAGGTACTTATTTCCCGAAAACATCATGGATGGGATTGCTTAATGAAATTTCGGTTGGATATAAAAGGCAGCCGGAAAAATACCTGGAATATGCCGCCAAACTTGTGACGGGTATCAAAGGATTATCAATTGTAAATAAACCTGCAGATGACCAGCCTTTCCAATTGGACATTCTCGACGAAGCTTATTCTATTTTCAGCAGTCAGCTGGATAATACCAATGGCGGCAGAGGCCGCGCACCCAAATTCCCGATGCCGGATAACTGGTTTTTCATGCTCAGCTATTACTACAAAACTAAAAATGAAAATGTATTAAAACACACGCTCCTCACCCTTGATAAAATGGCGATGGCTGGCATTTACGACCAGATAGGTGGTGGATTTTCCAGGTATGCCACAGATGCGGAATGGAAAATACCCCATTTCGAAAAGATGCTATATGATAATGCCCAGCTTATTTCATTGTATTCAGAAGCATACACCTTAACCAAAAATGAGTTTTATAAAAAAATAGTCTGTGAAACAATTGCATTTGTTAAACTAGAACTTAGTAATCGTGAAGGCGGGTTTTATTGTGCTATTGATGCAGATAGCGAGGGTGTTGAAGGCAAATTTTATGTCTGGACTTCTGACGAAATTTCTCAGGTTTGTGGTGGTGAAAACATCAATTTGATCAAAGAATATTTCGGAATTGATAAAGAGGCCCTTTGGGAACATGGGAACAATATTCTTCTCATTACTTCTGCAATAGAATCGATTGCCCAAAAATACGGCCTTGTTGCGGAGGATTGCCGGAGGATAATTGATGATGCAAGAATCAAACTTTTCACAGCCAGGGAAAAAAGAATCAGGCCGGGAACCGATGACAAAATACTGCTTTCATGGAATGCCCTGATGATTAAAGGACTAATAGATGCTTATCTTGCTTTTGACAAACCTGAATTTTTAGACCTGGCCAAAAAGAATCTTCATTTCGTCACAAAAAACATGATCAAAGATGGGATATTGTATCACAGCTATAAAAACGGAATTGCCAAAATCCCTGGCTTTCTGGAAGATTATGCGATATACATCCATGCCTTACTGGCTTATTACCAGGTCAGTTTTGATGAAGATTCCCTTTTCGAAGCCCGTAATATGGTTGACTTTGTTATTCAAAACTTCAAGGATGAAGAAAGCGGCTTTTTCTGGTTTACCTCATCCGATACAAACGAAGTGGCTGCCAGGAAAATTGAAACCAGCGATAATGTCATCTCTTCGCCGAATTCAATTATGGCCCATAATCTTTTTGCGATGGGTAAAATATTTTACGACCAGAAATACATTGATATTGCCGCTAAAATGCTTCAAGCCATGGTACCAAATATAACGGACCAGCTTGCCTATTTCTCAAACTGGGCAATGTTGTTATCAGACTTCACCGGTCCATTTTACGAGGTGGTATTTACAGGGGATAAGAGCATTGAAAATCTGCGGAATTTTTCTAAAAACTTTATCCCCAACAAAGTTGTATCGGGTTCTTCAGCTGAGACAAGTAAAATGGATCATTTGCAAAACAAAATAGTTCCGGGCAAATCTCTCATTTATATCTGTGAAAATTATACCTGCCAAAAACCGGTAGAGCATGTTGATGAGGCGATACAATTACTTGAAGGGAGATAAAAATCATCCATGGTTAAGGTGGTCGGCGGGGACACCGACCACGGACAAGTTAAGAATTTAGCGCCTTGTTTTCAAATCCCGTTAGGGATGAAATATTGGTAGAAAACGGATTGATATGTTTTTGAATGCCGTAGGCATGTAATATCTCTATTTATCTATAGAAATATATCATCACTGACGGGATTCTGGAAACTCGGGCTTATTTTTTCCTGCCAACATTACATCCATGACAGGATTCAAGACACCTCAAAATATTGAAAATCAATTTATTTACAGCTTAAGCTTAACATAACGATACTTTCTGATAAGATGACTGTCCTACTTCACCGGGAATTTCCTACCAAAAAAAGAGGGTGTCCTTTTGGAACACCCTCTTTTATCAATGATATTTATTTCTAAGATTTTTACCTTATCAGCGTTACTGCACCATTTATGGTTTCAGTTTGCCCGCCGATAAGTGTGAAATGCCAGATATAATAGTATGTGCCGACAGGACATGGCTGACCGCTGTTCATGTCAGTTCCATCCCAGGTATTTGCAGGATCTTTAGACCAGTTTGCATCGTCATTTGATCCTTTGCTTTCAAATACTTCCTGACCCCAACGATTGTAAATCTTCAAACTTGCTGAGGTTTGCCCTTTAACAAATGGAGCAAATCTTGGGTTGGCAGTATCACCATTCGGTGTGAACACATTATAGTGCTGGAATTCGCGAAGCAGGGTAATCACGTGACTGACCTGATCCGGACACCCGTTGGAACTGACCGTCTTCAAGGTTACCGTAAATGTTTTTATCGGCGCCTGAGGAATTCCTTCAGGAGTTGGATTTGCATTCAGATTCGTATACGTATGCGAATTATAAAATCCTGGCGTAAGTGTCGTTATCGAATCTCCGTCACCATAATCCAGTACATAATGAATTGCATTCACAGAAGTATCGTGGAATGTAAACTTGGCAATATTTGACTGTGATGAATCCGTTGAGAATCCGGCACGGCTGTCCTGTACATATACATGATAAAAAGTATCCCTTGTACAACCCGTTGGGCCGGCTCCGGTATCAGATGCCGCATGTACAGAAATCGTAAACATGACATTACCGTTTTTATCAGGCGTACCTAACAGGTATGATGCTTTTGAGAACAATATGGTATTCAAAGAGTCGCCGTTAAAGGTCGTATCATGTGCAGGCGGAGCCGTAGGCGTTACACTCCATGAATATTTTTTGTACTCATGATTCATTTACTGATATCACCGGAAAATCCATTCCATGTACTGTTGATTATCCACTGCCTACAGATTCGCAGCAGATATTTATAAAC
>JABDBQ010000070.1:0-211 GCA_013288555.1 Bacteroidota bacterium | reverse complement strand
TGCTGCGAATCTGTAGGCAGTGGATAATCAACAGTACATGGAATGGATTTTCCGGTGATATCAGTAAATGAATCCGTTTCCTCCAGGTGCAACCTGAACCTTCCACCGGCTGAATCCTGATTATATTCCAATACTTGCAGTGAATCAGAGCCAGGTGATGAAATAAGTGTCTGCTTAGAAATTGTTTCCGGATTATCAAGCGGGTTACTCA
>JABDBQ010000069.1 GCA_013288555.1 Bacteroidota bacterium | reverse complement strand
TGCGTTACAGAATCTGAGCAGCCATACATGGTTGTTAAAAGCAGTTTGATGTTATAGGTCCCATTTTTCTTATATGTGTGATTTGCGACGGCCGTACTGGCTGTTGCATCACCATAAGTCCAGGTATATGTGCCGAGTTTGGAACTTGAGTCAATGGTGCCGCTTGTACTCATATAAATAGCGGCATTCACACATTTGTCCACAAAACTGAACTTAGGAACAGGAATCGGTTCTACCCTTACTGATTTTGTGAATGAATCCATGCATCCGTTATTGGTGGTTACAACCAGTTTTACCAGGTAAGGACCGGATTTGGCGTATGTATGTACCGGATTCTGGCTGCTGCTGTTATTGCCATCACCAAGGGTCCAGCTCCAGGCAGTTAATTTGTCGGGAGTACCAATAGTTGAAGAATCCAATAAGGTCACAGGCCTGTCATTACATGGAATTTTATTTCCGAATTTGGCAACGGGAACCGGGTACTCTGTAAGAGATTTGGTAACGGTTGCAGGACATCCGGCCGAAGAGGTTACAGCAAGAGTAACTTTATAGGTACCGGTATTTGAATATTTATAAGGATAAGGCACCTGGCGCGTAGAAGTGCCGGTTCCATCACCATAAGTCCAGGCCCATGTTTTTACGGTATCCGTGGTTGATTTTACGGAACTCAGGCTTTTCAAAAGAACTGGAATATTGCCACATGGATTATTAAACGAAAAATCAGCAACCGGGTTAACACTTGCCGTGATATAGCGCTGCATTACAGAATCACATCCGGTACCCGGGGTTTTCATATCTACTGATAAAACAAAAACACTATCGCCAACGGTAGGAACATACCTGATATATCCGGCTGTTGTCTTTGTTGGAAACTTTGTTGAGGTATCTTTTGAAGCATATCCACGAACGGTTTTAAGACTCATTGAATTGACAACCCATTTGGTACCGTAATCTGCTTCCGTCATATTGGTTGGTGGCGTAATAACATACTTTATGGTATCTCCTACGCAAACCTGGTCAGAATGGACTTCATCGCCTACGTTATATTTTCCCTGGAAAGGAGCACCTTTGGCGAGTGTGGCCCCATTTGGGTTTTGAAGCATTGTTATCGTAGTCGGTACACGTGGACTCGGGCATGCATCCAAATGATAGTAAATCGTACCCTCCCAATCTCTGGATTGTGTTGAAGTGCCAAAAAGCGAAGCAAGACTACAGCCGGCCGTGATAGTCATGTCAGAATTTGAAAGTGGGTTAGTTGTAGAATATGTAATATCATAATTGGTTCCTACACTGGCCGGAACAGGTACGGTATAAAACCCAAAGGTTGTGCCAACAGGAAGTTTTAACGGTCTTGGTAAAGATACCCTTGTTGGGTTACCGCCTCCTTTAAGCACGACCGGCACAGTTGCAAAGTGAATCCAGGCAGTCGGATCGTTCTGGTAACCACTGTAGGTCCCGATCCTGTAATATAATGCTGCTGAGTCACCGGTACCTGTACCGGCAAAGTCTACGTCAAGGCTGTCAACTATTATTGTATTTTTTGTAAAAACATCAAACATATTGCCATAGTTTGTCCTTGCCGTACTCCAGTTGCCTTTTGTTATGGTATTGTTAGTGTTAAACACACTTTGTGCGTAATATGTTAATGATGAACCGATTGTCAGGAATGGCGCTCGTACGGAATCTGCGTGTTTTGCAAATGGAACTGTACCTGTATCAGTGGTGTACCAATTTGTATATGAGCTCGCTGTTGTGGATTTTCCATCAATATACGGGCTGCCTGGTCCGCAATGGGAAATACTCGCGGTGACATTTGGAGCCACCGGCTGTGCTATATGCAATGAGGCTGTAATGGAATCATTTGTCCTGTCCCCATCACTGGAAAGACCGGAGTAGATTTTAAGACTATACGTACCCGCAGTACTTGCATTAAAAAATCCAATCGTAAAAGTGTCCTGGGTATTTGAAGCGAGTGACCTGCTGTAAGTGGAATGCACTGTTGTTGAGCCAACGGTAAATGTAAATGGAATGCTGCTTAATGAATTTAAGCCAACATTTTGAATGATTACCTGTACAGGTTCTTTGGCAGTGGGGCAATAAGCAGGGGTTAATGCCAGAATGCCAATATCATAAGGATAGGCTGTAATTGTAACTTTATAGTCAACGCAGCTACCCGAACCGAATGATGAACAATCGGTATTATAATTTAAACCAGTAGTACTTGCAGCCATAACCCTCATTCTTGTTACAACCGGCTTGGCAGTTAAAGGAATGGTTACGTTTTGAGTGATTGATGAATATGAATTATTGTCATCATCTCCCACAAAATCACCGATATCTTCAAAACTGCCGTCATGCTGATAATCAATATAAGCAGCATAACTTTCCGTAGTTGTCCCCGAAATAGTCATCGAATAGGTTTTACCTCGGTAGAGGACAATACCGGTACCGGAAAGACCACTTGTGTCATACGCGGTTGAAACACAGGACGGTGAAGAGCTGAAAGAACCAATGCTGAAACCTGACACATCATAGCCGTTGCAACCACCCGCCGAGAAAGTAGGATGACAATATTTATATTGTGCCTTGGTTGAATTTGCCCCGAAACTAAAGACTAACAGGGAAAGAAAAGTAACTAATGTGTAAAATTGGTTTTTCATAAATACTACGTTTTTAAAATTGTATCGGTTTTTTTGCGAGTTTAGTGAATGTGAACGTCCAAATATACTAAAATTTCTGAATTAAAACATCTGCGGATATTTTTCTTGAATTATATATCTTTTTGGAATTCATGTCCATATATAAAAGGTGTTTCTTATGTTTCTCAATAAATTTTATGCGTGACATTTTATATCTGCACCTGGTATTTTTACCAAAATACAGCCCGTTATTTTTTCTTGAAACAGATCTCTTTTGAGGTTAAAATCTTTTCTTTTTTTATTAGCATTGCGGCAGATAGCCATACTAAATGAATTTGTCGCGTGAAAAATTGACTGGAATTCTTAAATTGCGCCTTTTAACGAATAAGGATATTCCTTTAGTCCTGTAAATCTGACAAAGTTGGTAAGCGTTTATTTTACAGTAGCACAAGGGGAAACTGAACTATGATTGATTATATTAATGGTCCGATAACTTTTAAGAGCCCTACGTATATCGTTATTGATATCACGGGAGTAGGTTATCATCTCAATATTTCACTCAATACTTACGAAAAGGTTGTCAATCTTCAGGAGTGTAAGCTTTTAACCCATCAGGTGATCAAGGAGGACATGCACCAGTTATTCGGTTTTTTTGATGAGGATGAGCGTGTACTTTTCAGGCATCTGATTTCAATTCCGGGTGTTGGACCCAACACAGCCCGCATGATGCTTTCGTCATTGTCTCCTGAAGAATTGAAACATGCAATAATATCGGGTGATATTTCGTTAATCAAATCCGTTAAAGGCGTTGGACCGAAAACAGCCCAGCGGATTATTATTGAATTACAGGACAGTTTGAAAAAGACCACCGCGGGGGACCTGATCGTTATAACAGGAAAAACAAAAGCCGTAGAAGAAGCACTTGCTGCCATGCAAACGTTGGGATTCCAGCGGATGCAGGCTGAAAAGGCGATAAGTACGGTATTGAAAAACATTCCTGGTACACAATCAGTTGAAGAACTATTAAAACAAGCGCTGAAATTGATATAGACGTTTACAATTAACATTGCACAATTGAATACTGTTTATAAGGGCCTCCTCAAAAAGGGAGCTATCATGATATTTGTTTCAGCCTTCGTGGGATTGGTGTATGCATCGCAATGGCATAATACTGTGCATCTTTTGCGCTTTATCCCAAACAGTTTTTTGCCTGTTGATACCCCCCCGCCTGATACGGCAAGTGTCATAGATACCCGTTCGGCTCCTCCTGAACCGGCAAAACAACAGAATAATGTTAACCCTAATGATACGGGATTGGGGCCGATTGGCAATCCTCCCGCAAACAATAATCCTACCCCGGGCAATCCTGCCAATCAGAATAATCCGCCCAATCCGAACAACCCGAATCCAAATAACCAGGCTCCGGGAACTAATGCCAATCCTAATAATACCAATAATCCCATTGTTCCTCCACCTGACAATTCTGCAAGCCCGCCTCCATCTAATCAGAACAATACTCCCAGCCAGAATAATAATGTCACACCACCTATACCTACGCCAAGTGTAAAGGAGGTAAATAAAGATGATTCTGCCCGGCAAAAAGCACTTGCGGCAGATTCTGCCAATCGTCTTCATTACCCAATAGCCAAAGAAGGGGAGGGCCATAAATCTTCTTTTGATTTTACAGACCCTTTAAAAAAGGATGTGCAACTGGATTCCGGGCTGAACAATTATGTCATCAAACACAAATCCGGGAATACCACTGTCGGTGATTCAGAGGTGAAAAGTTTCAAAGATTACCAGGCAGAACAGAATAAGCAGTGGATGCAGGATTACTTCAAAAAGAGATCTGAAGCGCAGGTCACTACTCAAAAAGGGGGATTGCTGCCAAAACTTAACCTGAATACCGGCACACCTCTTGATGATTTGGCAAAACTGGTAAAAATAGAGCCAAACGGATCGGCCACATTGATATTCTCGGAGGATTTCAGCAGGGTACAAAATCCAACTTATTCGCTTAATGAGCAACGAAATGCCCAGTTTAAATTTGACCAGAAAATACAAGTGAGTGTTACTGCCAGTATCGGTGACCGGATTAAAATGAATTTCAGGTACGATACGCAGGCATCCTTCGATTTTGAGAACCAGAAAAAAATAAGTTACCAGGGTAAAGAGGACGACATTTTACAAAGCATAGATGCTGGTGATGTTACTTTTCCTGTTTCGGGCACATTAATTACAGGAAGCCAGAGTCTTTTCGGGGTTAAAACAAAATTAAAGTTTGGCAAACTTGATGTTTCCGCCATATTTGCGCAGGAAAAAAGTGACCAGAAGTCCATCAGCCTCCAGGGCGGCGCACAAACCAATAATTTTAAAATTACGTGTGATAATTATGATGCCAACCGGAATTATTTCCTCTCTCAGTATTTTGTGAATCATTATGATCAGTATAACGCACAATGGCCTGCATTGTCTAATGTCCAGATAACTAAAGTAGAATTATGGATTACCAATACAGGTGCATCTGTAACCAATACACGTACCATTGCCGCTTTCCTGGATCTTGGTGAAGGACAACCCTATAACAAGAGCTTTTTAAGGAGCAATAATATGAACCCGGCAGCTTTGCCCAGCAATGCGTCAAATACCCTATACAGGACTTTAAGAGGTCAGGATAGTGCCAGATATCGGAATGCGAATAATATTTCAAACGAACTGAATGCGAAGGGCGGGTTGGACTTTGTTTCTACCCGAGATTATTATGTGCTTCAGAATGCACGCGAATTACAGCCTAACGAATATACGCTTAACGCAAAGCTGGGATATATTTCACTCAATCAACAGCTTAACCCAAGTGACCTGCTGGCAGTAGCATTTCAATACACTATTGATGGTAAAACCTACCAGGTAGGGGAATTTGCGGAAGACGTACCGCCGAACCCTTCCGTACCAAATGTATTATTCCTCAAAATGCTGAAGAGCGTTGTCATTGATTCGCACGTACCCGACTGGAACCTGATGATGAAGAATATATACAGTCTCGGAACTTACCAGATATCACCAACCAATTTCAAATTTCAGGTGGTGTATGACGATACCAAAACGGGAGCATTCCTAAATTATCTGCCTGAGCCTCAAATTCCCGGGATGGATGGAACGCCAATCATCCGCCTTTTAGGAATGGATAAAGTGAACAGCGAAAACCAACCGAAACCTGACGGCCAGTTTGATTACATCGAAGGAGTAACCGTTATTTCGGCCCAGGGTAAAATAATATTCCCTGTCCTGGAACCTTTCGGCAAGGACATGAAAAAACTCTTTGGAAATGATACGACCCTTGCCGCAACATATGTCTATCAACTCCTCTACGATTCCACCCATACCTTTGCCGTACAGGATCAGACTCATAACAAATACTTCCTGGAAGGATCATTCCAGGGAACTGCCGGCAATGTCATTATGCTGAATAGCGTAAATGTGCCCCAGGGATCTGTAAAAGTAACCGCAAATGGTGTTCCATTGGTTGAGGGTGTTGACTATTCAGTGAATTATACCCAGGGTAGCGTAACAATCATAAACCAGAGTGTACTGAACTCAGGAGCCGTGATCAACGTCACATCTGAAAGTAACAGTCTTTTCTCCATTCAGCAGAAAACCCTGATGGGAACCCATCTCGATTACCATTTCAGCAAGAAATTTACCATGGGGAGTACATTTCTGTACCTGAATGAAAGACCTTTAACCACTAAAGTAAATATTGGAGAAGAACCGGTAAGCAATGCGATATGGGGATTTGACGGCCATTACAACAGCGATTCCAAATTTCTGACGGATATGGTAAACAAAATTCCACTCATCGAAACGAAGGAGAAGTCGACATTTACCGCTGAAGGAGAATTTGCCGAAATAATACCCGGGCACCCCGCTGTTTTAAACCAACCGGGCCAAACCGGCGGAACGTCTTATATTGATGATTTTGAAGGGAGTATTGTTCCTTATGATCTGAGGCTTGGAGGCAACTGGTACTTGTCAAGTTGTCCACAGGGGCAGGCGACAAGATTTCCGGAGGGTGGAAGGGTTAACGACCTGAGCTACGGCTACAGAAGGGCAAAAACAGCATGGTATGTTATAGACAATACCATGTTTGAAAATATATCAGGTGTAACACCTGCCAATATTTTAGGAAATAATGCATTGTTATCAGACCCGGCGCAGCGAATGGTACAGGAAACGGAAGTATTTCCGAATGAGCAGATCGCTGCAGGAACCCCTGATATATGCCAGACCTTTGACATTTATTATAATCCAAGGGAAAGGGGACCATATAATTACGCAACACAAGGTTTTGATGCCAACGATAATTTTACAAATCCTTCTGAAAACTGGGGCGGTTTGCAGCGCAGCCTTCCGATAACTGATTTCCTTGATGCAAATATCCAATATGTGGAATTATGGTTGATGGACCCCTATACAAATCCTTCTGCAGCCATGCCGGTATTGGGCAACGGAACAATGGAAATTGACCTCGGTACAATATCCGAAGACGTCCTTCATGACGACAGGGAATCATGGGAAAACGGTTTGACCTGTGATGGTTCGGCTGAAGATGTCACTGAGTGGGGGAGGGTGCCAAACAGTTTGCACATTACTACAGCCTTTGATAATGATCCTACGACCCGGCCTTGCCAGGATATTGGATATGATGGATTGAGTGATGATTCAGAAAGGGTTCGTTTTGGCCCGTTTTTAAGTGTGGTAAAAAACAAGCTAACACAGACAGCATTTAACAGCCTCTATTCAGATCCGTCAGGGGATAATTTTTTATGGTTTAAAGATGGTAGTTACGATAATGCCAAAGCTAATATTGTACAGAGATATACGCAGATAAACGGCGTAGAAGGCAACACCCCTGTAAATGTAGGAGGGTCAACCGGCGGGTATGGCTCTTTAAATCCTGATGATGAAGACATAAACCACGATTTTAACGTTGAAACAAGCGAAGCTTATTATGAGTATGAAGTCAAAATTGATCCACTTGACCTTGCCGTAGGAAGAAACTACGTCACTGATGAACAATCAACAGTAGTTACACTTCCTAACGGAAGCCAGCAAACCGCAAAATGGTACCAGTTCAAAATTCCTGTTGACCAGTTTACAAGGGCTATAGGTTCTATTCAGGATTTCACTTCTATCCGGTTCATGCGAATGTATTTAACCGGTTTTACCGATCCCATGTTGCTGCGGTTTGCCAGGCTTCAGCTGGTTCGCGGTGATTGGCGGAAATACCTTTATTCCCTCAACGCACCCGGAGATCCATTGCCAACAGATACCGCACAGGAAAACCTTGATGTTTCTGCAATCAGTATTCAAACTGATGGTCAAAGACCCGGCATCAGATATGTAATACCTCCGGGAATACAAAGACAGATAGACTACAGTACCCCAAGCCTGATCCAGGAAAATGAGCAATCACTTGATTTAAAAATATGCGGGCTTAAAGACGGCGAATCAAGAGCCGTTTACAAAAATGTAACGCTGGATCTGAGACAATATAAAAACCTCGAGATGTTTGTGCATTGTGAAGCTAACAATAAAAGCTCGCTAAAAGACAATGATCTTCATCTTTTTATAAGGTTTGGTGTTGACTATACGGCTAATTATTACGAATTGGACATGCCATTGGTTGTCACACAACCATCTGCTACGGGTAATGTAGATTTGACCTGGCCTACACAAAATCAGATTCAGCTTGCCGTGCAGCAATGGGTGGATATGAAAACGAACAGGAACCTGGCCAATGGTTCTCTTACCGTTCCTTATTCCGTAGGCGCAGTGGGTACTTCAGGAGAATTAACCGTATTGGGCAATCCTGACCTTGGTAATATCAGAACCATAATGATTGGTCTGAGGCATCCGAAAGGAGATGATAAAGGCCCTACACCCTGTGCCGAAGTCTGGGTTGACGAACTCAGGATGGCGGGATTTAATGAAAAAGGCGGATGGGCAGCAACCACAAGGGTCATGACCAAACTTGCTGATTTCGGGCGTGTTGAGCTTTCGGCGTCGCGGCAAACCATCGGTTTCGGAGGTATAGATCAGTCATTGCAACAGCGAAACATCCAGGATATGACCAATATCGGTGTTATAACGTCACTGAATCTGGATAAATTTTTCCCTAAAAAATACGGGGTCAAAATCCCAATGTTTTTCTCTTATTCCCAGCAATTGAATACACCGGAATATAATCCGTTAAGTCCTGAT
>JABDBQ010000068.1:8340-9302 GCA_013288555.1 Bacteroidota bacterium | reverse complement strand
AAGTTAATAAAAATAATAAATCTTGCAATTCATCTGGTTCAGCCTCATCCTAAATCCTTCCCCAAAAGGGAAGGACTTGCTCTATTCATCTCTTATGGTCCTTAAAGACTTTAAGCTATTTTTATCATTGTCAAACTATCACCCGAATGGTGCCCTCTCCCTGGGAGAACTCATCCCGACTTATTCGGGAGGGTTGGGTGAGGCCCCCTTTTTCACATTATTCCACTTAATATTCACGACTTATCATCTTTAGCACGTAATTTGTAGTTCTAAACGTTTTTGAAAAGAAGTCCCGGCTCCTGAATGCAGTTTTTATATCCCTCCTTTCTATTCGCGTTATCGGCCCTCGCCATACCTATAATCATCCACCTGTTCAATTTCAGGAGGTATAAGAAGATCTTTTTTACCAATGTCAGGTTCCTTACGGACCTGCAACAGGAACAGAAATCGCGCAACAGGCTCAGGCATCTGCTGCTGCTTTTGCTTCGCATGCTGGCTTTGGCAGCGATAGTGTTTGCCTTCGCACATCCCTTTATCCCAAAGAAAAATGCATCCCAAAAAGGCCTGACTCCCGGCAAGAAATATGTGAGCGTTTATATCGACAATTCCTTCAGCATGAACAATACGGGCTCTGAAGGGGAGTTGTTTCAGCTCGCCAAAAAATATGCTGCAGAAATTGCTTCTGGATATAAAGAGGGCGATGGATATAACCTGCTCACCAATGATTTTGAAGTTAAAAACCAGAGATGGGTGAACCGGACTGAGTTTTTAAAAATGCTTTCTGATATCAATATCAGCCCTGCCGTTCGAAAAGTTTCTGAGATATCCGATCGGATGAAAGAAAATTTCAGGAAAGCCTATGCCGGCAATAGAGAAGCTTATTTTATCAGTGATTTTCAGCAGAATATGGCCGATTTCAGTGATCTGAAAAAAGACAGCGGCATGCATTTCAATTTTGTGCC
>JABDBQ010000068.1:0-8330 GCA_013288555.1 Bacteroidota bacterium | reverse complement strand
TTCGGTCTGGTTTGAGTCGCCCATCTGGCAAATGAACCAGAAAAATACCCTGAATGTAAAGATTGTCAATAGTGGAGATCATGCTGTAAGCGATCATACCCTTAACCTTACCATCAATGGCAAAGCCAAAGCGCTGGCTAATTTTAGCATTCCGGAACAGGGCAGTGTAACCGTGCCTTTGAATTATATCGTTTCAGACAGTGGCGTTAATAATGGTATGGTATCTATTGACGATTACCCAATTACGTTTGATGACAAATTTTATTTCAGTTATAATGTCACCAATTCCATCCCGATCCTCATCGTTAATGGCATTGATTCCAATAAGAATATCAATGCCGCTTTAGGGGCTGAAAAATCATTTCTTAAAAACAATGTTCTCACCGGAAATGTGGATTATTCTTCTTTTGATAAATACAATTTTATCATCCTGAATGAATTGCCCGAAATATCAAGCGGACTGGCCGCAAGCCTCAAAACTTTTATAGAAAAGAACGGCAATGTGCTTGTTATTCCATCCTCAAAAGACATGAATACAGAAAGTTATAACAGTTTTTTGAATTTGTGTGCGGCGGATGGATTTTCTGGGTCAAAAAATGATTCAATCAGCATAACACCAATTGATAAACAGGAGCCCTTCTATGCCAATACCTATGAAGATATGCCCCGTAATGTTTCCATGCCAAAGGTAAACAGGTATATCCAGGTTCAAAAATCAGGGAATGCCCGGTCAAGGGCTATTCTTTCGCTTAATAACGGCGATCCTTTTTTATCTATGGTGCCACAAGGCAAAGCATATCTTTTTGTGTCCGCAGTTCCGTTTAATGACGCATGGACCAATTTTGCCCATCACTGGCTGTTTTTGCCTTCACTATATAAAATGGCTTTTTATCACAACAAAGAACAGCCCATAGCCTATACAATTGACAAAGACAACCAGATCAGCATACCATCCATTTCGGGAGACGAAAAGCGGATTTTTTCCCTTACCAAGGACAGTACAGAGTTTATTCCCAATCAAAGAATGATGGATGGCTCCGTGCAATTGTATGTAGAAGGACTGATCCATACTGCCGGATATTATCACCTGAAAGACAACCAGCCGGGAAGTGTAAATACATTAAAATCTTACCAGTTTGCCTTCAATTATGACCGGAGCGAAAGCGTCATGAAATTTATAAGTTCTTCTGATATCAAAGATGCCATTACATCCATTAACGGCGATGTTTTGAGCCCGGGCAAAGTATCTTTAAAGAAGCAGGTACTGGAACTTGAAGCGGGAATTAATATTTGGAAGTGGTTTATTTGGGCAGCCTTAGTATTTTTGTTGTGCGAAATGCTCGTAACAAGATTCTGGAAATGACCCAAATACTTCTTAAAAATATCAAAATCATCGATTCAGGCTCAGAATGGCATGGCAAAATAGCATACGTTCTCATCAAAGATGGGCTGATTGCAGACATTTCCGCCAGCCCAATTGATATAAAAGATGCCGAAATCATTGATGGCGAGAATCTTTTTCTGAGCAGGGGTTGGGTTGATTTGAGAGCGAATTTCTGCGACCCCGGTTTTGAATACAAAGAAGATATTCTTAGCGGATTAGAGGCTGCTGCTTATGGCGGGTTCACTTCTGTAGGATTATTGCCTGAAACAGACCCCATCCTTGCCTCCAAATCTTCCATTGAATATGTGCTTCGCAAAGCGAGTGAAAATATTGTAGATCTCTATCCATTAGCTTCAATTTCGTCCAGTAAAGAAAATGAGAGCCTTACTGAAATGTTTGATGTACATGAAGCTGGCGCAAAAGGATTCTCTTCCGGATATCATCCTGTAAAAGACAGCGGTTTTCTGCTCCGTGCCATGGAATATGCGGGGATGACCAAACTTCCCCTGATGGTAAGGCCTGAAAACATGAGCATATCCGGCAAAGGGCTTATGAATGAAGGCGTAGTGAGTGTAAGGCTTGGTTTAAAAGGCATTCCTGCCATTGCGGAAGAAGCCGATATCAATACCATTCTGCATCTTTGTGAATATACCGGTCAACCCATTCATCTTTCATGTGTAAGTACAAAAGGAGGCATGGAATCGATTGAAAAAGCATATAAACAGGGCGTGAAAGTAACAGCCGATGTGTGTATACATCATTTATTTTTTGACGAAGAAGATCTGGGAATGTTTGATACCGCATTGAAAATGAGACCTCCTTTACGCACTGCGACTGATAAAGAATATCTGAAAAAAGCTGTTATCGAAAATGATTTTATTAGCGTAGTGAGCGATCATAACCCGCAGGATGAGGACCGCAAACAGGTGGAATTTGAACTGGCTGCCTACGGTGCAATCGGATTGCAAACTGTTTTTTCACAGATGATTGAAATTTTTGGTGCAGAGAAAATTGATAAGATCATAGAAATATTGACTCAAAGACCTTCAAAGGTTTTGAATATTGAAGAGCAAAGCATCAAAAAAGGCTCAAGGGCAAACCTCACTGTTTTTGATGTTTCAAAATCATGGACACTGAACGATAAATTCAATAAATCAAAATCAAAAAACAGTCCGCTATGGGGCAAAGAACTCAAAGGCAAAGCAGTAGCAGTTATCAATAAAGGCCATTTTAAAAAACTTAATTAACCACATTATGGAAGAATCCGAGAAACTCATACTTACACCCAGGGATATTATGGTCCGGTTCGGACTTATCTGTGGCGGAATCAGTATTTTAACTGTAGTAATACTCTATGCCTTGGATGCCAAATTATTGTTTGGCTATTATGCATATATCGGTTTCGGGGCAGCTTTTGCACTTGCTGTATTTGCTTCAGAATACCGCAAAAGAAATAGCGAAGGCTATATCTCTTATGGGGATGCAGTTGTTACTTCCCTGGTTTCATTCAGCATCGGCGAAGTGATTTATACTTTGTTTATGCTATTGCTTTATTTTGTGATTGATCCGCACCTGGTTGACAAAATGAAAAGCGTACAGATGGACAAAATGGATCAGTTGCTTTCCACAGGAGTCATCAATAAGGTGCAATACACTGCAGCGCAAACAAGTATTGAAAACATTAATGGAAATTCCATTCTGTTTTATTCTTTAATGGGTGTTATTGTTATCATTATCATAAGTTTACTTATATTTTTGCTCACTTCCATTTTTATCAAAAACGAAAAATCACCGGTATAACGGATGGATATTTCAATAGTCATACCCCTTTATAATGAAGAAGAATCCCTGCCTGAACTGGCAGAATGGATCAATACCGTAATGGTAAAAAACAATTACAGTTTCGAAGCCATTTTTGTGGATGACGGCAGCAGTGACGGTTCATGGAACAAGGTATCAGAACTGGCAACAAAGTATGATTGGGTAAAAGGCATCCGTTTCCGCAGGAATTATGGAAAATCTGCGGCTTTAAACGAAGGCTTTAAAGTCACACAGGGGGATGTGGTGATCACGATGGACTCAGACCTGCAGGACAGTCCGGAAGAGATCCCTGAATTGCGCAGATTGATTATTGAAGATGGTTATGACCTGATATCAGGTTACAAGCAAAAAAGATTTGACCCGCTTACCAAAACCATCCCGACCAAATTATTCAACTGGACCACCCGCAAAATGAGTGGGATCAATAACCTGCATGATTTCAATTGCGGCCTTAAATCATACCGTGGCGATGTGGTGAAAAACATTGAAGTATATGGTGAAATGCACCGTTATATTCCGGTCATCGCTAAATGGGCAGGATTTAAGAAAATCGGCGAACTGGTAGTACACCACCAGGCCCGGAAATACGGCAAAACCAAATTTGGTTTTGAACGCTTTATTAATGGATTTCTGGATCTGCTTACACTTACATTTGTGAACAGATTCGGCAAAAGACCGATGCATTTTTTTGGGTCAGTGGGCACCTTGTCCTTTTTTGTCGGCATTCTTTTTACCATCATTCTCTTCATTGAAAAGGTCAATAACTATGGCAACCACCATGCCCGTGATATTGTAAACAAACCCATGTTTTACCTGGCTTTAGTTGCCATTATCATTGGTGTACAGCTATTCCTTGCAGGTTTTATTGGTGAACTCGTCGGCCGCAGCGCTACAGAGCGGAACGTGTATTCGATAAAAGAGCGAATAAGGAATAATGAATAAGGTCTTGTTCCTTTTATTGTTTTTTATGTCCGTCCAAACCTATTCCCCGAGAAATCGAGCAAGTCTTTTGTAAAATAATTGTAAAGATTTTTTCTATGAGAGAAGCCTTTGCGGGACCTTTGCGTTCACTGCGTGAAATGTCTGAGAATTTTCTCGCAAAGATCGCAAAGAGGGGAATCGCAAAGAACGCAAAGTAAATACATACCCAATCGCAGTCCTTTTTTAAAAAATTTATCAGTAATATTTGGTTTGTATTACAAACTACATGTATATTTGTAACCTAATTTATGAATACGAATATGGAAGCAACAGAACCCGGACTTGATCCATCTGAAAGCCTTAAGCTGATCTCTGATACTATTAGCAAGACCAAAGAGAACCTTAAAGATCACAGCTTCTGCTTTATGCTATGGGGATGGCTTATTGCTATAGCCAGTTTTTCATTCTATATTCTACATAGCTTCACTTCATTCAAGTACTATTTTTTGCCTTTCCCAATATTGGTTGGAATTGGTATTCCAATCACAATAGCCCATTACCTTCGAAGCGAAAATTCATCCCAAACCTTCCTTGGCTATTTTCTCAAAAGGATGTGGATTGTGTTGGCGATCAGCTTTATATTAGCAGTATTAACAAGCATCATAAACCACCAGCAACCCTTTACTTACACCGTTCTCATCGGTGGGATAGGCACATTGGTGTCGGGTTTGGTATTGAAATTCAGGCCTCTTATTATTGGAGGTATACTTTTTCTCCTGGCATTTGTAGTATGCAATTTTATCCAGGGAGAATACCGGCCTCTTATCCAGGGCATTGCTGTTGTATTTGGGTATCTTATTCCGGGCTATTTACTTAAAAATTCAAAGGCATAATGTACAAGGATTTAGATCCGGTTTTAAATACTCCTGTGCGGCTTGCCATCGTCTCAACTTTGATCAAGATGAAACAGGCTGACTTCAATTACCTGATGGAAGTAACCAATACCACGCAAGGCAACCTGAGCCACCAGATAAAAAAACTGAATGAAGCTGAATACATTGAAGTTATAAAAACTTTTAAAGGAAATTATCCGCATACCATATGCAAGCTGACTAAAAAAGGTCGTAAAGCCTTTGAAAATTATGTGGAAGACATTAAAAAATATCTGCACTTGTAAAAATATTTTTTTTTCATTTTAGTTTGCAATACAAACTACATTAATAATATTATTCATAAATTCTCATTCACTTATTAAATAATCAATTATGGAAACTCAATTTGAAATTTCAACAAAAGGACTTCGCCATTCCGGACCTCCTCTATGGCTCCCGGCAATCATGTTTATGCTTACGTTTAATACGGGGCTTTATTTTGTAACATCCTTAGGAGGATTACCCTATTTCCCGGGCCCATGGGAGACAGTCGCAGTCATACAAAAATTCTTTCTCGTTAAAGCCAACGCTGTGATCTTATGTGCGTTCTTTCAATTTGGCTCCGCTATTCCTTTGGGAATCTTCGCAGTAACCGCGGCGAGTCAGATGCGATTTATAGGCGCCAAAGTTGCCGGTACTTATATCATTGTATTTGGTGGAATCCTTACGAGTATGAATATTATGGCCTCATCCATGACCATGTGGGCTCTTGCACATCCGGGAGTGGCTCAGGATGCCTCCATTGTCAATGTCTTATATTTTTTACAATTCGGTTTTGGAGGTGTAGGCTTTTCGGTGCCTTTGGGGCTTTTAATCGCGGGAATATCTATCCCGTCTATGATCATGAAACTACTCCCAAAATGGCTTTGCATTTTCGGTATTGTTTTGGCAGTATTTGGTATATTCAGTTGGTTTGATATGATTTTCCCTCAAGCGCTTGCGTTGATTCCGCTTACCAGGTTTCCGGGATTTATCTGGTTTATTTTGGTTGGCTTTATGTTGCCAAATAGACGGAAGGATGTCAGTGTATAAAGTACGACCCCTTCAGGGTTGAGGAACTTAATATTGTTTTAATGCCGTGGGTTTTACCCACGGTTATTATTATTGAAGCCCCTCAGGCTTCCTGACCAAATACATATATTAATTACCCTAGCTTTTGCAATCCTGAAAGAGTTGGACCACAATAACCTTGGACGCATCATCTGGCTTTAAATTCCCGGTAAATTTATTCGAGGGGGCTATGATTTAGGTGCTATTAAAACCCCTGATTTTAGCTCTTAATTAACTCGAATTTCTATTGAGACTTGAAAGCAGCATTTGAATTAACTGGCTTATCATCGCCGACATAACCCACATCCTCGGGCATTTCGTGCACATCAAGGCCAGTTAATTTCTTGAATGCCGCAGCGAGTCGAATGGCTTCTGGGTAATTGGGATCTAATTCGAGAGCCATATTATAATAATACGATGCAAGCTTCTGCCGTGGAAGGTTACCACTCCCGGTGTTTTGATAAATAGCACCAAGGTAGATATAGCTCATAACATAATCTGGTGTCGTTTCTATTGCCTTTTTGAAATATTTTATGGCGGAATCATTGACCTTATAAACAGCCGCGAAAGAATATCCAATCTCACAATATGCTTGTCCGTAAAAAGAATCTATGGCAATGGCTTTATGCAATTCAATAAGTCCCTTTTCATCTAATGCCCTTTTCTTTGTCGAGTCCTTTTCGGGAGCTGCCGCTTCAACAAGGGCTGTACCATATAAATTGTGCGCCTCGGCGCTGTTCGAAGAATGTTTTACGTCTGTTCCGAATAAGGTCATGTTATCCTTCCATGCTGGATTTCTCTGAATAGTAGCAATACTGTAAAAGGAACATAAGGTAAGAATGACACCGGTCGCAATTACATTTCTTTTAATCCATTCAAAAAGGTTTACAAGCCTGTCCTTTTTTTGATCTGCAATAAGACTCAAAGCATACACAAGGATTATGGCAAAACCCAGGCAAGGGGCATACAAGAACCTTTCTGCGAAGATACCTCCCCTTAATAAAACGAAACCAAGCAGGGGCGCAATGGTGACAAAAAAAACAGCCAATCCCAGGCCCCAGACGGATCTTTTTAAAATCCCTCTAATGCAGAGAAAGGCTAAAGCAAAAAATGATATCAGGCCAAATATGCTACCGATGTCAAACCAATGAGAGGCAGGGATCTGGTTGTAACAATAATCAAAACTTAATGGAAAAGGCCATATCAGCTTTTGGACAGATATCCAAAAAATGTGAAAGAAACTTGGCACTCTAACCCCGGAGCCCACATAAGGATAGTTTAAAATGTCCGGAATGCGCTCACTTGGGCCCAGGAAATAACGCTTTTGTAAAAAAAACAATATTACAATTCCCACATAAGGGATTGATCTTTTAAGTACTACCGGAATTTTTAATCCTGAATAAAACAAAAAAAGTGGAATCAGTGCAAGACCTGTTACCGCCGTTTCTTTGGATAACAAAGCCAGGTAAAAGAAAAGGGCGCTCCAGATTAGCGTTTTTCTGCTTTTTGTGATACTATAACTGAAAACCAAATTAAGCGTAATGAATGTGTTCAGGAAGCTGAGAATTTCATCACGGCTTTTAATATTAGCCACAACCTCTGTGTGGATTGGATGTGCCAAAAAAACCAGGCTTATTAAGAAAGCGATTGCCAGATTCCGGGCAGGAAAAAGCTTCATGAGAAACATGAATAACATAAAGCCGGACAGTCCGTAAAGCAACGCATTATCAAAATGATTTACTGCCGTATTTTCTCCAAAAAAAGAATTCTCAATGGCAAAAGTGATCAGCGAAAGCGGGCGATAGTAGCCCAGTTTCGAATTAAAAAGATACCAGAAATCAATAGTCATTAGCTTGGGTATACCATTGAAGCCCT
Source organism: Bacteroidota bacterium (assembly GCA_013288555.1). Lineage (GTDB taxonomy): Bacteria > Bacteroidota > Bacteroidia > CAILMK01 > CAILMK01 > JABDEJ01. The sequence continues at coordinate 347 of JABDBQ010000068.1, read as the reverse complement.
GCATTACAAATTCGTTTTTCGGAATTGCATAGAAATCATCAAGTGCATAGCCATTTTTCATTGTATTTAAATACAATGAAAACCCAACTATGGCAATAATAATCGCATAAAGCCTCAATGAACTGATTGGCCTTCCCAAAGTGTCATGAACAGGAGCATTTTTAATATCCTTTCCCAAATCCTAACCTATTTACCGATTGGCCTGCAAACTAACAAAAATTCATTGGGATAAGGACTATATTACATTACAATTCCTCATCCTCTTAGCCCGTATTCACTCCAAAATCCCCAATTTTACCCCGATATCAGGATAGGCGGCAAGGTTTTCAGAGGGTGAAACCCGCGGC
>JABDBQ010000067.1:272-10210 GCA_013288555.1 Bacteroidota bacterium | reverse complement strand
GACAACAATAGTCCCTTTTGTAGTTGACGTAGAGATTTTGGATGCAGAATATATTTGCGGAGCCAGAAGCTGGTATATTTTTGAACAATCGTAATTGGAACTCGATTTAACAGTCCCCCCTGGATTCTCGAGCGCTACGATTTTGTAACAATAACTCCGGCTGTTGCTCATTGTTGAGTCAACATAGTTAAAAGTTGAATTTGATAATGTCGCGATCAATGTATCTGAACCCGTGCTTTGCACTTTTCGATACAGCTGATATTTTAGAACTCCGGTTGGCCAGCCCGTATATGCAGTCCACCCGATGAAGATTTTCTGATAGCATATGTTTGAATCAGCCTTTAAATTAACCACACATTGCGTGGTAGATAACGGACTTTTATTTCCCTCACAACTGTCTACGGCCTGAATGGCATAGCAATAAGAAACACCTGAATCTGTGTTAGCGCTGTCTACGTAACTTGTCACATTACCGAGAGCCTTATAAAATGAAAGCTTAGGCGCACCGGATATTTCGCGGTATAGATAATATTTATTGACATCGATGGCCGAACTCTTCTGCCAGGTTACCAGGATAGAATGATATCCTGTAACACTTGCCGAAACCAGTACAGGCGCCGCAGGAGTATCCCTGTCATACGGTTTCACGGTGATGCTATCGGAAAGACTGCTCAGAGAACCGGATGTGGGATTAACAAGAATACGATAGGATTTTGCAATACATGGAATTGGCTGATCTGTATAACTCGTAACTGTACTTGCAACGGTTTTCAGGGTTTTCCAGCCACCGGAATAATACTGGATGGTATAACTGCCTACGGTGAAGCCTTTATATTTTGTCCATTTCAAAGAAGCGGAATACTGGCCACTATCAACTTTTAGTAGTACAGGATTATCGATTTGTGTGGTAGCACTCGTATTTGCTGCACATGAATCAACAGCAAAAACTTCATAAGAAAATGAATCCGTTGTGGTATTGATGCCTGTATGTGTGTAGGTTATCGGGCTGGATGCCGGTTTTATAAAGCTTGTAAGCAGACTATAAGAACCATTGTCTTTTCTGTAATAAAGAAGATATTTGGTAACTACCGGGTCACTGACTTTATCAAAGGTAATCACAACAGATGAAGTATTTGGTACTGTAACGCTCTCAATATTTACCTGTTGTGGTTTTATGGTATCATAAGGCTGCAAAGCGATTGTATTGGAATAATCAGGTGCGCCACTGTTCACACTTGCACTGATCCTGAAATTATACCTGACATTGCAATGCAGGCCGGTAATGAGATCTACGGTATCGGTTGATGCTACGGAATCCACAGTAGACCAGGTGCTTGTCCCTACAACATTTTCCTGGATATAATATTTTTTGATTCCAGTCTGTCCCTCGGGAGACCAGATCAGGCTTGCTGATAGATTTTTTGCTGTGCCATTTAAATTAATGGCGCAATATTTATGAACAATCGATGGATTTCCGCAACTATCATACGCTACAAGGTCATAACAATATTTTTGCGTGCCTGTATCTGTTGCAGTTATCGAATCTGTTTTTGGATATGTAAGACTGGTTAAAGAGGAGGCCAACGTACCTAAAGATTGGTTGATCCATGAGTATAGCTTATATCCTGCCAGATCCTTATTGTTTACCGTTTTCCATGCTGCACCAAGTTTAGTAAGTGTTGTGGCATCGAAACTTATATAGGTATTTGGCGGTGCTGTTGGCGGGATTGTATCTAAAGGAACCCCGGATATGGTATCGGAATATGCTTTTGCCCCTGAAGAACCGTAGTAGGCAAATATCCGGTAATATCTTTTGACACAGGTAATACCTGTATCGTTATAAACCGTATCCGCTAATTTGTCTTTTTTACGTGTGATCCATTTCCCGTTTAAATACTGCTGAACATTTACTGAATCAGGTGTGAAACCAACATACGGTGTCCAGCTTATTTTCAAAGTATTTTGCAGCGGCTTTATTTTAGCAAGCATGGTACAGTGCTCATTATATGCGGTTTTGTTTCCGCAAAAATCAACTGCGTAAATAGTATAACAGTAATAATTAGAATTTGCTGATGCGTTTTTGTCCTTATAAAGCAGTGTTCTTGTCACCCCGACAGTACCGATATTATAAACTGAATCATATTTTACCAATGGTCCCCCGTTTACACCACGATAAATATAATAATGGTTGATGTCCCCGGAAGTGGTTTGGCTGAATAATACATCAATTTCGCCCCAATTGACGACTGAAGCATATATTGTAGGCTGTTTAACCGGAGGAATTGTATCCACTACAAGGATATTTGTGAGGGTATTGGAATGGCTCTGGCAGCTTGAATTTTTACCAAGACCTATAATCTGGACAGATTTTACCGTATTATTACAAAATGGCAATTGATAACTTAATCCTTTAACGATTGCAACCTGACTGACACCCGAACCTATATCCTCCATTACTGCAAAACTATCCCCATAAGTATAACTTATTGGGTTCCAATCTATTTCGGCGCCTCCGTATGCATCATATTTAACTGACGCATGCAGGGATTCAAATGTATCCGAAGAAAAACCTTCAACCTGGCATTTGTTTTCAGAAACAACATAATAATAATAGGCTGTATCATAGGCATGTAAAGCTGATGAATCAATCCAGCTTGTTGCCGTTCGATTTGCAAAGGATTTGACCAGTGTAAAGGTACGGGAAGGCGTATATTGCTTCATCCGGTATATATTATACTGGAGAAAATTGGTGTCAGCTTTTACGGTATCCCATTGCAATTTTACATATTGTGAACCAAGGATATCAACGCATCCCATAACGGGGGGGGTGACGAAGGGAGGCGGTTTTACATAGATCGAATAGGTAACGGTTGCCACGCCGCAGCTCCTGTCCTGTACTTCAAAAGTAACGGTATGCGGGGCAGAAAAGGTTATATCGGCACAGCCTGGCGTCCAGCAATATTTCCCCGAATCTGCAATATTTGCATCTTTGGTTGTGAATGTGGCATAGGGTTTGGGAAATGTTCCGCTGGTACCCAGGGTAACACTTGAAGGGGTAATGGTCATTGTATCATAAGTACCGGTACTATTAGCCGGATATTTTCCATCGGTCGCTTTTACCTGAAAGCAGAAAGACTGGTTGATTGAAACAGTTCTTTTATAACCGGCTGTATCCGTCACAAAACTTGGGGGCGGCCTGGAACTGCAGGACACCCCAACAAATTCAAGGTCGACCCGCACCAAACCTATATAAGTGGCCTTATGGGTGAGTTTATTCACCTGGTATTCCTGTACAAGTACAACGGCTACATAGTTACCAGTTGTATTAGGAAATTTGGTTGTAATAAGCCCTGTAGAACTATCCATAGTTGGTTTGTAGGCAGTCCCAAACGGATAATTAATACTATACCCTGTGTTATATGGTATAACGGTAAAGTTAGGCGGGTTGTTAAAGTTAGCTGCCTGCGCATCATAGGGTTGTGCAAATGAAAAAACGAGCGAGTCGCCGTCAGGTGAATAAATGCCCGCTGAGAAGACATCAGTTCTGTTGATACAGACGTTCGGGGTCATGTCTTTAACGATCTGGGGGGAACTTTGAGCCAGGCTTCTCGGGGGCATAAAAGTATATACCGTCATGCCGGTTGTTGTGGTATTCACTTTAATATTGACGGATGTATTTCTGGCAACAAAACCTGTGGGGTCGTTCCAGATATAATATCCCACCGTATCGGTACCTTCGGTTATGGTGTCGTTATACCAGCCTTTGTTGGTGCAATAATTAGATCCGCACGATGAATTTGCTTTGGTTACACTCTCATGACCGGTTTCGTAAATGGTACGTTTGGTTTTGGTGGCTGAGGAAGAACTGGCTCCCTTGATATAATAGGCGAAATTACCAGGAAGCTGAGTCGTGCTTTTTTGACAATCCTGATATAGAATAAACTGAATGGCATATTTATTATTGCCGAGGTAAGAATAGGTCACAGTTCCACCCATAATATGCGTTGCATATCCATTAAAAATGCCGGAACAGAAGAAAAATATGATTAATAAATACTGTAAAAAACCTCTCATCCCCAATTTTTAGCTTAACAGTGCAAGTTATAAAAACTTTATAACTCATACATATAATTTGACTTAAAATTTCTAAGGAAGGGCCAATAGCGTTCATTTTTTATCTGAAATCCTGTTATTCCGGAGTTTATATCCCGGATAGGGTATTCGTTTATAATTAACCCGAAATCTAGTAGTCCCCCCTCGTCTTCTAAAGGTTAGACATCAGAAAGAGGCCAAAGTTTAATTGGTACATTTTGTTGAATTTTTTACCATTGTGCTGTCAGGAGTTTCACATTTTTTGGCGAAGCAAATGTATGAAACATGACTCTGCATATTTGTCATTTTTTTAAATGCTCAAAAAAAATGACAAAAAGCATTTTTTTTGAATTCCTTTTCAATCAAAAAAATCAACTCCTTATTAACTGTGTTTTATTTCAGATGGTTTGAAATAATCTCAAATGAATCTAAACAAAAACAGAAATGGGATGTTATACTTTTTTCCGTCTCATTTAATTCATTCAGAGTGAAATATGAAGATTGATCCTAAAAAATAGATAAAAAAAACTGTTTTACAACAGTGATTTTATTTGATAGATACCTTTTTCATTATTTCATCAACCTGACAAAAATCATATTTAATCATGATATACGTCTTTCAGAAGGGTCTTGCACTGGCTGAATTTTGTGCCGTTATCTATGAACAAAAAAATGATTTTTCAGATGGAAAAAATTTTCAGGTCAGCAAATGCAAATAAAAAATCAAATGGAAACTAAAGAAGAATCAGATGAAAGCGGTTTGAAAAGGAGAAAGTTCCTTCGTTTCGGCTTTGGCTTTTTAGCCGCCGTGGGGATTATCTCCTCTGTCGGGGGCATTTCTAAAATAGTGGAAAGCAAACCCAAAAAAATAAAGATGCTTACCCCTGATGGAAAGCTGGTTGAAATTGACGCGTCTATTTTGGAAAAAGACAAATCACCCAGGGCCACAAACGCAGAAGTACAACAATGGATGACCAATAAATCCAAATAAATATTAAGTGTATGGAAATTCCTAAAAATGCAACAAGAAGAAAATTCCTGAAAACAGGATTGGTAGCAGGTGCTCTGGTAGCCGGCGGCACTCTGGGTGCTTCAGAACTCATATCTGCTATTGATAGCAAACCTACGGGCAATAAGATAAAACTATTGTCTCCTGATGGAAAGATCGTTGAAGTTGATGCATCGGTCATCAGTCCTTCGGTAGCCGGTTTCCTTGTTTCAAACCATAATGTAAGGCAAGGGGTGCCCGGCAAAAAATTTGTGATGGTCATTGACTTGTCCAAATGTAAAAATGCACGGAAATGTCATAAGGCATGCTCCAAAATGCATTACCTGCCTGAGAACAGAAGCTATATAAAGGTTAATAAAATGCAGGATTCGCCGGAGGCTTCACCTTATTGGATGCCAACGCCCTGCTTTCATTGTGATAATCCTCCATGTGTAAAAGTTTGCCCTGTTGGTGCAACATTTAAATTGAGTGACGGTATCGTAGGTATTGATAATGCCAGGTGCATCGGTTGCCGCTTCTGCATGGTTGCCTGTCCATATAATGCAAGGGTATTCAATTGGGGTGAAGAAATGTTTCATTTAAGCCCCGAAGAAAAAAATGCCATCAAACCTCATGAAGCCTGTGGAAGTCACGTGGTGGGAACCGTCGAAAAATGCGATTTCTGTCCGCAGAAAACGGGTGATAATAAACTTCCGGATTGTGTTGAAGCCTGCCCGAACGGTGTATTTTATTTTGGTGATGAAGTGGAAGATGTGATAAGCAATGGCGATGAAACACTTCAATTGAGCAAGGTACTGAGAGACAAAGCCGGTTATCGTTTCATGGAAGACCTGGGTACCAAACCCCGTGTATATTACCTGCCTCCTGTAGACCGTCAATTCCCTTTCACCGAAACTAAACAAACAAGCAAATGAACACTGCAACAATAACATCAATAAATGAAGAAACAGGGGCTGTGGAAAGGCATAAAATTCCACAGGTTCTTTTAGATGATCTTCTTCCTAAGAGATTAACAACATCGGGCAAATTGTGGATGTATTTTTTGTTAACCGTTATGGCAATCGGAGCATACGCCTATTTCACCCAGCTTAAAAATGGACTGGTCGTAACCGATATGCGTGATTATGCATCTTGGGGTATTTATATTTCAAACTTTGTATTCTTTGTAGCCATTAGCCTGGTCGGTTCTCTCATCAGTGCGGTCTTAAAACTTACAGATGTAAAATGGAGAACTCCTCTGGTTCGTATTTCAGAGATCATTGCCGTGGCGTCTATCACATTTGCCGCATTGATTATCATTGTGGATATGGGACGTCCTGACCGGTTCTGGCATTTGTTTGTCTATGGCCGGATCCAAAGTCCGATCATGTGGGACGTAATCGTAATAACCACTTATTTTACTATCAGTATCCTGTTGCTTTATATTCCTTTATTGCCCGATCTGGCAATCTGCAGAGATAAACTTACCGGAGCAGCCAAATGGAAAAGATGGTGCTATAAGTTTTTCGCACTGAACTGGAAAAATACCCCAAGGCAGTACAAGATCGTAAATGATTCTATCAAAGTTCTTGCGGTTCTTATTATTCCGTTGGCATTGTCAATACACACCGTAACTTCTTGGTTATTTGCCACTACATTCAGAGTAGGCTGGGACAGCAGTAATTTCGGGCCTTATTTTGTAGCAGGTGCTTTTATGGCCGGTGCAGCCGCAGTTACCGCGATTATGTATGTTGTGAGAGAGCACTATAACCTTCAGAAATACATTACCGATAAGCATTTTGACCACATGGGAAAATTGTTGGTCCTGCTTTCTTTAATCTATCTCTATTTCAATGTAAACGAATACCTGGTACCAGGCTATAAAATGAAAGAAGTAGAAGGCGATCAATTAAAATCCTTATTCACAGGAAACTATGCGCCCATGTTCTGGTCCGTACAAATTCTTGGATTGGCAATACCTGTTATCATTCTGCTTTTCAAAAAAGGAAGGAGACCTATTCCTATATTTATCATATCAATTGTAGTTGTTATAGGCGCCTGGTTTAAGCGTTTGCTGATTGTAACGCCAACATTGCTCCATCCTTTTATACCTATGCAAAATGTACCGGAATCATGGCACCATTATGTCCCAACCTGGCAGGAATGGGCTATTACATCCGCTTCGCTGGCAGGGGTGTTTTTTATCATCCAGATATTCATCAGGCTTTTTCCCGTGATATCGATCTGGGAAATGGCTGAAGAAACAGAAACTGAAGCCAAATAAATTAAAAAAAGAAAAAAATGAAAAATAAACTTAAATATATTTTTATCGTTTTAATAGGCATTACAGCTTTTGGCTTTCAAAAGATATATGCCGACGGCGACACAAAAACTGCCCCTGAAATAAAGGTAACAGACGCAACTCTTAAACTTAGTTTTGATACTACGGGTGGCAAACATATTATTGCCACTGTAAATGCAAAAGATCCCAGTGGCGCAGTTGTTCCGGTAAAAGATGTAACAATAGCTGTTTTTATCAAAAAAAGTTTCGGCATGCTTCCGGTAACCGGTGACAATATGGTTACAGATGAAACAGGAACTGTAACGGTGAATCTACCTAAAAATATGCCGGGAGATAAAGATAATATGATCAATTTTTCATCTAAAGTTGACGGCGATCCTAAAGTTGGTGACCTGGAGGCCACAGGCAATATAAATTGGGGCACACCAGCCAAAATTGAAAACAACCTGAACAAGCGCGCCCTATGGGCTGCCCGGGCCAATGCTCCGATTTCCCTTGTAATTGCAGCCAATTTGATTATTACATTGGTATGGGGTACCATCATTTACATTTTATTCAAATTAATAACTATAAACAGATTAGGTAAAAATGAAAACACTATTTAACTTCAAATTCAATCTACAGAGCGGATTGGCTTTATTATTCTCAGGAGCTGTGCTGTGCTCCTTTACAATGCAGCATGTGGCAAAAAAATGGGATGCCCCAGCTTCAGCCAAAAGTATTAGCAATCCTGTAAAAACAAGTGCATCAAGTATAAGTGAAGGCAAAAACCTTTACATGAAAGATTGCAAATCATGTCATGGCGCCAAAGGTAAAGGTGACGGTCCAAAAGCCGAAAACCTGGACGTATCCTGTAAAGATTTTACTAAAGCTGATTTCCAGAAACAAAGTGACGGCGAAATATTCTGGAAGATCACCAATGGCAGGGATCCGATGCCAACATTCAAATCAAAAACTGAGGCTGAAGACAGGTGGAATCTTGTAAATTATCTCAGGACACTGAAATAATCAAAAATGTATTTAAAGAAGGAATTTATAACAAACAAATTAAAAAAATGAAAACACTATTTAAAAGTCGCATGTTAATCGTTGCATTTGCAGTGGTTAGTGCAGCCTCAGTTATCTTCATCAGGTGCTCTAAAGCCGGAGATTCTGTGTCTCCTATCAGCGCTGGAACACCTGTTGCAGGATTGATGAGCGTTGATAAATCATGGACACATGATCAGGTTCACTCAAACATACAATGGGCCACCAGTTTTTACGATTATTCTTCAACCATGCTTACCGGCAGGGTCAATAATTTTAACTTCAGGCCGGCATTGAGCTTTTCAGATTCTGATTTGACAAAATGCCAGATCAATATGTGGGCTGACATGAAAACATTCAATACCGGACAACCAGGTAGGGATGGTAATGGAATGTGTGGGCCAAGTTATTTAGGAATTACATATCTGGATTCAAACTATAGCCAGGTAGATCCAAACAGTGATACCGCATGGTTTCACAGCACTTCTATTGTACGTTCAGGTAGCGGTTATCTCGTAAACGGCACTTTTACATTCAACAGGTATCGTGCGCCTAGCGGTAATGCTGACGGTACACCAATTACACATCCTTGTTCTATGTATTTAACATATAATGGCGTGAGAAATTTCCCAAGCTCTTCAGGCACAGGTGGCGAATACAGGGCAGGATTCACAGGGTCATTTATGTTCCTGAGATCAGATTATATGGATAAAGCTTCCACTAAACAATATATAGTTGTGCCTAAGAAAGCAGCAGCTGCCGGTAATGTTATTGCTGCAAATAATAAGACCTATGGTGTATATTCTCTTTCTACAGGTGACTCTGTAAATGTAGTTGTAAATATAGAAATGTATAAAAATCACCAATAATAATTATCAATTATTAAAAACATTAAAAATTAGAAATCATGAAAAAGTTTAAAATATTATCTTTGTTATTGGGCGCATCACTATTCTTAGCAGTAGGATGTACGAAAGACAATACGAACGGTCCTGCTGTTAATTCCGCCATTAATGGGTCCGTTACGTATCAAAACAGTGACGGTACTTCCCATCCTACTATTAATCCGGTTATTGAAGTAGCTTTCAATGCTACATCAGCTACTACCAGTTATAATATGAAGATGATTGGAAATTCAGATGGAACCTATAGCGTAAAAGGACTTGGTGCCGGAGATTATTACGTAAATGCGACTTATACAGACCCTATGACTGGTTTTGTATATACCTGTGCAGGAGCTCACGTTAAACTCGGCAACGATGCAGATGCAGTAACAGCAAACTTCACCCTCCAATAGAAGGATCTCATGCACCGGGCAGAATTAATCTGTCCGGTGCATTTTTTCTTTAGAGAAAACTTCTTACAAAGTTTAAAAATCAATAAAATGCTAAAGTCTAATAAAATCGTTGCCCTGATAATTACCGGCTTTACATTGGCATTTGCCGGGTCGTGCAGGAAAGACTATTTGTACATGCCTCCCCCACCCCATACTTCTCAACCCAGTTCTACTCTGGAAGCCAATTTTGTTTC
>JABDBQ010000067.1:0-262 GCA_013288555.1 Bacteroidota bacterium | reverse complement strand
ACCCCTCCCAACGAATTAACTTCAGCTTACTGGACTACTGCCGATTATCTGAAAGTAACTTCTCAGAATATGAGCACCAAACAGATATATAGCGATGGTTTTATGAATATGACGGGTACTTACCTGGGCCTGTCTTCTTTCGATAATAATCTTGATCCGGGTCTTGAAATTAAAGCTGCCTATGATGCCAATAATATATATATTCTCGCACAATGGACCGATCCGCAGGTGGATCCTGAATTTGCACGTTGCTTTTATAATG
>JABDBQ010000066.1:64-10543 GCA_013288555.1 Bacteroidota bacterium | reverse complement strand
TGGCAAATGGAGATATGTCTAAAAAAATTACTGTGGACGTTCGCGGGGAAATTTTGCAACTCAAAGAAACCCTGAATACCATGGTTGACCAGTTGCGGGCTTTTGCATCAGAAGTAACCCGTGTGGCACGTGAAGTAGGTACAGACGGAAAGCTTGGCGGGCAGGCATTTGTGCCAGGAGTGGCCGGTACCTGGAAAGACCTTACCGACTCCGTGAACCAGATGACCGGTAACCTGACAGCCCAGGTACGGAATATTGCCCAGGTGACAAAAGCGGTAGCAAGCGGTGACCTTTCAAAAACAGTGGCCATTGATGTAAAAGGTGAAATCCTTGACCTGAAAAACACCATTAATACTATGGTGGAACAATTGAATTCCTTTGCATTTGAAGTAACTCGTGTCGCGCGAGAAGTTGGTACTGATGGAAAACTCGGCGGCCAGGCTGAGGTAAAGGGTGTTGCAGGGACCTGGAAAGACTTAACAGACTCCGTAAATATGATGGCATCTAACCTTACCATCCAGGTGCGTGGTATTGCAAAAGTGGTAACATCTGTAGCGACAGGAAACCTTCGTCAGAAATTGTCTATCAATGCCAAAGGCGAGGTAGCTCAATTAACGGATACGATAAATGAAATGATTGAGACCCTTGCCGTGTTTGCTGACCAGACAACTACAGTGGCACGTGAGGTGGGAGTAGATGGAAAACTCGGAGGCCAGGCTAACGTTCCGGGTGCGTCGGGTATATGGAAAAACCTTACTGAAAATGTGAACCAGTTGGCTCAAAATCTTACGACACAGGTACGTTCCATTTCAGAAGTGGCTTCTGCGGTTACCAAAGGAGACCTTACAAGAACGATCAGGGTTGAGGCCAAAGGCGAGGTTGAGGCTTTAAAAGATACTATAAACCAGATGATTGCAAATCTGAAAGAAACGACATTAATAAACCAGGAACAGGATTGGCTCAAATCAAATCTTGCCAAGTTTACGCAAATGCTTCAGGGTCAAAAAGATTTGAATACTGTAACCAAGCGAATTCTTTCTGAGCTTGCCCAGGTTGTAAATGCCCACTATGGAGCTATATATATTTTGCACCAGGATGAGGAAGTTGAAAACACAACTTTGAAGCTTTCTGCGGCTTATGCCTACAAAGAAGAAAAAAATGTACCGCAAGAGTTTGCCATGGGCGAAGGTTTAATAGGACAATGTGCATTGGAAAAAGAAAAAATCCTGCTTTCAACCATCCCAAGAGGATATATAAAAATTAATTCGGGACTAGGGAAGGCAACTCCAGCAAACCTGATTGTGCTTCCTGTATTATTTGAAAACAATGTGAAAGCTGTTATCGAACTCGCTTCCCTGGATGTATTTAGCGGGGCTCACCTTGAGCTGCTCGGCCAGTTAACTAAAAGTATCGGGATTGTATTAAATACAATTGAAACCAGTTCACGAACAGAAGAATTGCTTGCTCAGTCACAATCCCTCGCAGGTGAATTAAAAATTCAGCAGGAAGAGCTTAAGAGAACCAATGATGAATTGCAGGACAAAGCCCTATTGCTTGTAAAACAAAAAGATGAAGTTGAAGTAAAAAACAGGGAGGTGGAAGTTGCGCGTAAATCACTGGAAGAAAAAGCCGAACAGCTGACACTTACATCCAAGTACAAATCAGAATTTTTGGCAAATATGTCTCACGAGTTGCGTACGCCACTCAACAGTTTGCTCATTCTTGCACAGCAATTATATGAAAATTCTGAAGGCAATCTCAATGAAAGACAGATCCGATACGCGAAAACAATTCACTCCTGCGGGGATGACCTTGTTCAACTGATTAATGACATTCTCGATCTTTCAAAGATCGAATCCGGATTTATTTCTGCAAATATTTCGAGGGTACATTTCTCAGATGTGGCCGCATTTGCTGAAACGACCTTTAAGCCCATTTCAGAAGCGCGTCATCTTCGGTTTGTTATAGAAATTGATCCGTCATTGCCACAGGAAATGGAAACTGATTTGCAGCGATTAAACCAGATATTGAAAAACCTTTTGTCGAACTCATTTAAATTTACTGAAAAAGGTGAAGTATGCCTAAAAATTTCAGAGGTAAGCAAACAATGGAAAGGAATTAATTCAAACCTTGAAAATGCTGCCAAAGTAGTCGCATTTGCCATCAGCGATACCGGGATCGGAATTCCCCAGGAAAAACAAAACATCATCTTTGAAGCATTCCAGCAGGCTGAAGGTTCTACAAGCCGTAAATATGGCGGAACAGGTCTTGGATTATCTATCAGCCGTGGTTTGGCCGATCTACTCGGTGGCACCATTGAACTCGAAAGCGAGTTAAACAGTGGCAGTACTTTTACTTTATACCTCCCTGTGGAAAATACCGGAGATGTCGTTCTCCCGATACAAAAAATAGAGGTTGAAGAAGGCACCAAACAACGTACGGAGGACCCTGATATTGAGAATCTTTTAAATACCATGCATATCACAAACACAGGAATTGAAACCCAGTTAAGTGTTGTGAATGAGATGATCAACGATACAGGAGACGACCGAAGTAATATACAAGCTAACGATAAAGTGGTACTTATAGTTGAGGATGATCTTCGTTTCGCAAGGATACTGATCGAAAAAGCTCATATGGAAGGATTAAAAGGAGTTGTCGCCATAAGTTACCTGGAAGTATTTGATTTTATTGCCCGCTTCTCCCCCGTTGCCATCACACTGGATGTAAAATTGCCGGAAACAAACGGCTGGAAAGTACTTGATCTTTTAAAAAACGATCTTAATTACAGGCATATACCTATTCATCTTGTTTCAGGAGAAGAAAATCAGTCGCTTGCAATGAAACGGGGAGCGCGTAGCTTCAACTTAAAGCCTTTGGAAGTAGAAGCATTGAATGAACTATTTAATGATATCATCACTTTCAGTAATAAAAAAGTAAAAAATGTCCTTATTGTAGAAGATAATCAGATTGAATCTTCCCAGATCGCAAAAATGCTAAAAGATGGCCATATTAAAATAAATATAGCAGGCACCGGCAAACAAGCATTAAAACAGATCGAAAAGAATGATTATGACTGCATTATCCTTGATTATACTTTACCGGATATTTCAGGTACTGACCTTATTGATGAAGTAGGGAAAGCGAAGAAAGGATTTACTTCCGTAATAGTTTATTCAGGAAGAGATTTTACGAAGAGTGAATTGAGTAATTTGAACCGCATTTCCAGCTCCATTATTTTAAAAGGAGTTAACTCTCTTGAGCATTTAATGGAAGAAACGATCCTTCAACTGCATATAAATCAAAAAGATCTCGCACCGGAAAAATTAAAAATCATTGAGGGTATCCGCAAAAAAGAAGACATTCTTACAGGAAAAAAAATTCTCGTGGTGGATGATGATGTTCGTAACCTGTTCGCACTCACCACTGTTTTTGAACGTTACAATATAAATGTGATAACTGCAGAAAGTGGAAAGGAAGCTATCAATCTCCTAAGCGAAAACAAAGATATAGAGATGGTGCTTATGGATATAATGATGCCTGAAATGGATGGATATGAAACTACCCAGAAAATAAGACGTGAACATAAAAACAATTTATTGCCCATAATTGCCATTACTGCAAAGGCAATGAAAGGCGACAGGCAAAAATGTATTGAAGCAGGCGCATCAGATTACATTACGAAGCCTTTGAAAATAGATCAGCTTTTGTCACTCATGCGCATGTGGTTTTATAAATGAGATTTCTAAATGGCTAAAATATTATTAGTAGATGATCGGGAAGATAATCTGACTTCCATAGAAAGCATATTACAACCGGATGGTTATCAGTTCATAAAAGCGAATTCTGGTGCACAGGCACTTAAAGTTTTATTAGCCGAATATGATTTTGCTCTTATCCTTATGGATGTAAAAATGCCGAACCTGAACGGTTTCGAAACGGCTTCCCTGATTTACGCCCGTGAAAAGCTTAGGCATATCCCGATCATTTTCATTACCGCCTATAGTTATGATGAAGAAAATATATTCAAGAGCTCTAGGGCTGGTGCAGTTGACTATATTTATAAGCCAATTAACCCTGATATCCTTAGGGCCAAAGTGACGATTTTTATAGAACTATACCGAAAGAATCATCAACTGGCATTACAGGAACAAAAGTTAACTACCATTAATAAAAGTCTTGAAAATGAGATAAAGGAACGAACTGTCTCAGAGGAAAATGTAAAAGAGTTAAACCTCATGCTGCTACAAAATATTGATAAACTTGAGGCTGCAAATAAAGATCTCGACAGTTTTGCTTTTATAGCGTCACATGATCTGCAGGAACCTTTAAGAAAAATACAGACTTTTATTTCGCGTATAGAGAAAAAAGAGATTGATAATATCTCAGAAACCGGAAAGGAATATTTCTTGAAGATGAAATATTCAGTTGACCGTATGAGAACTTTTATTGAAAATCTCCTGATGTACTCGAAGACCAATACAACAGACCAGCAATTGGAGCAAGTAAGTTTAAAAGATGTAATTGAAAATGCAATACAGGAATTATCCTTGTCAATTGAAGAAAAAAAGGCAATTATTAACTATTCTTTTTTGCCTACAGTTCACCTGTTAAGACTACAATTTCAGCAATTATTTGTTAATCTCATTTCTAATTCAATAAAATATTCAAAAGAGAATCTGGCTCCGATTATACAAATAGATTCAAAAATTGTAAAATCGAAAGATGTCCCAAGTATATTGAGTGGAACAGATAAAAATTATCACCGGATTACTGTGACTGATAATGGTATTGGCTTCGATCAAAAATATGCGAACACTATTTTCGATCTTTTCCGGAGACTTCATGATAAAAGCGAATATTCAGGAACTGGTATTGGACTTGCAATCTGTAAAAAAATTATTCAAAACCACAATGGTATAATAACGGCTGAAGGAAGGCCTGGGATAGGTTCCACTTTTAATATTTTTTTACCACAGGAAGTTACAGCTGACTTGCACAGTAGCTTAAACTGAAAAGAGTTTTTTATATTGTTTCCTCATGTGAATGGGCAATATCAAACTCAAGTTCCGGATCAATATTCTGTTTTTCGACCTTATCTGCTTTTTCCATCAATTCTTCATGGTGTGCCTGCAAATAGCTTAGAAGTTTCTTGCCATAAGACAAACGTGTAATGACAACGAATAAAACCGGGACTATAAATATGGCAATACTTGAGGCCGCAAGCATACCGCCGAGCACTGTAATTCCAATCGTTTTTCTGGCTACCGCCCCAGCACCGGAGGCAAGCACCAATGGCATAACACCACATATAAATGACATCGAAGTCATAATAATAGGTCGAAACCGAAGTTTCACAGCCTCAAGAGTAGATTGGACAAGTTCTTCACCACGGTCCACGCGTATTTTTGCAAACTCTACTATGAGGATGGCATTTTTTGCTGATAACCCTATCAGGGTAATTAAACCAATTTGAGCGTATACATTATTACTGAGTTGGGGTATACAAATAAGTAATATTATTGCACCAAAAGCACTAATAGGAACTGCAAGTAAAACGGAAAAAGGAACAGACCAGCTTTCATATAATGCGGCCAAGAACAAGAAAACGAAAGTGATCGAAAATATAAAAATGTAAATGGTTGTAGAACCCGCCTTTATTTCTTCATAACTAAGCCCTGAAAACTCATAGGTATATCCCCGTGGCAGAACTTTATCCGCCGTTTCACGCAATGCTTCTATGCTCTGACCTGTGCTATACCCTGGTGGAGTAGAACCATCCACTTCTGCTGATCGGAATATGTTAAAATGCGTAATCAATGGCGCTGCCATTGTTGGCTTATAGCTAACTACTGTACTCAACGGTACCATTTGTCCCGCCTGGTTATGTACGTAATATCTGTTCATATCCGATATCAAGGCCCGGAAAGTAGTATCAGCTTGTACCACAACGTGAAATGTCCGATTATAAAGTGTGAAATTATTTACAAATAAGCTTCCCATATAGGCTTGCATGGTCGTGAAAACATCTGTTACATTCACTCCCAGTCTCTCACATTTTTCACGGTCCACGTTCAGGTCATAACTTGGCGTATGGGCTGAAAAATAACTGAAGGCAGTAGATATGGCAGGATTCTTATGCGCAGCAGCCACAAAATTTTTTACAACATTTTCAAACTGATGAATATCATCACTCGTATTCCCCTGTTCTATCTGCATACTGAAGCCTGCGGCTTGCCCAATGCCACGGATAGGTGGGGGCGGGATAATTACAACATTTGCATTCTTGATACCTGCAGCCAAAACCCGCTGTTTAATCGCATCTAAAATACCGGGAAGCTTTTCTTCAGGAGTATTTCTTTCTGCCCATGGTTTAAGTGTCACGAAAATGGTACCACAGTTAGAATTCGTTCCGCTATTTAGGATATTTAGTCCTTGAAGCGCTGCATAATGTATGACACCAGGTGCGGATCCTATCACCTTCATCAGCTTTGTAATCACCTCAACGGATTGGGTCGTTGAGGTAGCTTCAGGCATTTGATAAGTGATGTACAACCTTCCCTCATCATCTAACGGAATAAAACCCGTTGGCTTCATCTTAAACATCCATATAGCTCCAGCAATAATAAATATAAGCAAAATGACAACATATCTTGCTCCTTTGATACTTCGCTTGACACCATTGGAATAACCATTGGTCACCCTGCTAAACCACCTGTTAAATCCTGCAAAAATCTTTTCGCTCCAGGTTTTTTTGTTTGGATTTGACGGCTTTAAAAGAATAGTACAAAGAGCAGGCGTCAGGGATAACGCTACGAAGGCAGACAAGATAACTGAAATGGCAATGGTAATCGCAAATTGCTGGTAAAGCCTCCCTACAATGCCCGGAATAAAACCCACCGGAACAAATACCGCTGCCAGGATAAGTGCGATAGCAATAACCGGTGCTGAAATGTCTTTCATCGCCCGGTAAGTAGCCTCCTTTGGTGACATATGTTGCTCATCAATATAATGTTGTACTGCCTCAACAACAATAATAGCATCATCGACCACAATTCCGATTGCCAGTACAAAACCAAACATGGTCAGAGTATTGATTGTAAATCCCAACGGGATAAAAAAGCAAAATGCCCCTAATAAAGATACCGGTATGGCGAGAATAGGTATAAGGGCAGAGCGAGGACTCTGCAGGAAAATAAATACCACTAAGGCTACAAGGGTCAATGCCTTTAGCAATGTATATATAACCTCCTGCATCGATACCTTTATGATGGTAATGGATTCAAATGGCACCGCATAATCTATATCTGTTGGGAAAGATTTTTTGAGTCTGGCCAATTCAGCATAAACATTGTCAGCTGTTTGAAGTGCATTGCTTCCAGGAGCCTGGTAAATCATCAGATAAGTTGCGCGGTGACCATCCACAAAAGAATAGCTTGAAAAAGTAAATTTACCTAGTTCTACCCTCGCTACATCTTTTAAATGAACCAATTCGCCGGTAGAAGGAATTGTTTTTACGATCACATTTTCAAAATCAGAAGCCTTGGTCAACATACCATTAACAAGAATTCCTAATTCAAATGCCTGGTTTATATCCTGCGGTGGAGAACCGGCTGAACCCGCTGCAACCTGAACATTCTGAGCGTTTAATGCTGCAATAACATCAGAAGGTGTTAGACCATAGGAAGCCATCTTCTCCGGGTTCATCCATACCCGCATGCTGAATGGATCGCTCCTTGCCGTTATATCACCAACGCCCGGCACACGCAACAATGCGTCTTCAATATAAACATTTGAATAATTGTCAAGAAAAGTAATGTCATGTGTGCCTTTTGGTGCATAAACAGCAATCAGCATCAGCATACTTGGGTTACGGGCACGCACAGTAAGACCTAGCCTGCTTACAACAGATGGCAATAACGGTGTGGCAATGCCTACTCTGTTTTGTACATTTAATGCAGCAATATGCACGTTAGTTCCAACATTGAAAGTCACGTTCATTCTCATACCGCCTGTGTTGGTATTAGTACTCTGCATGTATTCCATGCCGGGTGTACCATTCACTTGTTCTTCTATCGGCGTGGCTACAGTTTGCTCAACCGTTTCAGCATCGGCCCCGGTATATTGTCCTGAAACAGAGACAGCCGGAGGTGTTATATCGGGGTATTGATCAACAGCGAGATTGAAAATACAAATTACCCCTGATATCATTAATACCATTGATATAACGATGGCGGTCACCGGTCTCTTGATGAAAGTATTCGCTATCATACCTGTGCAGGTTTATTCAGGTCGCGGGATTTTTGAATTTCATACTCCAACTCAGGATCAATGTTTTCAGCTTCCACTTTAGCAGCCTTTTCCATAAGTTCTTCATGCCTTGCCATAAGATCAGCGAGTTTCTTTTTGCCATAAGACATCTTTGTGATAATAACAAAGAGAACAGGTACGATAAATATAGCAAGTGTTGATGCAGCAAGCATACCGCCAAAAACGGTAAACCCTATGGTCCTTCTGGCAACTGCACCAGCTCCCGTTGCAAAGACCAACGGCATGACACCAAGGATAAATGCCATAGAAGTCATTACGATGGGTCTCAAACGCAACCTGACCGCTTCAAGGGTTGATTTAATAAGATCTTCTCCCCGATCAACACGGACTTTGGCAAATTCTACGATAAGGATTGCATTCTTAGCGGCGAGTCCTACCAGGGTAATCAAACCAATCTGGGCATAAACATTATCAGAAATTCCTGGTAAAAATGTCAAAGTAAGGATAGCACCAAAAGCACCAACCGGAACAGCAAACAATACTGAAAACGGAACTGACCAGCTCTCGTAAAGTGCAGCCAGGAAAAGGAATACAAATGTGATAGAAAAGAGAAAGATATAAATAGTGGTATTTCCTTCCTGTATCTCTTCATAGCTCAGTCCGGAATATTCATAAGCATATCCATCTGGTAAAACTTTATCAGCTACTGATTTTAAGGCGTCCAATGTTTCTGTACTGCTGTATCCTGTGGCAGAAGCCCCATCAATTTCAGCAGAACGGAATATATTGAAATGGGAAATAAGCGGGGCTGTTTCAGTGGGTTTATAACTGATTAGAGTTCCCAATGGCACCATTTGTCCGGCCTGGTTGCGGACATAATATTTGTCCATATTTGTAATAAGGGCACGGAACATTGTATCCGCTTGTACCACAACATGGAATGTGCGGTTATAAGTTGTAAAATCATTAATATATAAACTACCCATATAAGCCTGTATCGTTGTAAAAACATCTGCTATATTCACACCAAGCCTTTCGCATTTTTCACGATCGACATTGAGATTATAACTCGGGGTATGTGCAGTGTAATAACTATAAGCTTTTGATATGGCAGGATTTTTATTTGCTTCAGTGATAAAATTCTGAACAACTTTTTCAAAAGCGTGTACATCATCGTTGGTACTGCGTTGTTCTATCTGAAAACTAAACCCTGCCGTAGATCCGACACCCGGAATCGGAGATGGTTGAATCACTTGTATATCGGCGTTTATAATCCCTGCATCTGCAATACGTTTTTTCAACTCGTTTAATATCGCTGGAACCTTTTCGCTGGTTTTATGTCGTTCGTCCCAGGGTTTGAGCTGAATATAAATCGTTCCGCAGTTTGAGTTGGTTGCGTTTGTCACTACATTCAATCCTGAAAGTGCGGCATAATGCCCTATCCCGGGTGTTGACGCCACAATGGTCATCAGGCGTTTCATTATAGTCACAGATTGTGTAGTAGCTGAGGCCGGAGGCAACTGAAAGGTTACATATACATTGCCATCATCTTCTGACGGGATAAAACCAGTGGGTTTAAATTTAAATAAAAAATAAGCCCCAACACAGATACAAACCAGGAGAATGACAATATATCTTGCTCCTTTAATACTTTGCTTTACTCCATTAGAGTACTTATTTGTTATTTTTTCAAACCAGTTATTGAACCTATAAAAAATCCTGTCAAGTCCTTTTGATTTTTTGTTCATGTGCGATGGCTTCAAAAGAAGCGTGCAAAGTGCAGGTGTCAGAGACAATGCGATGAAAGCTGAAAGAACCACTGATATGGCAATAGTTATAGCAAACTGCTGGTATAATTTTCCGACAATACCAGGTATAAATCCAACCGGAACAAACACGGCTGCAAGAATAAGGGCTATTGCAACGACAGGCGCAGAAATATCTCTCATAGCCATATAAGTGGCTTCCTTGGCTGACATACCTTTTTCATCAATATAATGCTGAACGGCTTCAACAACGATAATAGCATCATCAACAACGATACCAATGGCAAGTACAAAACCAAACGGGCATCTTATCTGCTTATCTATCAGGCACCGGGAAGCAACGCGCTGGAAACAGCCAATGGGATATATAAAGAACTTGCAACACTAAAAAAAACATTTCCGACTGATGTCGACTATGAGGTCCCTTTTGAATCTGTTATTG
>JABDBQ010000065.1:8212-11163 GCA_013288555.1 Bacteroidota bacterium | reverse complement strand
GGGGTATCTTACTTGCCGGGTCTCTTATTCTACTTTCAGCAGTATTGCTTTTCGCGAAAAGGACTGTTAAGTTACCGGGAACTGATGTGGAAAAAGAAATAGAATCCTATATTGAAACGGATTATAAAGAACTTCTAAAAGATGCTGAAAAACTGGCAGTTCTGGACGAAAAAGGCGCATTTTATACGGTAATGCTTAATAGTTTATACGCCTTCATAAGTCAGTCATTCCAATTGCCTTTCTCAGAATTATCACACCACACCATTCAAACTACCCTGGATCAAAAATCTATACCTAATGATTTGATAGAATCATTTCTAAACCTTGTAGACAAATGTGAAATGGTAAACTACGCCCCGGCAGGATTTTTAGCCGATAAAGAACAGATTTTGAATGATGGTAAGTACCTGATTGAAAAAATTCAGAGATATTTTTAAAAGAAAATTCCAGGTTTTCACTTCCTCTCAAAAACATAAACGGCATATTTCTGATCTCCGGCCATATCGTTGGGTGCCTCAAATTTTTTGAGGAATAAAAATCTTGTACTATCCATAAGTTTCTCTAATGGAATCCCATCTTCCCTCGGGCCGAGACCGGGCTCCCATATAATGATACTTTTGGGTTGCATATCCGATCCAACGCTGGAACGATCAACAAACATAAGCTCTTTGGATTTTACAGTATCATAAGGATCCAATGACAGGCACATCTTTGTAAAAGGTTCAGAATAATATATTTTACACGTATCCAGATGATTCTCTTTTATCCAGTTGCAAGCATCTCTTACAGCTCTTTTTCCTTCATAAAGGTATTGTGGAACTCTGGGGACTGCCTGGATAACAATAACCCCCAGCAGGCAAATACCGATTCCATACTGCAGCCATTTTATTTTATTAAACAGTGATATGATAAAATCAAAACCACGTAATGATATTAAAGCAAAAGCAGGTGCAATGGCAGCCATAACCCTAAGCATACCCGCAGACCCGAATAGCCCTTTATACCAGAAAATAGAATGCGCTGTAAAATAAACAATTACAGACCCGAAGATCACAAGGAATTCCAGGACCTGAAAGGATGCGAATTCAAGCTTTTTGATAGACAATACCATCCTGTAAATAATATAAGCAGACCCTATGGCAAATAGTGCAGATAAGTAATCGCTGAAAATCTGGGAACGCGATTGGAAAAAAAATCCCAGGTTTCCGTGCCCATATACACTAGAGCTTTTATAAGGGTTTGTATGCATGATCCACAGAAAATCACCATAATAAAAATAGCCGATACAGGAATAAATAATAAAGCCGGAAAGCAGAAATGGAATGGGAATAAGCTTTCTTTTTAAAAGCATGAAACATCCGAAAATCGGGATGATCAGAATTCCTTCCGTCCTGCAGAACGGCAAAAAAGAAATCAGGAATGACGCTGTAATGAATTTATTTTCAATCAATAAATAGATTGACCAGATAAAAACAAACCCAAATAAAATTTCTGTTAGTCCTGAAGGAACTGTCTCGAGGTAAACAGGGGTAAAGATCAAAAACACAGGAGCGGCGGCGGCCCATTTGATACCTAGTTTTTCCGCAATTCGGTAACAAAACCAGGATGAAAATACGGCACAGAGAATATTGAAAAACTGTATCCCGCCATACCCGAATTGTGCAAAAGGAGAACTGATTAAAATAAAAAAAGGTTTGCCCCAGTTGTCAAGGAATAAATGTGCGTAATGCCAGGAATATCTAGATATATAATAATGCGTGATACTATCACCATCATTAAGACCTGCCTCTTTGAAATGACTGTAATGCACAAATATAACAAGTGCGATGACCTGAAATAAAAAATAGAGACGGTGTGTTGTCAGAAAGCGCTTCAAAGGATTAAACTTCTAAAAGACAAAACTAAGTGAAATGAAATAACGATGGGCTATTATTTCAATTTAATAGAGGAAATTTGCATTTTCGGGAGTCAGGAATTAGGAATCAGGACTTAGTAAATACAAATAAAAAAAATGGACTTAAAAAATAAAATAGCAGTCATATCAGGTGTAAATAAGGGAATTGGAAAGGCTTTAACAGAACAATTACTTGAAAAAGGTGCCATTGTAGTCGGGTGGGGCATGAACAAACCTGAGATTTCAAATTCAAATCTGCATTTTTTCAAAACAGATATAAGGGACATCGCCCAGGTTGAAAAAGCATTTAAATCAACAACCAATCTACTTGGAAATGAGGTACATATCCTAATAAATAATGCAGGTTTGGGATATTTTGGATTCTTTGAAGAAATGCCACCTGAAATATTTCGGGAGATATTCGAAGTCAACGTATTCGGAATATATAATACCGGCCATTACATTATCCCGGTAATGAAAAAAATGCAAAACGGGCATATTGTAAATATATCCTCAACAGCGGGAAAGGAAGGCATGGCACAAACTGCTGCGTATTGCGGATCAAAACACGCAGTTCGCGGCATTTCTGAATCTTTATATAAAGAATTAAGAGACTTTGGGATAAAAGTGACTTGCGTTTACCCGGGATCTACAAAAACAGATTTCTTCAGGAATTCTCCAGTAATAAAACCACACGATAACATGCTCATGCCTGAAGAGGTAGCACTACAGATCATCAGGGCTTTGGAAACTTCTGATAATTTTCTCATATCTGATATTGAATTCAGGCCACTTCAGCCCAAACCGAAAAAATAAACTGATGAGAAAATAGTGACATGACATTATTAATCAGTGTCATGTCAGATTGTGTTGTTTGTCAGGACATATTTTCATTATATACTTCTATATTAGTACCTTGTGTCATAATTATATTACATTCTGTCAGCCTTGCTACCCTCTTTGCAAATGGTATGGCCTTTGAAATATTGCCGGCATAACATTAAAAATAATAAGACCATGACACATGTTAAATTTATGAACAACGGCAATCTTTCAG
>JABDBQ010000065.1:539-8202 GCA_013288555.1 Bacteroidota bacterium | reverse complement strand
ATATTTGTGCATTACAGTCATTTCAAAGAGGCAGGTCTTAATGATGGTGATAGTATCACGCATTATTATATATCTAGATATTCCTGGCAAAAAGAAAAATCATTCGATCTGCATGTTTTATTACCAGGACTGGAAAAAGACAATGTAAATCTCGAAATTGAGGGTAACAAACTTATTGTCAGCGGCGAACGCAAACAACAAGCCACAGAAGAAAACGAAAAATACCACCAGGTAGAAAGTTTTTACGGAAAATTCAGACGCAGTTTTAATCTTCCAAAAAACGTAAATACTGAATCTATTAAAGCAGGTTTTAAAAATGGCATCCTGGAAATCAGTATTGAAAAAACAGAACCTGCAAAAACTGCTAAGGCGATTGAAATTCAATAATAAAGATACAATGTTTTAGTATTCTCTGTTTTGTTAATAAGAAAAACCCGTCCCGAACTATTGGGGTGGGTTTTTTTATTGAATAAAATACCTCTTCAGACAATCGTTACTTGCAAAACTATCGTTTATTTGTAGTTGGATCCAGATCTGATATTATTCAAAATGAGAAAAATCTTTGTTCTATGTATCGTCTTTATTTGCATTGCAAGAATTAACATATCTGCACAGGATTTATTAAAAGAACCTGATTTAATTCAACAAATACAAGATATCCGATCGTCTGTATTTTATGTAAAACCCAATGATTCAAAATCATTTCGCCTGGATGATCTCCATAAAATAAAGAAACCATTCCGTGTCACAATGGAATTAACCTCAAATCCGGCGTGGTATATTATTCCGGCACTTTCTTATCTTGTTGACAATCAAAATCAATCTACTGTTGAAATTTTCAATGGCTATTTTGCCAATTCCGTAGCCCTTTACCTCCTCAATAAAGAAGTCGGGCTGGATTCCCTTCTCAAAAAATGGGAGAATGAACCGGTATCAGATAATCCTGAAAATGAGATGCATAGAAAGATTGGCAAAATGATGGACACCGTTGAGATAAACAACAGGATGGCTGATGAAATTGCGAAACTTCAACTTGCGCAATTGCCCGACGGAAGCTGGCCATGGTTCAAGGAAATGAAGAGCAACAGATATATTACCCAGCTCATTTGCACAGGTATAGGAAGGCTGTTTGATATGCATATCTATGATAATTATTCAGATAAGCTTAACGATATGGGTGTGAAGGCATTCAAATACTGTGACAACGCTATGACACATGATTACAATGCGCTGGTAGCCAGTAAAGTCAACATTGATGAAAACCATCTCACATCAGATATTATTACATATCTCTATGCACGCACTTTCTGGAATGTACCCATTGATTTTCCATGTGAAAAAGCACTTTATTATTGGCAGGAGCAGGCCTGGAATAATTACCAGAACAGGACTCTGGCCGAAAAGGCAATGCTGGTCTCCGCATTTTACAGGCAGGGAGAAGATTCTGTATATATAAAAATATTCAGGTCCATTGATAAACAGGCTATTCACGATGATGACAAAGGTGTTTACTGGAAGGAAAATTCAGGAGATGAAGCTGAAAAAATACAGGCACAGAGCCTGCTTATTGAAGCTTATAATATCATGCGCTATCCCACTCCTGAATATCATACTACCGAAGGCATCAAAAAATGGTTGATGGCACAAAGGATTTCAGATCATTGGACAACCGATCTCGCGACAACTGATGCCGTATTTGCCTTGAATCAAAATAATTATATTGCATTTATGACAGATAAAATACCCGCAATAAGGATTGGTTCGGTCCAATTTGACAGCTCTGCGGGCAAGCGTGCCGGATATTTATTTCATTCATGGAACGGCAACGAACTTAAACCTGAAATGGAAAATATTAACATTAACAATATAACCGATTATCCGGCATGGTGTGATATTAATATACTGTATAAGCAAAAGGGTCAAAATGTTACAACAAATGTCAAAGGGTTGAAAGTTACAAAACAGGTTTACTATCTTTCAGGTAAACCGTATAAAATTTCCCATTGGAAACGTTGGTCAAGAAGTCAAAAATTAGCAGCAAATAGAGCGCTCCAAATCAGCATTATTGTAAAGGCAGATAAAGAAATGGATCATGTCCATATAAATGATCTGGGTGAATTAAACTGTGCTCCTGCTCCATCAAAAGAACAAACAACGGGATTATTAAAAACTGATGATGGTTTAGATTATGAACTAGTGGTTAAGAATAATACAGTTGATTTGTACATTGAACATTTAGATACAAAAAAGCATACTTTGTATTCCACTTTTTATGTCAATAAGCCCGTTAATTTTCAGGATATCGGATTGAAAACAGAAGTGCTGTATTAAATTCACTTTATCCGCCTCTTCACATCTTTCGCCTCAAGAAAATTCTTGCTTAGCACAGGATTAACAATATAACCGTCTTTCAGCAGCAGAGAAATCACCCCTTTCTGTCCTGGTAAATGGTCTGCACCCACAGCCGTAAAAAGCGTTTTGCCCGAACGCAAAACCCTTTCTATCCCATTGGCCATCACCCTGTTTCGCTTATTTATAAAATCTTCCATAAAATTAGCGCCCATGCTGGTGTCGCTCTGCGTTTCCCTCAATAGTTTGTTCAGGTCTGCGTCAGAATAATCAACGGTTGTTTCTTCCATCGAGCTTTTCATGGCTTCGTAATCGTGAATACCTTCCCGAAGCATAGAAACCTGCTTATCAAGTGAAATTCCCATGAGCAGTTTCATCTGATCTTCAGCTTTTTCCAGTCCAATGATTTTTTTATTTTCTTTTTTCGCCAGCTTAAAAAAATAGGTGTCCAAAACGTCTCTTTTGTTTTGCTTTCCTTCGGTAATAAGAACAGATACATAAATGGGCCTGATGGTATTTAAAAGAAAAATAGGAATTCCGGCACTTTTCATCAGGCATTTTCCGGCAAGTTTATAATCTGCATCACCAAGGAGTTGTTTGAGCGTCTGCCCTTCAGGGAGTCTCATTTCTGAAGCCATTGCCGTATTATCAATAGAATCCATATTGATTTCCATCGCAAATTCATTCACTGAATCAAATGCTATCAGCGCAGAATCCTGCAGAGCGAAAACCCTGTCGTCGCCTGTGTGCATGGTTCCGTACAAATAAGATGGAGACTTAGCTCCTTTGCCTGATATTTTCCACAACAGAGTATGTGCCAGGTTATCCGGGTTGGATTGCGCCATTCCAGGTAGGCTGAACAAAAGCAAAAAAATAAATATTAAATGTTCTTCACCTCCAAATCTTCTCCCCTTTGTCCCAAATATTCGGGAAGAGAATAACTCTCGCAAAGGCGCAAAGGCGCAAAGGAAAAGCATTCGGAAGTTGAGACCATCAAAAATATTAAGGTCTCGTCTGATATAATATCTCATATCGTTTTTGATTCCAGTTCTTTTTTGATACGCTCAAGTCCGCTCTGAACACTAGCAGGTTTCCAGCCTATTTCTTTTGCTTTTGTGTTGCTCATCGAAACATCTTTGGGGCGTGGCGCAGGCATACCGACATCTTTTTGTTTCGATTTGATCAGCAGTCCCTTATCATAACCAAACACTTTACATACCTCTAAACCAAAATCATACCTTGACATTCTTTCATCACCACCCAGGTTAAATATTTCGCCCTGATGGCCAAGGCATCGTAAAAGTCCTTCGCAAATGTCGTGAGCGCTTGCTATTGTCCGGGACTCATCTGTAAATAACATCAATGGTAAACCTGAATCTAAATTCGTGAGCATAGGCTGGAGCACGCTCCGGTTTTCAGTGAACGTTCTACCATACATCAAAGGGAGCCTGCAAATAGTGCTTTGTGGATAGATATCCATAACCGATTGCTCTGCAACGGCTTTATGTAATCCATAGATACTTATCGGAGCCGGAATATCCGATTCCCGATAGGGTGCAGATTTACCGTCAAATACCAGGTCAGATGAAGCAAACAAAAACGGAATTTGATATTCTGCGCATAAATGAGCAAGGTTTTCAGGAACTTCTACATTAATTACTTCAGATACTGAGGGATTTAGCTGGCACTGGTTGGGGTCAGATATTGCTGCAAGATGGACAACTGCATCTGGCTTAATTTTATTGAAAAATGTCTTAAGCTTCGCTGACTTTGTAACGTCCAGCTGATGAGAGTGGACATTTTTATTTTGGATTTCATGCGTGTTATAAACTGCAAAAATTTCATACTTGCCTGCAAATAAATGACAGAAATTACCTCCTAAAAAACCACTTGCACCAGTCAAAAAAATGCGCTTCATTAGTTTTTATTTTTATGCAAAGATATTTCATTATTCTGCCGGTTTCATATTTGGGCTAAATCCTTACCAAAATAAAAAGGGCGAATCAATTGCATGATCCGCCCTTTTTATCAGTTGAATTTTTTGAGTTTCAATTGGCTGGAATTATTTCGCAGCAGTACGCATTTCACGGATTTGATTGTGAACCTTTCTTTGGCTTTCGTGCTGTTTCCGTACCACTTCCTTTACGTTTTGAGGTAAAGCTTCTTCTTTCAGAACCTGATCATATTTTTGTTCAATTTCGCTTTCTCCTCTTTCGAATTTATCAAGAAGGTCCCTCTCATTCCCTGCAGTGGCTGCTGTTTTTGCCGTAGCCCAGGCTGTTGTCTGGTATCTTCCTTCAGTAGTTGAAACTGGCTTACCCCCAAGCGTACGCAGCTGATTTTCCAATTCTGTAGCATATTGCTGATGCTGTTTGCCCAGATCAGTAAAAAGCGACTTGATGTCAGGGTTCTTTACGTTTTGAATTGCGGTATCATAAGCTTCTTTACCGCTTTTGCTTGATACGATGAGATCATTCAATTCCTGAACAACCTTTTCATTCAGATTTTCCATAAAAATTTTAATTAAAGGGTTTGAAAATAGTTACATCAATATAACATCCCATTTTTTAAAATGTTTGCTCTAAATGGCATTAAAGGCCATTATTAGCTGAATGACAATAAGAAAAAAATGAAAAAAAGGTTGGCTACCTTGCTATATACTGTTGTTCGTAGTAGTTTTGGTATGCACCAGTTGTAACATGTTCCAGCCATTCTTCATTGGCCAGGTACCAGTCGATGGTTTTTTCGAGGCCTTCGTCAAACTGAATGGAAGGAACCCACCCCAGTTCGTTTTTGATTTTGGAAGCATCAATAGCATAACGCATATCATGGCCCGCACGGTCTTTAACGAAAGTAATCAACTTTGCAGAATCACCATAAGGCTTTTGCAGTTTCCGGTCCATAATACTGCACATTTTATGTACTAGATTGATATTTTGCCACTCATTGCTGCCGCCAATATTATAGGTTTCTCCTGTTGTACCTTTATGGAAAATAAGATCAATGGCAGATACATGGTCCAATACCCAAAGCCAGTCGCGGGTTTGGGCTCCCTGGCCATAAACAGGTAAAGGTTTTTGGTTTACAATATTATGAATCATTAACGGGATCAACTTTTCAGGAAACTGGTATGGTCCATAATTGTTTGAGCAGTTGGAAATGACAACCGGCATACCATAAGTGTGAAAAAATGCCCTAACGAGGTGATCAGAAGCAGCTTTTGAAGCCGAATAAGGAGAGCGGGGATCATATGAAGTCTTTTCTGTAAAATATCCTTCCTTGCCCAAAGAACCATAGACCTCATCCGTTGAAACATGATAAAAAAGATGTTTGCCTTCGCTGCCGTTCCATAAGTTTCGTGAAGCATTCAGCAGATTGAGTGTGCCTACTACATTGGTATTTATAAAATCGCCGGGATTCAAAATTGACCTGTCAACGTGCGATTCAGCGGCGAGATGAATGACTGCGTCAGGTTTTTGAGATTCAAATAAAGAATTCACGAATGCAGCATCGGCAATATCGCCCCTTACAAACTGATAATTTTCCTTATCTTCTATGTCTTTAAGATTTTCAAGGTTCCCCGCATAGGTCAGCTTATCCAAATTTACGATTGTGTAATGAGGATATTTATTTACAAAACTCCTTACGAGATGGCTGCCGATAAATCCTGCGCCTCCGGTAACAACAATCTTATAACTCATATCTTTTCTTCTGTTTGATATATTTTCCCGTTTCCCAACCGATAAACCTGTCCTGACTCCGGACAAACCGCCACATTTTCTTGGTTAAAATCGAGTTTATTTCCATTCCTGCTCACCCAGCCAGTTTGCCGTGCCGGCGTACCCTTAACGAGGGCAAAATCATCTACATTATGTGTAACAACAGCCCCCGCTCCTATAAAAGAATATGATCCAATTGTATTTCCACAAATGATTGTAGCGTTGGCACCTATTGTGGCTCCTTTGCAAATTCGTGTTGGCAAATATTCGGTTTTGCGTTCTATAAAACTACGCGGATTGATAACATTGGTAAAAACCATACTGGGTCCTAAAAACACATCATCTTCTACAATGACCCCATCGTACAAAGAAACATTATTCTGGATTTTCACACCATTCCCGATGATGACGCCATTTGCAATAAAAACATTCTGGCCAATATTGCAATCTTCACCAATAATAGCGCCCGGCATAACATGAGAAAAATGCCAGATGCGGGTATTCTTACCTATCCGGCTTCCTTCATCAATAACTGCAGTTGGATGTGCGTAGTAATCCATAACTTCAGATTATTTGAGTCCCGAATGTTCGGGATGGGAATTTGAGAATGGGCTTACGCATGCTTTTGGAACTACATTGAAAATTCAGGTAATGATTTAAAGTAATCCAGCGTAATTTTTAATCCTTCTTCGCGTCCTACTTTTGGTTCCCAGCCCAGAATTTCCCTTGCTTTGGTTATATCAGGCTGCCTTTGCTTTGGATCATCGGTGGGTAATGGCTCATAGATAACTTTGCAGTCTGTACCAACAAGCCTGGCAACTTCTTCTGCAAAATCTTTAATGGTGATTTCCTGTGGATTGCCAATGTTTACCGGCAATGTGTAATCACTGTGTAGTAGCCTGAATATGCCTTCTACCAGGTCATCTACATAACAAAAGGAACGGGTCTGGCTTCCGTCTCCGAAAACGGTAATATTTTCTTTGCGCAATGCCTGGCTCATGAAGGTTGGCAAGGCACGGCCATCATCGAGTCGCATCCTGGGTCCATAAGTATTAAAAATCCTGATAATCCTGGTCTGCACGCCATGGAAACGATGATAAGCCATGGTAATGGCTTCCTGAAAACGTTTCGCTTCATCGTAAACCCCTCTCGGACCAATAGGATTTACATTTCCCCAATACTCTTCCGTTTGAGGATGCACATTCGGATCACCGTAAACCTCAGAAGTTGAAGCTACAAGAATCCTGGCCCCTTTGGCTTTTGCCAGTCCAAGTAAATTATGCGTACCCAGAGACCCTACCTTCATCGTTTGAATAGGCATTTTGAGATAGTCGATGGGGCTTGCCGGAGAGGCAAAATTGAGGATATAATCCAGTTTACCAGGTACAAAAACAAACTTTGATACATCATGATGATAAAACTCGAAATTCTCGAGTTTAAACATATGCGATATATTTCTCAGATTGCCAGTAAGAAGATTATCCATACCGATAACGTGGTAATCTTCCTTTATAAACCTGTCACAAAGATGTGATC
The DNA here is from genome assembly GCA_013288555.1 of Bacteroidota bacterium. GTDB lineage: Bacteria > Bacteroidota > Bacteroidia > CAILMK01 > CAILMK01 > JABDEJ01. The sequence continues at coordinate 598 of JABDBQ010000065.1, read as the reverse complement.
CTAAAAAACCAGCAGCACCGGTTATTAATATTCTTTTTCTCATATGCGTGATCCTGTTT
>JABDBQ010000065.1:0-529 GCA_013288555.1 Bacteroidota bacterium | reverse complement strand
ATCCTGTTTTCAGGAAATATATTTTATAAATAAATGACCCCTAAATCATTACAGGTTTTCTACCAATTGATTCGTAATGAAAACCGATTTGTTTCATTTCTTCCGTTTCAAAAAGATTGCGTCCATCAAATATCGCCTTATTTTTCATGGTCTTTGCCAGCAGTTCAAAATCCGGAGTTCTAAAAACAGGCCATTCCGTCATGATAAGAATAGCATCTGCGCCTTCTGCTGCTTGATACTGGTCCTTTGCATATTTGATCTTATCACCAACTATCTGCCTGACATTTTCAATAGCCTCAGGATCATAGGCCACAATTTCTGCGCCCATTTCAAGCAATGCATTGATATTATTCAACGAGGCCGCTTCACGGATATCATCGGTATTTGGTTTGAACGCAAGACCCCAAACGGCAATTTTTTTACCCGCCAGTTTGCCTTCAAAATAGGCATTCAGTTTTGGCAGCAGCATAGTCTTCTGCTTGTCATTTACATCCATAACTGCATTGATCATCCTGAAATCATAGCCATT
>JABDBQ010000064.1 GCA_013288555.1 Bacteroidota bacterium | reverse complement strand
ACAGTTACAAATACAACCCTGGATGGCAAAGTTGGGTTACCAAGGAACGTAGAAGGATCATGGTTAAATCCAAACCATTCTTTCTTCTCTACCATCATCAGGTTTACAATCATCAGCAATACACTGCCAATATACCCAAGTGCATATCCTTTAGCACTCACGCGGTCATATTGATCAGGTGTTGCAATCTCGGGCAAATATGCATTGTAAAACACGAGGCTTCCACCAAAACCTATACTGGCCATTACAGAGCAGATAATGCCATATTCGACATTGGCACGTCCGGTAAAAAAATATAGTGCTGCACAGGAAGCACTTCCCAGCCATGCAAAAAATTTCATAAAATTCTTTTTGCTTCCGCTATAATCTGCGATGCCCGATAAAACAGGCAATAAAAAGGCGAGCACAAGAAATGAAAATGATAAGGCATAAGAATACAAAACAGTATTAATAATATGAAAACCAAAGAAGTCAATCAACTCATTTCCATCTTTGGCAACTGTGACCGAAGCATAATATATCGGGAAAATAGTTGAGGTAATAACTAGAGAATAGACTGAATTGGCCCAGTCGTACATTGCCCATCCGTTTATTACTTTTTTATCATTTAATGCCATAAAATGTTTTGATTTTCGGGTCAAATATAAAGGTTCTGCTTTAAAGAATACTTTAAATTACATGTGATAAATTATCTCAAAAAAAATTAATATAACATATTCTATAACTTATTTGTTATCAGGTAAAAGATCATGAGAATAAAAAATAATGTCATAATTGCATCAAGTATCAGCCTGCTTTTAATCTGTTGTGCATTCTTCAGTTTTGCCAGGAATCATAATCCTCTTCATCAAAATGAAGCATCCGTCAACCTCATTATAAAACTGGATAACATTGAATCCGGAACTGTAACTATCGACCAACTTTCCAATGTTAGCGAAGTTTCTGCAATGGTCATAAATGCTATCGATGGAACTGCTATCAATTATACTGTTAACTCATTTACTTTTTCTGCCAGCAATGTCAAAGGGCCTAAAGACAGTGCTGATTTTATCGAAAATGTTAAAGGGAATATGCTAACGCGAACCATCAAACAGAAAATTCTTAAACTTCGACCGGGCAGCCAGATCGTCATCTATAATATTAGCGCCACCAGTCCTCAAAACATGAATGTGGTTTATGGCAGTACCACGTGGCAGGTAGTAGCTAATCCCACAACTATTCATTAATTGTTATTCGTATTAATTTAACATCAGGTTAATGTGCCCTGACATCAATTTTCATGTCTTTTAAAATAGCAAACACTTTTTTGCCATGTGTGGCTATCAGGAATGCTTTTGGATCTGTAGTTGGTTTAATATCAATTCCCTGGCCTTGCCATTCTTCTGCCTGTTCAGGATCATCGGGAAGTAAAATAAAATTCGGCCTGATTATATGATCTTCTGACTGCATATCCCAGGTACGGCGTTCATAAACGGGTCTCAGAATTTTGAACGGGTAATTTAATGCAGGAATAATGTATCCAAGCCCAACCTGTTTATTATCAAGTATTACAAGATCAGAATGATAAGCCAAACATAACTGTTGCAGATGATTGCTTTTGGCAATTATGGCGTCTACAAATTCTGCAGGAACCACATCTGTTGAAGCCATAGCGCCATATAAATTGGTTTTAAACAACCTGTTACGCTGTGACATACAAACAATACCAGCAAATAAAAAAAATGTTAAAATGATGGATTTCCATATCCATTTATTTGAAACGGATTTAAAAGAAGACTCAGCCCAATAAGAAAATAGGGCAAAACTAACCGGAACACCGAGGTACATTCTAACCCCTGAAAAGAAATAATTATCCTCAACATCCTGGGCTTTATCAAACCATAAAGTGAACAATAAAACAATGAACCCGCTAATAATGCTGATACCACTGATGAACTTTTTGTTGACAAAACAAATGACTGCAAAAACAAAGTAAAGTACAGAAACCGTCAGGAACTGGTATTTTTTCTCAGGAGACAGGTAATTAAAAATCTGGTCTATATGCGTAAATGCCAGCTTAAAAGTATCAAAATCGAAAGTATATTCTATACCATGAACATTATAGGCCGGATGTGTTGCATAAAACCAATAAATAAAGACCGGCAATGGCATCGCAAGCAACAGTCCGGCAAAAGATTGCAGGTAAAACTTCAACGATTTAATATTATGCAACCAGAAATAAATTGCAGCCGGAATGATAAGAAAAATGCAATTCTGACTGATGGTAAAACCAATGAGACTTAGAAATCCAAACCAGAAAAACTTCATCCTGTTTTCTGAAAACATGGCAAGGTAAATTCCAATTGCTGCAAAGGCACAGGCAGGCACATAACCTCTGGGAATAGAATCAATTGCATGGAATTCTATAGGGAGCCAAAGCAAATAAGCTAATGTAAATACAACGCTATAGTATTTTTTATCTCTGAAAAATGCCAAGCCAAGTATAACGAATGGAAGGAAACCAAAAATCCAGGAAACCAATGGAAGCGCAAAACGCAATGACATGCCAAATATCAAAAATACCTGTGCGAACAGGGGCTCTACGAGGGGGTTATAGGCCTGCCCATAAAAACAAGGCTCATGAAATATCCCATGGTGGATATCATTAGCAGCATCCCACAAAAGTAGTTGATCAGCATCTGTTACCAGGAAACAGAAATCATAAAGAATTCTGAACCTGAGTATTAACACAAGAACAAAAAGAATGGCACAAACAATAACAGGATAGGCTTTCCTGAATTTCATCCCGGAAAGTTCTTTAGAAACACTCATCTGGTATCAAAAAAACAATATTAATGTAAGCAGCAGGATTATGGTTATACCTTCTCAAAAACAAGCCTTGCATGATCCATAATTTCGCGCTCAAAACAAACTCTGTTTGGTCTGATTCTAAGTACAGCCAATTGATGCCTGAACTCTTTATCCCTGAAATATTTAGGGATAAGTGATGCATACCAGAGATATTTTTTCAGATTCCATTTATAATAAAGCTTTGTCCATTCCTTATTGGTTTGTATATAATCAAGGCGGCCACTGCTGTAAAACACATTTTTGAAATACGGCTCTGCAATGCGTATGATATGCTCATGACCATAAGGCAACCACGAGTCAGGATTATGTTTGGTAAGCAAAGCCAGGATATAAGCATCCGAATCTTTAGGGGCATTAATGTCAAATTGATCGTAAGGCAGCATGTTTTTACTGAATACCATACTCTGCATATAAAAACGTCCTCCTTTGGGAAGAAGATCATAAACATGTTTAAAATAATCGGCATAAACCTTATCCTGGTTGCCGTCAAGATAGTCTTTCACACTGGCTACGTGTTCGAAACTCCCGAATGCTGTAACGGCTTCAAATGTTCCAAAATCTTCCGGTTTTACAAACCGTGCATCTTTTAGAAAAACATTCAATCCGTTACGCCTGCAGGATGCAACTTGTCCGCGAGAGAGATTTACGCCATAACCATTAGCACCAACCGTATTTTTAAGATATGTGAGCCAACCTCCCCAACCGCAGCCCAGATCTATAATCCTTGTTCCTTTTTTGATTCCCAGCCATTTTGTAACAAATTCATATTTACGCAACTGTGCCCGGTCGAGGGTCATTGAATAATCGCCATCATACATTGCATTGCTAAAGTGGGCATTTTCACCAAGGCTAAACCTGATAAATTTATCCAGGTTGGTATAGGTAAAGTCCATTTCCTTACTCTTATCCCATTCCTGACCTTCTTTCCAGCTTACACTACTTCCTTCCCATGTGGAAGGTATTTGACCAATTTCTTCCAATGTATCAACGTTATCAATTTCTTTTTCCATAGTTAAAGAGATATTTTTATTAATTTTAGTAAAAACTGTAGATGCTTTTTTGTTCAAAATTTCTTCATCGCTTAGCAAATATAGTGCTACAGCATCAATTCTTAGAAAAAAACATCTTAAATATACAATCTAAAAACGACCTCATTTTGAAAATACCTTCATCATTTGCCATTGAATGCCCTTTTATACGCTCCTTGCCCTTAAAACTTCTCGTTTCCCGGGTGGCCCAGGAAGTTTTTCAATATCAAATCCGGCAGCTTTCATATTTCGCTTTACAATTCCTTTGCAGCAATACGTAACCAAAATACCTCCGGGATTCATCATTTTATATAGTTTGTCAAATATTTCTTCAGTCCATAATTCGGGCTGCACATCGGGTGCAAATGCATCAAAATAAATGAGGTCAAATTTATTTTCAGCGTAAAAATCAAGCAGCGATACGTTTTGTTTCAATAATTGAAATGAATTTGAAAGAGAAACAGGTTGCTCCCAGGATGAAGCATGTAAATTGAGAAAATTATTTTCATGGGAAGCATTTTCCAGTTCTTCAGCATAATTCAGCTTTTGAACCGTTTCCATATCCAGGGGGAATGCTTCAAGAGCTGTATATTGAATAATAACCGGCAGTTTCAATGAATGCAACAACGTAAGATAAGCATTAAGCCCGGTACCAAAGCCCATTTCAAATATGCGGATATTCTTTTTGGATTTCAATATTTCCTTCAACCCGTTTTCAATAAACACAATATCTGATTCCCGGATGGCTCCGAATGTGGAATGATAATGCTCATTAAGTTCCGGAACAAATATGGAATGTGAACCATCCCCGGTTATGATCAATTCTGTTTTCAAACTATTATTTCTTCTCACCTCTCACTTCTTACTCTTCAAAAAGCTCCACAAACCTGAAATTCTTACCATCAAAAAGCCCTTTATCACTGAGTTTCAATTCCGGGATCACCAGCAAAGCAAGGAAGGAAAGCGACATAAATGGCGCTCCCAGGGTACAGCCCATTGTTTTTGTTTCTTCATCCATCATTTCATATTCCCTTGCCACTTCATAGCCATCTTTATTACTCATCAATCCGGCAACAGGCAATGATAAAATCATTTCTTTAGAATCACTTACCAGAGAAATGCCTCCTTTATGCTCAATAAGGAGATTAACAGCCATGGAAATAGAAGCATCATCTACACCGACGGCGATGATATTGTGACTGTCATGCGCAACTGTAGATGCGATAGCACCCTGTTTCAATCCGAAATTCTGGACAAATGCAACGGCGGGTGCGGCATTCTGATAGCGGTTCACAACTGCTATTTTCAAAATATCCCGACTGATATCAGTTAAAACCTCATTATTTTCAATCCGGGCCTGCTGTATACTATGGCGTGTAATCAATTGGCCATCTATAACTTCAATAACTTTTATGCGTTTTCCTTTAGCTTCCACACGAAAGTCTTGATGGTTCACGTAGCTGCAATCAAAATGATTGATAATATCAGAATGGACTGAAGGTAAAAGTGTTTTGCCGTTTTCTGCCACCTTTTGTCCTCTGATCCAGGTTTGCCTGATCTCAAAATCTTCCAGATTGTTTACAATGATAAAATCAGCAGAATCACCTATTTGCAACAATCCATTTTCAAGATTATAATGTCGTACCGGGTTAAGCGTTGCCGCCCGTAAAACATCCATCGGTTTAAAACCGAGTGCGATAGCTTTTTGTACCAATTCATTGATATGCCCTTTTACCAGAGCATCAGGATGCTTATCATCAGAACAGAACATGATCATTTCAGGAAATTCACCAAGTAAAGGAATCAGTGCGTCAAAATTTTTGGCGGCGCTTCCTTCCCTGATCAGGATGTCCATACCCAGTTTTATCTTGTCCAAAGCTTCATCATAAGTAAAACATTCATGGTCTGTACTTATGCCGGCCCCGACATATCTTTTCGCATCTTCACCACGCAATCCGGGTGCATGGCCATCTGCAGGCTTGCCATGTTTCTTTGCGATTTGTATTTTTTCCATTACCTCGGGATCATGAAACAAAACACCCGGATAATTCATCATTTCAGACAGATAGCGGATTTCGGGCCTGCTTAGAAGTTGTTCAATTTCTGCGGGACCCAGTGATGCACCTGCCGTTTCAAAAGCTGTTGCAGGCACACAGGAAGGTGCGCCAAAATTGAAATAAAATGGGGTTTTATTCCCATTATCAATCATATAATCTACACCCTTTATTCCCAATACATTTGCAATTTCGTGTGGATCACTAACTGTGGCCACAGTTCCGTGTACTACTGCAAGCCTCGCAAATTCTGCCGGTACCAGCATCGAACTTTCAATATGGATATGTGCGTCAACCAATCCGGGAAGTATAAAATGATCATCTGCTTTTGATGTTTCCCTGATATCAGCAATTCGTCCATCCTTCACAATCATTTCACCCGGAAATATGCTTCCGGCCACTACATCAACTATTTGTCCGCTGAATTTTTGACTATCGCTGTGCATGTGCAGTTGGTAAGTTTGTAAATAAGTAAGTTAGTGACATTTCAAAATTAGGGTTTTCGGTTAAGTAATTCTTTCCGCAATTGGCATCATTTTGCTCATTGATGGAATCACTATTAGATTTGATTTGATTTTCGTTATTAAAATATTCATAATCAATAATATATACATAACTCATTGATAATTTTATCCTAAAAAACAGAAAAGATCAGTTCAGAATGTATGGAAACGACATTTTTTGCAGAAATTAAGAAAACCAAAACCCCATTTTTGAGTATTTCCTATTGATATCATTGTTTTTATTGATAATTTATTTTTTGAATTTTTTAATTAGTTGACAATCTTTGACTTTACACGTAACTCATTGACAGGTATCAATAGATAACAATAGATTATCAATCCAGAATGGTTAAAAACGCGGTTTTCTTCATTTGCATAATTGTCTGAACTCCCGAATAGGTCGGGACAGGCTTGATTCATATGATTATTTTGATTCATAGGATTGTCTCTGTTTTATCTTGCCAACCCCTAACTCCTTACCTTTCTTTGCCTGCCATAGCTTTAGCGGAGGTGGGATTACTTACGCCTGTTTTTATATACATATATAGTGAGATGCTAAAGTGGGTGGATACCTTTGGAAAATATTTTTCAACTTAAATAAATTCAATACGTTATAAGCGAAAATATTTTTCAAAATGTTTCACTTTTTTAGAATACTCAGCAAAATGGCTCCAGAGGAGCCTACTGTTTGTAGCTAATCCAACCAAATGATTTTTTAGCTCCAGCGGAGCGACCTGTTGAATCCCAAATTGTTCGTGGTCGGCGTCCCCGCCGACCGCTTATATGATATCCAAATCCTTTGCAAATCCAAATTCAGGTTGGCGGGGACGCCAACCTGGGACAGAGTTTGTAGCTAATCCAACCAAATGATTTTTTAGCTCCAGCGGAGCGACCTGTTGAATCCCAAATTATATACACCTAAAAACAGGCCGCACGGATGGAGCTTAAGCAATTAAAGAAGAATGGTTTTATATAATTGATTCCTCATCTCATCAGCGTCACATTCCCGCTCAGGTAATGGTGCTGATCAAAGATATCAGTTACATCAAGTTGGTACAAATAAACACCTTCCGGTACCTCAACACCATGAAAAGTCCCATCCCATCCTTCTCCCTCTCCTTTTGGAGAGGGCTGGGGTGAGGCGTAAATATGTTCTCCCCATCTGTTATAGATATTGTATGAATAGCTTTTAATGCCAACCCCACCGATATCAAAATAATCATTCACCCCATCACCATTCGGACTGAAAGCATTCGGGATATAAATGGTGACCTGGTCGGTGATGAGCTTGATAAAACCATAGGCCGTATCGTTGGGGCAATTGTTAAACCCATAAGCAACCAAAGTTATTCTATAATCCCCTGTATCGGTGTAGATATAAACCGGAGAAACCTGTTTGCTGCTATCATTGGTCCCGAAGGTCCAGAGATAAGAGGCAGCGTTGGTGGACTGATTGATAAAACTAACATCATGATTGGTTTTTATTTTTGTCGCAGGGCTGTAAACGAATGCCGCTTTGGCAGGCGGAATGACGGTAATATACACACTGTCAGTCACATTTACGGGTGTACAATTATCGCTTACGATCAGTTTATACCATCCGCTTTGAAATGCTTTTTCTGTAATTGAATCCCCGCTTTGGGCATCATTTACCCACTTGAATTTATAATGCAGGCTGTCACCACCATGCGCTATGGCTGATAAAACAATAGTCTGTCCGTAACAGACCTCCGCATTATTTACCGAGGCTTTCACCGTAAGCGGGGTTCGTACCTTTAGCAAAACCTGGCTCGTATCGTGACAACCCTGTTTGTTGCTGACAACCAGAATATAACGCTCTGTATTGGGCAGGCTTGCTATGGCATTGGGATCAGTGGAAGATGAAAGATATGTGGCAGGTATCCATTTGTAGGTGATACCGCCTGCACCCTGCATGGTATAGGCTTCATCGCGACAAAGAACGGTATCCGGTCCGGCAGTGGCAGCAGGAAGCGGATAATACATAACATGAACCGTGTCAACCGATGCGCAGCTTTGCGCGCCTTTGAGCATGAGATAATAATAGCCGGAATCTTTGGCGGTAATGTTTCTGCCCTGAAGAGTATCCTTTTTGGGGCTTATCCAGTAATAGCTTGCAATGCTGTCTTTTACAGATAGCAAAACCGAATCATACGGACAGATGGATTGCGTTTTAGGAAGACCGGATTTAATTTGAGATTTAAAAACGATACTTACTGTATCAGATGAAGTACAATAGCCATGCGAAAGCTGCAGCCAGTATTTGCCTGTTTTTTTTACGATTATGGAATCGGTAGTATCACCGGTACTCCAGTAGGTTTTGGCGCCGGCGTTTTGGGCGCCTTTGTAAAGGACATAAGACTTGCCGGAACAAAGGACGGTATCAGGACTTATATCTGCCTGTGGAATAAGATGATCGGAGCAAAGCATTTTTGCTTTTTCCCGTATGGGACTAACAGTTAACGCTATATCACTAACTGTAAAACCGGGAGCCGGCAAATAAGGTATTGCATTTGTGATTGTAATATTTACGTTTTTGCGCGTTACTAAGGTGTCTGTTTCATTACATGCAGTTTCGCCGTTTTTATTCATTTTATAAATTGAGGTATGAATAGAATCTGATGTGGGACCTGCATAAATTAATCCACTATCTGATGTAGGGCTGCATTCCATGCTATAACCTACATATCCGGATGAGCCATATCCATATGTATAGTTACTGTAATTCAGTGTTTTGTTTTGAACTGGTTTACCATTTATATCTATATATAAAGCTATTGATTTATTGAAAACAGAATAATAAATGATTGGGCTGTTAATAAGCATAATTTGATTTCCATTAGTAATTACAATCCCAACATTCACACTCTTGTTAAATTGGCTGGGTTCAAAATAAACCTGAAGCCATTTTAATGTTCCATTACTATCTAATTTGAGCAAATAAGGCGCTAATCCTGTCAAAGGGCCGCTAATGTCTGCTGTAGAAATATGAATAACTGAATCTCCGTTTATAAATGCGGTTCCTGAAATATATATATTTTTACCGGCATCTTCCCGATATCCCAATTCATAAGGAACGTATGATAAAGAAGTAACTATAGAGAATCCTTTGATTAGGTATTTTTCCCATGTCATTTTACCGTTTCCGTCCAGTTTGCAAAGCAGGCTTGTTCCGGATATCTCATTGTAATAATTAAATATAAAACCGCCATTCCGGAGTGCTTCAATTTTATTAAGAACCGTATAATTTGAATAACCAACAGTGTCTTTAAGTCTATATAGTTTAGACCACACTTCTTTACCATGAGCATCAAGCTTAAGGACAAAAGAGGATCTTGAATCTGATCCAACTGCATTTAATCTGCTTATCGAATCACCATAGCCTAATACAACACATCCACTATCTTTTGTTGCAGCACAAGACCCAATAACGGGGTAACGACCACTGAAATCCGCATTAATAATCGGGTTGATTTTTCGACTCCACTCCACATTCCCAGATGAATCAAGTTTGGTAATAATAGGGGTGGGTTCACCCGCAAATGGCACCTGGGCAAAAAGTTGATCGTACGTATAATATATGAGCAAAAACCCATTATCAGTAGTTTTTATAAAATTATTGTTGGGGACTGCAAGATCAAAAAAAAGGTTAGGATCGTTAGTTGTATTTAAATTATAAGAATTACCAGACGAATTTATTTTTCTTGTCCATATTTCCTGTGAACAGGCATTGAATCGGGTCAGTACAAAATAAAATTTGCTCGCTTTAAAATCAGGATATACTTCTTTGGTTATATAGCCTCCGTCATCAAGAGCAATGATGCGTTTCTGTCCACCCGTTTGAAAACTGTTCAGCTCCGCACTAAACCGATTCTGCCCAAAACAATGAATGCCTGAAATAAAAATAAAACATACCCAAAGCAGGAATTTATTCATTGATCTGTAAAATCATGATAATCAAAGATAGGGAAAATTGCTCATATTGTTAATCCCAAACCTATAAGGTTTCCAAAACCTTATAGGTTTAAAAATCTCCACACCCAACCTCCTATTCCTTCACAATTTTTCCATTCAGGGTTGTCGTTCCGGATTGATTTTCAATCGTACATTTATAAAAATACAATCCTTTTTCAAGGTCATTGGCTCGAATCCCGAAATTATTCTTTCCTGCCTGCAAATCCCTGTAATTTATAACCTTGACTTCTCTTCCCGTAATATCAAAAATACCGATATTGACATCTGAAGCTTCATTGAGGTTTATGGTTCCATTCAATTGGTTTGTAAAAGGGTTCGGGAATAAATCAATGTCTTGAAATTGACCCGTATTTTCAGAAATCCCGGAATTATGCACTTTTACTTTTGTCATATACTGGCTGTATTTTAAAACAAGAATATCCGCACCGGTTGCGGTATCGCCATTATGGCTGCCGGCAACAATGACATTTCCTTTTTTGTCCAGCATGATCTCAGACGGTGAATTGTAGCTTAAAGTACTGTCATTGTACCTGGTATACCATTGTTTTTGCCCGGCGCTATTATATCTCGCCGTAAATACATCAAGAAAGGTCTGGTTGTCGCCACGGGTTCCGGTGATATAAATATTGCCGGTATCATCCTGCGTCATGGCAATACCCTGCGTAATACTTGTACCGTTATATGGGTCCTGCAGGGTATCCATCCATATCTGTTGTCCGTTCGAATCCAGTTTTAACAGCGTGGCATATTCCCCGCTGTCGTTGTCAAAAAATCCTATCGCCAGGATATTGCCGCTTTTATCCAAAGCCAGTCCGTTGCAGGCGGCATCTTGCGTATGCAGCATAACGCTGGACATGCGTTTGGTCCATGCAAGCTTTCCCTGGTTGGTATATTTTAAAATAATTCCATCCACACTCTGTGCATTTTTGTTCGGGATATTACCACTCATATAGGCACTACCACTGTTGCTAACAACCAGGCCAGATGCAGAAGTCAGATAAAAAGTATCCTCATTAATGAACTTACGGCTCCATTTGATATTGCCTGAACTGTCGTATTTTACACATAACAGGCTGAAGTTTTCTTTATACTTTGCCGAATCTCCCCTGATACCGGCAACGATAACATTTTTATGAGGATCGAGCGCAATGAACTGGCCTGTTTCTTCGAGTAGATTTGTGCTGTCGTATGAATTCATCCACTTTATGGCATTGACGGTGTCAGATCCGTCAATCTTCATGGTAGTAAGCATATTATGATGCAGAACACTGGAACTAAGATATCCGCTTATTTCTCCTGTAATATATATCTTTCCATTCTTATCCTGGCACATATTATTCGCACTGGCATAATGCGGTAATCGCTTGGTCACATTGGGATCAGGCCACAAAAATTCACCAATATACTTGCCGCCCGATCCGAGCATATTTAAGACATATTCACCCGATAAGCCAACACCTCCAAATGAAGTTATATTTGCTCCGCTTCCGTAAATTCTTTGCTGAATGGAATCCCATAAAATGGCTGTCCCGTTAGTAATCCCGATGCTGTCGGCAAAATTCCATAACAACTTGCCGTCAGGTCCATATTTGTTATAAAATGCTGATGTTTTTCCCAGGCTGTCAACGATAGATGTCCCTGTAACATAAACAGATCCTGAATCATCGAGTGTCAATCCATTAAACGGAGAAACCACATCATCCAAATGGAAATAATCATAGATCCGCGACCAGTCTTTTTTGGCGCTATATACATTTTTGTAAGTCTGGGCAGATGCCATTGCTGAGAAAAGCAACAGGCATGAAAAAAGTAGATTTTTCTTCATAATTTGATTTGTTTTAATATTTTGGCGTTGGAAAGATAGGAATTAAATTGAAATAAAGGAATAATATCAACCCGTTTTGCGATTGAAATTAAATCCAATAAAGGATTGGCCTTTGAAAAAATGGCTCAAAAAGCAAATGAAATAAGCGTTAAAAACAAAACAGAGCCGCAGGATGGCTTCCATCATGTTCCAGACGTGGAAGCGGCCTTGTTTTGTTTAGCGAATGAAATGCAGTTTTGAGCCAATTTTTTCAACAGCCTTGAATTTTTGGTCCTTTTGTTTCAAGACAAAAGTACAATGAAGAGAATTTTGCTTTAATTTTATTGACCTAATGCCAGAAGAATCCTTTTACGATAAAGTCTATAAAGTTGTCAGGCAGATACCGAATGGCCGTGTGACAAGTTATGGGGCTATTGCAAAAT
>JABDBQ010000063.1 GCA_013288555.1 Bacteroidota bacterium | reverse complement strand
AAATCATGCACCAGCCAATTTCCAAATTCTCAAATTTCCAAATTCAGAAATTTCATCACTGCTTCATAAAACAAATCAGGTGCTTCAGCATGAACCCAATGGCCCACACCGGGAATGGTAACAAACTGTACCTTTGGAAATAAATCCAGGATGCCTGGTTTATCGCTGTCAAGTATATAGTTTGATTTTTCGCCATTGATAAACAGAGTGTCCTTTTCAAATTTTCCTTTTGCTTCAATATTGGCAGTAAGCTTGCTATAGTTTTTGGAAAGGCTATCGAGGTCCATTTTCAGGATATATCTATCTCCTTCGCGGGAAAGGTTTTTGAGCAAAAACTGCCTGATGTATTCCTGGGGAATTTTTGGTTTCAGTGCCTCATCGGCATCTTTGCGGCTTTTTATTTTAGTCAAATCCAGTTCTTCAAGCGCATCTATATAAACATCGTGACCATCTTCGGGATATTTTTTAGGCGCAATATCTACTACAATCAATTTAGAAATCACATCGGGATAATTCATGGCAAATTGCATGGCAGCTTTGCCGCCCATGGAATGCCCGAGGACAATTGGCTGTTTTATCTGATGCTGATCGCAGAAATCCAGCAGGTCAGCGGCAAGTATATTATAGTCAATATATTCACTGTGAGGAGATTTGCCATGATTGCGCTGATCAGTGGTCCAGGTCTGAAAATCATTTCCAAATCTTACTGCCAAACTGTGCCAGTTATCGAGCATTCCAAACAATCCGTGCAGGATAACCAGGTTCGGCCCGGTTTCACCGTATTTTTTATAGTTGAGTTCCATTTGTTTCAAAATTGATGAAATAACATGAGAAAATGCGTTAAACAATTTAAGTCCTGATTGTTTATATTCGAATAAAAATAACAAGTATGAAACGTAAATTGTTAACCTTATCTATAATTATTAATATTGTTATGGGCTGCAGCAATCAGCCAAAAAGTCAGGATAAATCCTCAAACACAGCAAATGCATCTTTTGCATCAGATCAATCCTGAATACTTGATAAGATCAAATTACCTTCAGGATTTCATATCAGCTATTTCGCAAGAAATGTGAAAGGCGCAAGATCTATGACTTTAGGTGCAAACGGGACTGTATTCGTAGGTACAAGAGATAAATCAGTTTATGCGCTTGTAGATCAAAACTATGATGGTGTCGCAGATAAAATGTACACCATTACAGATAATATGCACAGCCCGAATGGCGTGGCTTTTAGAAACGGGAGTTTATACGTGGCTGAAATAAGCAAAGTCTCACGTTTTGATAATATTGAGTCCAGGTTATCAAATCCACCCAAACCTGTATTGATCAGCGATAAATTCTCTGACAAAGAATGGCATGGCTGGAAATATATTGCTTTTGGGCCTGATGGTAAACTTTATGTACCTGTGGGAGCGCCTTGCAATGTTTGTGAAGTGGATGAAAACAATTTTGCCTGTATCAAAAGAATGAATGCGGATGGAACGAACCTGGAATTGTATGCCAAAGGGATCAGGAATACGGTGGGTTTTGACTGGGATCCTAAAACAAAAGAACTGTGGTTTACCGATAATGGTCGCGATGAAATGGGTGATGATATCCCTGACGACGAACTTAATTATGCCCCTAAACCGGGGATGCATTTCGGATTTCCTTATTGCCATGCCGGAGATATTCCGGATCCACAATTTGGCAAAGGGCATAGTTGCAGTGAGTTTGTACCGCCGGCTTTGAAACTGGGTGCCCATGTTGCCAGTCTTGGTATGAAATTTTATACAGGGACACAATTCCCTAAAGAATACCGGGGAAGAATATTTATTGCCGAACACGGTTCCTGGAACCGAAGCAGTAAAGTAGGTTATCGGGTGGTTTCTGTCAAAATGCAGGATAATAAAGCAATATCTTTTGAACCATTTGCCGAAGGATTTCTACAGGGACAAAAACCACTCGGAAGGCCTGTGGATGTGTTGGTTATGCCTGATGGAAGCCTGCTTGTTTCAGATGATTTTGGAGACTGTGTATATAGGATCAGTTATAATGGGAAGGAATAAGACTTTTGCCAAAATTCTTTCCAAATAATAACTTTGCCTGTATCCATATCCATATAAATATACACGGAACAACTTTCCAGACTTTTGGAATGGCATAGCTATGCCGGACATATTCAGGGAAGAAGCTGGTGGCACTCAGAATGGTAAATATGCATGCCAAAACAAAGAGAATCCATGCAAATGGCGCTTTTTCTTCATTTACAAACCATAACGCAACTCCGAAAACGGCAATGATATAAGAAGGTGATTCTGCAATGTGATTGAAAATGACACAGAATATGAGTATTGAGCTAATCAGGAAATACCTGAAAACGGGATTTTTGTATTGATTTATCCGCAAAAGGGGTAAAACTAAAAGGATCAGACCGCATAATTGGATATAAATCCCATTTGTTTTAAGTCCGAACCATATTCGCAGCCAGGCCATAACCGACAATGGCGCGGCCACATTCGGGAATAGCATAGTATCCTCACCATGATGCACATCTAACATCTGGTGAAACCAGTTTTGATATTGAATGATCAATTGATTTACCGGAACAATGATCAAAGGTAAAATGGTAAAAACCAATCCCCAGAAAAACATATATGCCACAAATTTTCCTCTCCCCGGGTAAAGTAAAAACAACATGGCAGCAGCCAATCCAAATAGCTTTATATATGCTGCAAACACTATAAAAAACGCGGCGAAAAAAACTTTTTTTTGTTCGAAACTTATAAACGCGAGAACCATAAATGCAGCGATTATGGCATTGGTCTGCATGTTTTGTAAAGACGTTATCAGTTCAAGCAAAATGATAAAGAAAACTGCCGTTAGTTTTGGCATATCGAGCCCAGGCAATTGTATAATTGATACATATATGAGTGCACAACTGATCACTGTCCATAAATACAGCCCGGCCCAGATGGGGATGTAACTGAACGGCGCCATAAGAACAGCAAAGGCAGGGCTATACAAATAGATATCATTGTATTCTTTTGGAAAATAGCCATACAGATTCATTCCATGGAGAAGATGTGAGAATGAGGACCTGAAAATGATAAAATTATTATATGAGTGATTGTGATATAGTTGAGCAGGAACCACCAGCGATACAGCAAATAGAACAAGCAGAATAAGGGCCTTGTTTTGAGTTTTATTTATTAATATATTGATAATATGATATTTATAAAATTTATTTTGAATTCTATATCTGAAAATCTGTTGCAAGTTAAGTTTCAGAAGAGAAACCACCGTAACATAACCAGTTATTTTAAACATTCTCCTGAAACAAAAAATCCAATATCTTTACGGCCTTATGGCGCAACAAAAAGTAAAACCGGTAAAATCAGACTCTAAGTCGAAACCTAAAACAAACTACAGCAGGTTGTATCCTATTATCCTGATTGCGGTAGTTTTTATATTATATGGCCGCACACTTCACAACCAGTATCTCAAAATGGATGATACAGACCTGATTGTTGATAACGAAGTATTTATCAAACATCTGAAAAATATTCCGCAGGCATTCCGTCAAAGTTGCTTTGAGATTCCCGGGCATCTTACGGATAATAAAAGTTATTACCGCCCGATGCTCATTGTTTCCTTTATGATGGATGCGCAAGTGCATGGCGCACGCGGCTCTGTGACTTTTCATTTTATGAATATCCTTTACCATTTGCTCGCCTGCCTGCTGTTGTATTATCTTTTACTGAAGCTCGGTGCAAATGCGCTCACCGCTCTCGCACTTTCATTCTTATTTGCAGTCCATCCTGTGAACGTGCACGCGGTGGCCTGGATACCAGGACGAAACGATATCCTGCTTTCTATTTTCGCGCTGCTATCCATGCATGGCCTGATTGATTATTATAAAAACAACAAATCATCATCATTGGCTTTGCACCTTTTTGCCTATGCTGCTGCCTTGTTTACAAAAGAAAGCGGAGTCATATTGCTTAGCATCTATTTTGTATTTATGTGGCTCTGGATGAAAGACCTGGCATTTTATAAACGCAAAATATTCATCCCTGTATTGTATGTTGTTATCACGATAATCTGGTACCTCGCTATGACTGCTGCTTTGAAAGGGCACGAGAATATTGGCGGTGGAGAATCAATTATTAAAGTCATCATTCATAACCTTTCATACCTGTTTCTTTATATCGGGAAAATCCTGCTTCCATTCAACCTGAATGTAATGCCAGGTGCAGATAATATGGCAATTATATTAGGTTTAATATCTATGGTGGGTCTCGCATTTCTGATATATAAGATTAAAGATATCCGGAAGATATTGTTTTGCCTTTTCTGGTTTTTTATTTTTCTGGCGCCAACACTTCTCGTCCCTGAACTGCCCGCATATGAACACCGTGATTATCTGCCGCTTATCGGTTTGTTGATCGGAATTTCTCAGGCAGTATTCTTTAAAAATTTCAGTTTTAAAAACAGGAATCTACTTTATAGTCTAGGTGTCGTTGCATTGGTATTTATCATAGTTGTCTTTACACGATTGCCTGTATACGCCGATCGCTTTACCTTCTGGAACGATGGAACGGAAGGAACACCATTTGCTCCTTCAGCCTGTGTAAATGTGGGGCAGCTATACCAGGATATGTATGATAATGATCCGGAATTGAATCCGGCACAAAAGAAAGATGCTCTTAAAAATGCAGGCGAATGGAATCATAAAGCCATCCTGCTGGATTCCACCACTTTGAGAGGAAATAACAATTACGGGGCTTACCTGTATCTAAGCGGTAATCCGGATGCTGCACTGCCTTATTTCCTGAAGGAAATTAAATTTCACCCAACAAATGATGATCCTTATAAGAACGTTGGTATTTATTACAAAGACAAAGGAGAGCCTGATAAATCAGTCTATTACTGGAAGAAACTCATTGAAATGAACCGGTATTATCTCACAGCCTATGAGGAGCTAGCAAACTATTATGCCCGTAAAGGGGATATGGCAAAAGCTGCCGTATATCGCGATGAGGAAAAGACATTTACTGATGAGGCGCAGAAGAATTATAATAAGATAAAATAGGGGAGTTAGGGGTTAGGCGTAAGTGGTATGGGATAAGTGGGAAGAAATGTGAGAAGTTCCAAAAATTATGACAATTATGCGACCTTATCTTTTGCAACTGGCTTTTGTTTTGACAGGCCTTGTACTGGTTATATCTGTTTCTCTTTTGTTTCATGACACGAGAGTTCTTACCATAGCAACATTGCTCGTGTTTATCATTGGATACCTGGCCCTTATGTATTTTTTAAAGATTTCTCCAGCCATAAAAATATTCTGGAGATTAGATAAAATATACTTTCTATTTATAGGTATCGTAGCAGGCATTCTAATCCAGGGTATACCTTTTTTCATTACGAATCATGCTGCATTTGGTAGAGAAACATTTTTAGAGATGTTTAGCCAGGTGACTTTATCCGGCCTGTTCTTTACATTTTTGATCGTGCTTTGGGAGGAACTCTGGTTCCGAAACCCGATCCTGAATTTGGCTGAAACAAAAAAGCAGCAGATCCTGCTATCTATCTATATTGGGCTACTATTTGCAACAATCCATTTATTGAATATTAAAGTAAACCTTAACATTGAAGGCCCTGAGTTGATGCTCGCGGGTACACTTCTTACCATTTCATATTATGCTTCGAGGTCCATTTGGTTGCCGATCGGGTTGCATTTTGGTAACAATATTTTCAGCAGCATGTTGGAGAAATCGAATCTGGTAGCCTCAGGGACGGATACTGGAATTAAAAATGAATTGGTTTTGAGATGGGTGATTTTGACAATCGCTATCGGAATTGTATTTCTATATTGGCTGGATAAAAAGAAAACAGCAGTATAAAACTGCTGTTTTTATTATTATTGTTATCATGCGCCAGTTATAAACTGACGCAGGCAAAGAGATTTTTTTCTCTTTCTCTTTCCGTTATTCTATCTCCTTTGAAACATCCTTTGCTGACGCTTGGCCTGGCCACCGCGTGATTTTGAAAATCTTGCTGCCGGAGTGGCCGGAATTGATTTCAAAACCGGGATTTCAGAAACATATGGGTGGTATTCAACAATCGGGATTTCCTGTTTGATAAGTTTCTGGATATCCCTGATCCATGGCCTTTCTTCTACTTCGCAAAATGACAATGAAGTTCCATTCATACCCGCCCTGCCTGTCCTGCCAATGCGGTGAACATAGGTTTCCGGGATATTCGGGATATCATAGTTAATAACATGTGATATATCATCTACGTCAATACCTCGCGCTGCGATATCTGTTGCTACCAGAACAGGTGTTTTGCCGTCCTTGAAATTATTAAGAGCTCTCTGTCTTGCGTTCTGGGCTTTGTTACCATGAATGGCTTCGGCATGAATCCTGGATTGTTGCAGGAATTTAACGATCTTATCTGCGCCATGTTTGGTACGGGTAAAAACCAGAACGCGTGTAAGATGGTCCTGTAGTAGCAGATGTTTAAGCAGTGCAGGTTTGTTGTTCTTTTCTACATAGTAAAGATGCTGTTCTACATTTTCTGCTGTAGAAGATACAGGAGTTACTTCTACTCTTACCGGTTCTACCAGGATTGTATCCGCTAGTTTTTGAATTTCAGGCGGCATAGTGGCCGAGAAGAACAAAGTCTGTCTTTTTGGGGGCAACTTGGGGATGATCCTCCTGATATCGGTAATAAATCCCATGTCAAGCATCCTATCCGCTTCATCCAGCACAAAAATTTCAATTGTACTTAAATTGATGATATGCTGATTCATAAGGTCAAGAAGTCGACCAGGCGTAGCAATCAGGATATCAACACCATTGCGCACAGCAGTTTCTTGCGGTCTTTGCGGTACACCACCAAAAATGACGGTATGCCTCAGCCCGGTATGGCGGCCATAAGCGCCAAAACTTTCACCGATCTGGATGGCCAGTTCGCGGGTTGGGGTTAAAATTAAAACCCTGATCTGGTTTCTGTTTCCAGAGGGTTTTGGTTTGTTATACAATAGCTGCAGTATCGGGATGGCAAATGCCGCAGTTTTACCGGTTCCCGTCTGGGCGCAGCCCAATAAATCTCTTTCTGCAAGTACGTATGGAATAGCTTGTTGCTGGATTGGAGTTGGGTGTGTATATCCTTCGGTTTTTAATGATTTCAGAATGGGGTCAATCAGGTTGAGGCTTTCAAAGCCCTGGAGCGTCGGCTCCAATATAGTATTATTCATGGTACAAAGGTACAACTTATTAAGATATAAATGCTAAATGTTAATTATCAATATATTAGAGAAATAATTGATCATTAAACTGATCTTTTGAACTAAACTTAAATGAATTGAAGGTATTTTGTAAATGCCGTTTTTTTGCGTTCTTTGCTAAAATCTTTATCCCATTATGCCCCCGAAAATCAAGATCATTACCCGTACCATTCTTGTCCTCTCCCTGGTAAGCCTGTTCAATGATATTTCCAGTGAGCTGCTCATTCCTATCATGCCCATATATCTGAAATCCATTGGGTTTACAGTTGCTTTAATTGGCTTATTGGAAGGCGGAGCCCAGTTTGCGGCAGGCATCAGCAAGGGCTATTTCGGAAAGCTCAGTGATTCGACAGGGAAAAGAATCGTGTTCGTGAGGCTTGGCTATTTATTAAGTGCTGTCGCCAAACCTATTATGGCTTTTTTTACCAATCCTTATATTATATTTTTTTCGCGAATTTCAGATCGGTTGGGAAAAGGCGTCCGTACCAATGCCAGAGATGCCATATTGTCGTCAGAAACCACTTCTGAAAATAAAGGTAAGGTATTTGGGTTTCATCAGAGCTTCGATACCATAGGAGCTGCAATTGGTCCTACGGGCGCCCTGGTTTATCTTTATTATTACCCCGGGCACTATCAAACGATGTTTTTAATTGCTTTTTTTCCATCACTCATCAGCACATTATTAACATTTCTGATCAAGGATAAAAAAGAATCAAAACCGTCAAATACAATCATTAAAAAGGAAAACAGAGGGCTATTTAGTTTTTTAAATTACTGGAAAACAGCTTCAAAATCCTATAAAAAACTGGTTCCGGCCTTACTGGTTTTTGCACTGCTCAACAGCTCAGACACATTCCTTTTGTTGATGATGAAACACCAGGGACTTACAGATGTTCAGCTTATTATGGTATATATTTTCTACAATATCATCTTTGCTGCTATGGCCTACCCTGCAGGATATATAGGCGATAAATTTGGTTTGAAGGGGACATTTATTTTCGGATGCTTTTTGTTTGCAATAGTATATCTTTCATTTCCTTTCACACATGCCATTTGGGTATTCGGGTTATTGTTTTTTCTGTACGGCATCTATGCCGCTTCTAATGACGGTATCGCAAGGGCATGGATCAGCAATCTCAGCAACAAAGATAAAACTGCAACAGCATTGGGGTTTTATTCTTCCTTATCAAGCATCTGTACGCTTATAGCCAGTGTGGCTGGCGGATTGCTTTGGGATAATTATGGTGCTTCAACCGCATTTCTTGTGCCGGGTATAGGAGTTCTATTATTGGTTGTATATATGTCTGTTATCAGGATCAAAAATCAGGATAGTCCGGTATCAATCAATTAATCCGATAATCTCTATTACAGCTTGTCAACTACTATAGTAATAGTTCCTTTGGCATTTACGATAGCGACTATTGACATGGGTGTCAGGTAAATAGATTCCGGTTCTATTGAAGTTATATTCCCTTTGAAATAGGCATTGTCATTAATCCTGACATTATTATTAATGCTTTTTTGAATCATCTGTTGCGTTTCCTGGAGTTTGTCTTTTAAGGGGAAGACAAGATTCTTTTTTACTTCATTTTCCAATCCGGCTTTCAAAAGCCAGTTAGCTGATTTGATCAACACATTTTTAGTTTTAACACTGTATTCCAGGTTTTTAACTTTTATGGTCATGTCTGCAGGATCATAATAAGGCACGCCCTGCATATAAACAGTACCTTTAATGGTTTTGTGATTACCTTTCAAATGTTGTCCCTCAAGATCAAGCCTTATTAATATGTAATCCGCATTTCCTGAAAGAATAATGCTGTCAACTTTCATGGAATAATTATTATTATCAAGGTTGTATGTTCTGCCATCAACTTCATTCTGAATTAATTGGGACGCAAAGTTGTATGTAATTTCACCACTTAAGCCGATATTAAAACCATTGTCAGTTCCGTCATTTGTATTAAGCGGAGGCAATGTATTATTTACTACTGGATGAGGGATATTACCACTTACTGTTGAAATAAAAGATTTGATGCCAATGGTCATATTTATCTGGCCTGCTTTGGTTTGTACTTGAGTAGCGCTGATACCGATGGGGTTAATAAACAGCCATGTATTGTAAGTTTTGTCTAGCATAAATGGGTGTTGGGCCGCTACCCAGGCATCCTGTGCATATTTTTTTACCGAGACACGATTTTGAATTTCCTGGTCTAGTCTCGCAAATAATTTATCAAGTTGTGGTTTAAGAGTCAGGTCTATTACAGTGGATAGGGGGATTGTAACGGGTCCAAAGTCCAGGCTTGGTTTTTGTTGCCCCCAGTTATAATCTCCTGTTGTTTTGGTTTGCAGTTGCCAGCTTGAAGATATTGAAAGTGTTGAAGATGTTTTAATAACAATGTCAAATTCAGTTCCTTTACTTAATGTAGGACAAATGCTGCAAGGTTGGTATTGTCCTAAAACATTAATATGAAGAGGTATTGAAAAATTAATAAGATTATTATCGGCCGTAACAGTTATCGTTCCTGTTTTGGTAATCGTCATTTTAATATTGTTCTTAAACTGATCATCTTTATAAATAACACCATTCAAATCCTGGTTTATACGATTCTGCAGTTGGGATACCGGGATGGAAACCGGTACATTTATATTGGAAATATTCTGCTCATTTCGCGGTGCCGTGGGAAGAACTTTATCAGGTGCTTCAGAATTGATGTTTACTGTTTTACAGGAAGGCATCAATGCAGAGATGAGTAATAAAACCGTCGCAAACCCGATTTTTTTGAAATCAATCATTTTGAAAATCATTTAAAAATATCGGTGCAAAGATACCTGTTCGGTGGCGATTGCAGAGGTAAATATTTAATTCAACAAATAGAAATGACTGAAATAGGTATGTCTTTGGCCATATATATCATTCACGATCAGGTAATAATAACACATGCCATCCATTAGAACCTGCCCTTTATAAGTGCCATCCCAGTTTTTATTTCCTTTGTAAATGGTATTCCCGTAGCGGCTGAATATTTCAATCGTAAAATCTTTTATAGCCTGGCCTTTTGGTCCAAAAGAATCGTTCAGGCTATCATAATTTGGCGTAAAGGCACTTGGAATATAACAATAGTAGGCAGGCAGTACATGAATGTATTTCTTCAAAATCGTTGAATCAATACATCCAAAAGCACTTATAGCGATCAGGTTGATGCTAAAATATCCTGTGTCAGTATAAATATGAGTTGGGGTTACAAGATCAGATGTTGTACTGTCTCCAAATTTCCAGATATATTGGGTAGCCCCAGATGAGGCATTTTCAAACTGTATATTTTGGTTTTGCATAACAGTTGTGTTTGCGATTGAAGGTGCACTTATGGGTATTGGATGAATGGCAACATAAACAAGTCCTGTATCCGGATTGCTGCATCCGTCGCTAAGAACCACCCTGTAAGCCTGTGGGTAAGTAGGAGTCAACGATTTAGTCGGGCCTTTTCCAATGGATCCTTCCCAGGTAAAAATGTATTTGGTTGGAATGCCACCAGACCCTGAAGCGGTTACACTTACTGAAGAACCCAAACAGGTTGCAGTATCTTTGGGCATGTGGACAAGCAATGGCGCTCTGATCGATATATGCACGGTTGCCGTATCGGAACTGCACCCATCACTTGCAGTAATAAGTTGAGATTGTGCCGATGTGGCCGTAAAAGAATAGGTATTTTGCTTCAGGCCAATGGGTTCCCATAAAAATGAATAATGACTTGAGTCGCCACCGCTTGCCCCTGCTGTAAGTGTAACATTTTCACCGAAACAGGTGAGTGTGTCGTGGGGCGGAATAAGTTTTATGGGCGTCACTCCTCCTGATGCGCTGATATGAACAGTATCCCAATTAAGACATTTACTGCCATTATCCAGAACATTAGCAATGATAATGCTGTCTTGCTTCACAGGTACTTTTAAGTCTGGCGTTGAATCATTCAAATTTTTTCCTCCTGAAGTCCAGGAATAAGTATAAGAACCAGTTCCATTTGTGGCTGATAAATTTAATTTTAAGACAGGGTGGTTTGAAAGGCAAACCAAAGTATCCCTTGGACTTACTGTAGCGGTTACATAATTTGATATAATGACATTACCTCCATCCGTATCAGAACATCCACCATTACCGGTATACAATACAGTCCATCTGTATATACCCGCATAGTGATAGTGATGAATGAAAGAAGTACCGGTATCGGATAAACCATCACCGCCTGTCCAGGTATAATTTAGAATTGGGATATTGATTTGAGGAATAATATTATAACGAATGTTCCCACAGTCCAGGTTTGTTGCACTGGCACTTGCCTTTGGCGTTGCAAAAACGTTGACAGTATAGGTGCGTGCCGTTTTGCCGGAAAGTGGACAATTGTTGTCGGTTGCATTGAGTACAAACTGATATGTTTTGCCAACCTGTGTAGAATCAGGATTCCAGCAAAAAACAGTTTTTGGCGTTTTTGTGGTTGTATCAATGGCAAGTGTAGCACTTAGTCCGGCAGGGAACCCACTCGATGACACCCGGATAATATTGTTAGTATCAGCATCAGCAGAATATATGGTCAGACATTTTTTCTGCCCCACACAGAAATTTTCTGAATAATTTGTAGTGCCATTGAAACCAGATAATGAAGGTACCTGGTCCCCTGTGGCCGGCATGGTGAAAAATGTTACGTCGCGCCGGGTTTCCCCTTTTTTGTACGGCTTTCGGCTGGCATCTCTGCCCCATTCTTCCACTCTCACAACTACCTGTGTGATATCCTGTTTTGTAGCCTTAAACATCAGGTCTCCGGTATGGAGGTCAAGATGAAATCCTTTGCAATCGGGTACCCATGGATCATTAGGACTCGTACCGTAATATAAAATAGGGTGGTTGAATGCATATGGAAAAACAAAATCAGCCGGGGTGTTTTTGGCCTGGTAGGGGGTATCAAGAAAATATACCAGTGAATCCTGGAAACCATAGGCATCCAGATCGCTGTCGGATGCGGCAAAAGTATAAGATAAGCATTGACCCACTTCAGCAAGCATAAGAGGGGGATTGATAAAGATGGGAGAATTATCTCCCGGCTTTATACATGGATTCATAGTGGCTTCGAGATAATAGTCTTCCGCGGCGGCACCGGTCGTTATGGCTCCGTTTCTGCAACAGGTAGGTCCCCATACAATTGTAAAATTACAGGTGTTACTATCTATGGCCTTAAGATTGATCTTTGCACTGAAAATATAATTTTCAAAGCCATTCGGAAAATCACAAGTGCTTTCACTGCAACGGGTGCAATAATTTTTACAAACAGGAGTAATGTCGAGACCACCTGTTTTAATTGTATTTACGTAAGAATCAATATTTGAACCTGTGGGGACTATGAAGAAAGGCTGATCAGGCATTGGAACCCCATTGCAATCCCGCTCAATCGTAACAGATATTAAAAAAGTATCTGACCTCAGGTATTTCCAGCTTATTTCAGCCCCAACAAGATGTGAAGCTTTAGATGTGTTTGGGAAGAAAAGAATCAAACAAGAAAGGATAAAAAATACTGTACATAAATTCCTCATAGAAAGCATATTATTGGTTTATGGCCAGTTTTTGGATATATATGTTTCCATCTTGATTGAGCTTTGCAAAATATACCCCATCATGAAGACC
>JABDBQ010000062.1 GCA_013288555.1 Bacteroidota bacterium | reverse complement strand
ATCAGTTCGAAAATCTGTTCCGAAAGTTTTTTTTCGAGATCGGCCAAAAAGTTTTCCACAGCCAAATCGGTCGTTTTGGTATCGAGAGCGAAGTTTTTCGCCAACACTTCGACAAGGGCTACTTGAAATTTTTCTTCTTCGGCTTGCATGTTTCAGATAATATATATAGATTGCGACATATTTAGATATTGATATATGTTATTATTCGATTTCTAAATTATGAAAGAGAGGAAATTATGAGGAAAGTTGGATACATGTCGGTGTTTTTTGTTGCCATTTTCTGGTTATTCGTGAATGGTACCCCTGATAAAGGTCCGGAAATTTGTCCTCCCGCTCAGAGTCCTGCTTCTTCTTGCTGCAAAGATACAGCGCTGCAAATAGAACTCTCCCGTTTGTCTGATAAACTGGGCATATCTCTTGATACCACCTGTGATATATCTCTTATGAAAACCCTGGCAAGCTGGTTG
Source organism: Bacteroidota bacterium (assembly GCA_013288555.1). Taxonomy (GTDB): domain Bacteria; phylum Bacteroidota; class Bacteroidia; order CAILMK01; family CAILMK01; genus JABDEJ01. The sequence continues at coordinate 12,771 of JABDBQ010000062.1, read as the reverse complement.
GGTACCCCTTACCGTCATGCAGGCAACAGCTATAAAGGAATAGATTGCAGCGGTTTTGTTTCCAAAATATACAAAGACGTTTACGGTATTAAGTTGACCCATTCTTCCCGCAGCATGATTACCGAAATGAAGGAAAGGGTTAAAAAGAACGAGCTTCAAACCGGTGATATATTGTTTTTTAAAATCCATGGCCGTAGAATTTCTCACGTAGGAATTTATTTAAAAGATGGTTATTTCATTCACGCTTCAATCAGCAGCGGCATTATGGTTGACAGGTTGAGTGCTCCTTATTATTCCCGCCATTATTATACCGCCGGAAGGGTAATCGGTTAGTATATAATATAATAGTTCAACATTTTTTGCGAGTTTTCGGTCCTTGATAAGTCAAAGGACCGTCTCATATTGACGAATTTTAACTACTTGTCTATTTTCTTTGTTTGCTCTGCGAAACCTTTGCATTCCAGTAAGAATGGCACGGCCGGGGGAACTTTGCGGTTAATCTTCTCTTCCGAAATTTTCCATAATTCCCAATCCGAACAGAGCAAAATCATATTTGACAGGATCTTTGGGGTCAAATTCTTTTAGCTTTTCCGTTAGTTCAACAGCTCCTTTCCAGTCAGCTTTGGCCTTCCCAATCAATCCCAGTTTCCTGGCGACACGTTCTACATGCAAGTCAACCGGGCAAACTAACTGACTCGGTTTAATCTTCTTCCATATTCCGAAATCTACTCCATTGTTATCATGACGTACCATCCATCTCAGGTACATATTCAACCGCTTGCAACTGGAACCTCTTGCCGGGCTGGCAATATGTTTCCGGGTCCGGTCAGGCGCATCAGGCAGTGAAAAGAACAGATCAGAAAAGCCAATCAGTGCATTTTCGACATTCTTATCCCCTTTTTTCAGATGATCTGTAAAAGCATCTTCCAGTGAATCATGCTGACGGTAATACCATTGAAACCAATCGAGAAAATGAGCCATATCTATGCTGTTGAAGGTCCTGTGCTTGAAATGCAACAACGTCCGGGCTTCCTTTTCACTATGATGCAGCATAAACTCGTGCGGCTGGTTGTCCATCAGTTCAAACAGTTCCCTGCACTTGTTGATGATCGTTTTTCGAAACCCCCAGGCAAGGGTAGCGGCGAAGAACCCGGCAATCTCTATATCCTGCTTTTTTACAAACGAATGCGGAATGCATATCGGGTCATTTTCAATGAATTCAACCCTGTTGTATTGGTCCGTTTTTTCCTCGAGGAATTGGCGGAGGTTGGAAGGAGTGAGAAGTGAGAGGTGAGAAGTAAGAGGTTTGTTCATTGGATGTGTTTGCAAATATAACGCTCTTGAAGAAGGGTTAGTTGTAAGTTATAAAAAAGGCCTTTTTTATTGTTTCTTATTGATAAATTCCAAAAAACGCCCTTTTTGGCTATTTTGGATTGATCCCGAGTGCTCGGGATTGTTTTTTCAATTTTTAAATTTTTTAATCTTTTAATTCTCAAATACTTACACGTAACTCATTGACGATTATCAATAGATAACAATCCCGAGTACTCGGGATCAATAGGAAACGGGTTAAAAAGCGGTTTTCTTCGTTGCGGTTTTTAGAAGTTGAACGAAGCTCCAACCTTCGATAACCGTCATTGCGATTGTAGTCCCGGAGCGATAGAAAAGGGACGAAAAGAAGCAATCCGTACGGACGAAGTGCCATACGGTGGATTACATTCATTCGGAGCTTTTCTCCAACGGATTGCTTCACTTCGCATTCTCGTCCCTCGAATTTTCTATTCGCAAGGACGGGTGTCCACCATCCAAAAACCGCGTTTCCATCATTTTGGCCTCCCGAATAAGTCCCCGAAGGGGTCGGGACAGGCGGGACACGTGTTATCCCTGTTATAACAGGAAATTTCATTTTTTTCATTTTTCAACTTATTGATATTTAATTTCTTACACGTAACTCGTTGACAAGTATCAGGGATTATCAGGAAAATAACAGACCAGAATGCCCAAAAAAGCTGGTTTATCTTTTGCATTTTATTTTTATCTCGCGCCAGCAACTTACGCCTTACCCCCGCCCGAACGTGCCTTTTCGGTACGGGCAGGCCTTATGCCTAATGCCTTTTTATAGTACATATATAGTGAGATGCCCAAGTGGGTGGGTGATTCTTGAAAATATTTTATAACTTAAATTTATTCAAGGAGTTATAAGCGAAAATATTTTTGAAAATGTTTTACTTTTTTAGAAATGTCAGACAAAGCGGTTGCTGAGCTTACCGAAGCAGTCGAAGCCTGGTTGTTGACGTAGAAATGCCGGAAGGAACATTTCCAGCCCTTGTTTGGTGTTGTCACCAACAAGCTTTTATGCTGGTTTTATCAAATTGGATTTTAAATAAACCGCATGAATGAATTGGATAGTTCGGCAATGATAGTTTGCATCTGAGTAGACTTGTTGGTGACAACACCTAATAAGGGCGGTTTTTTTTGATAATGCAGGTTCAAGGGTGGAACACCAACAAGGACTGAAAATGTATTCCGATTTGACAAACCGGAATATAATTTTAATTCAAAACGCGAACAGGTTAATACTAAAAACAAATATGAAGAAAGCAATAATATTGTTTATAATAATTTCATTCACTTTTCATAAACTAAAAGCACAGGAGAGTCCAAATGGATTCTCATTGAACAGGTTGGAGATTGGCATTGAAGGAGGACCCGATTTGGCCTTTCAGGTCGGCGGTTATGCTAGTGTATTCCAAAATGCTCCTCTGATTAGCTTCTCAACAGGTTGTGATGGTCAATATAATTTTACACATAAATTTTCTATCAATACCGGGATTCTTTTTGAGCAAAAAGGAAATTACAGCAATACTCCTGTCACAGACAACCGAGGGGCCCCTATAGGTGAGGCTATTATAGATCGCAATTTATATGATTATCTTGTTTTACCAATTCTTGCAAGATATTCTTTTACAGAGACTTCAATTTTTTTTATAGAGGGAGGCCCTTATTTCGGATTTCTATTAAATCATACAGATTATTTGTCTATTGAGGGCAATGGAATGCCCAGTTTAACAGTAAACAACTATACTAGGCAAGACAATCGTTTTGATGTTGGGGCAAGCCTTGGATTAGGAATAGGGAAACAAATGGCTGGAAGGTTTAGGATAGAAATAGAGGTACGGGGAAATACCGGAATTACGGCCATAATACCACCTACTCAAGTATTTAGTACGGGAGTTTATAATGAATCAATCGGCTTCCTTTTAGGGTTGAGGTACAAATTATAGATACTAACAATCTGTAAACATGCCTATTCTTTCTCCATCAAATCGTTATATTTGTGTATATTTAAATCCTAAATAACCATATCATGAGACACATTATTCTTGTCTTGCTCCTTTTTTTCTCATTTCATGTTCATGCCCAATCTACGACTTGGGAAAAGCAATTTCATTTTGATTACACTAACTTGGCCAGAGCGGCAATAGAAACAGAAGACAGTGGTTTTTTTGTGCCGGCATATATTGCTGATAGTACTTTTGGTGCGTATTGGCTTGTAAAACTGAACAAATATGGGAATTTTGTGTGGCGAAAGATTATTGATTCTACTGGCGGAGACGTGTCTTCTCTAATTTATAATGGGAATGGCAACTATTATTTAGTAGATATCGGCTCCAAATATGATTCTGTTAAAAAAATGGGGTCTGATAATGATAAAATCATTGAATTCGACAAGAATGGTGATATTTTGTTTGAGAAAACCTATAATTCACTCGTTGATAATTATTTGCCAGGCACAGTTTATCCTTTAGCTAATGGAAGTTATCTTTTAATGGGAGTTTTATATAGCAATCATGATCCCAATAGATATATCAACAATTCTTCCTGTAAATTGATCTTTCAAAAATTTAATCGGAACAATAGTATAGTGTGGTCAGACACATTTGGTTTTGCAAACATCACAGGCGGAAGTACTATTTTAAAAACTCACGATAATAAATTAATCATAGGGGGCGCCATTATTCAAAATAATACGTCTACTAAATCTTATGCATATTTATTGGAATTAGATAGCACCGGCAAACAATTAGCATATTTCCCTTACCCATATACCATAGATAGCAGTGAATTTGTATTTAATATTATACAATTAAATGACGGTAACCTTATGGTGCAGACAAGCAATTGGGACGAGGCTCCGGTTTATTTTACGCTTGCTGATAGCAATGGAAATACCTTCAAAAGATGGACAATAAACAAGTTCCCTCATGGAATTGGAGGCTTTGTGCCTGATGGCGACTCTTTCTATGTATATACTGACCTGAGCTTTCTTTCCGGCCCATTGAGCCTTTTAAAATATGATACGGCATTAAACCAAACATGGAGTAAGTTATATGATGACACCGCAGGCTATTACAATGGTGCTGGCCGTATTCTAAGAACATATGATGGAGGGATGCTCTTAGTAGCAACCAGGTCACAACAAGATACAAGTACTGGAATCGGCGTTGGCATTTCAGATATTGTTATTATTAAAGTAGATAAGAATGGTAATTGTGCCAATGAGAATTTCGCGGGTCTCAATCATTCCTTTTTATCCAATCAAATATCCGTCTATCCCAATCCTGCGAGAGATAATATATACATTAATACCCAAAATATCAGTACCGTCCTCAGCATGGATATTTTTGATAGCCGCGGTACTAAGGTTATCGCCTTGCCTCAACTATGCCCTGCCACTGGAAAAATAGATGTGAGTAATTTAAGTAAAGGATTGTATATGTATAGATTGTATGATGACTTTGGTGTGTACTTTGAGGGCAAATTTATTAAAGAATAACAAGGTGAATTAAGTGTATGTAAAATAAACTGTTCGCATATGTTTGATTCAGAGTAGAACGTCCGAGTCCCCATTGATTTGTGGTTTAGGAACATGATTCCGGGGGAGACTCTGATGGGAAATAAATAAGAAGTCAGGAATCAAGCGTAAGCCCCTTATCCCTTACGCCTCACGCCTTAGCCCTGATCAGTACGTCACCTTCAGAATAATAATCCCCCTCGGGGTCAGTTCGGGGACAATGAACTGGTTATAGCTGATCTGGTAGCCGTATTGCGGGATCATGCGGCCATCGAAGTTCTGGGGTTTTACAAGGATTTCATTTTCGATCTGGCCTTTTTCATCAATTTTTGCTACACTCAGGTTCCAGTTTTTGCGGGTGAGGTCGTTATAGACATAGACAAGACGGTCAGGCATTACTGCCAGTAAATAGGAAGAAAAAGTGCCATTATCATTTACCGAAACCTGGTCTTTGCGCAGAACTGTATGCCAGTCGAGATTGCTGTTGGGGTTGATGGATAACACGAGCAGGTTTTCATAGTAATAGTAGTTGCGCACGCTCGGTTGTGCAACACCATAAGCATTGAAATCGGAAACACTTTCATGGGTTTCCTGGTATTCTTCATTGCTCAATATCACACCACCATCTGCCCTGAAATCCAAATCGCCGGCCCTGAGGTTGAAAATGCCCTGGATTTTTATTCTCCGCCCTTCCATCTCGCTGACAATATCAGCAGGAAATGGTTTAAAATCAATGGTTTCTGTGCCCGTTGTTAAGTTGTCTTTAAAAACGCAATAACCTTTTACATAGCTCGAATCAAGGTTGGCAAACAGCCCGGCAAATACAATATTATTATTTTTGAAATCTGTTTTCAGGATGCCTTCGGTCACTGTGTAATTGTCATTAAATAAGGCAGCTCTGGCAAGACTGCTGTCGCTGAATTTAAGCTGGTAAACAAAAAAACGATATCCCTGTTTTAGCACTTTTGTTCCAGCGTCATCACGAACCAGGAATGCCGCCTGGTTATGCGTAAATGTTGCCTGTTCAATAGTGAGATGATTCTGCGCTCCCAGGTTGATGGAGCCGCCATATATCCGCGCATAATTTTCATCCAGCATCACATAATTATAGCTAGCCGGAAATTCAGCAGGATCCACAGTGTAAGTTATGAAAACATAGGGGCTCATTTTCAACTTATATACGGAGATCAATGCAGCAGCAGGATTTGTGCCGCTGAAAGAAAAAAGGGTCGTGTCTTTACCATATTCTACCAGGTTGAAATTGATGTTCCGCAGCCTGACGTTTACACGTTTTTTTTCAAAATCAATCTGGGCATAAAACATTCTTATCCCCCCTGTGTCAAGAATAAGGTTCAGGTAATATTCATTGCGGTGGCCTGCAATAACTTTATTGATGATATGATGCATGTCAGACGAATAGCGTTCCAGCATGATATCGCGGTCCTGGTTGCGGCTGTTTTTCTTGATGATAAATAAACCTGAAGCATTAGATCCCAGGCATTCGGTGATAAATGCCCGTTGGCTTACTTTTTGAGGCATAGACCATTGCAGCTTTTGTCCGAAGGATAGCGAAAGGCCTCCCAGCACAAAAATTGTAATTGCTATACCTGTTTTCATTTTATTAAACGGCATATTTTAAAGCTTTCAAAACGAATGCCAATTGTTGTTAATTTATCAGAAATGTTTCCAGCCCTGTGCGACCAGTTCATGCACATTGCCTGATTTGGTTTCAAACTTATTTCCGGTTCCTTTTTCGGTAATATGACCAATAGCGGTAAAATCAGGGTGGTTTTTAATTTTTTCGTAATCAGTAGGGTTTATGGTAAAAAGCAATTCATAATCTTCGCCGCCGCTCAAAGCGCAAACAGAAGGATCAATATTAAAATCAAGCGCAATGGTGTAAGTGCTCTGGTCAATGGGTATTTTTTCTTCATAAATCATGCATCCTGTTTCCGACTGGGCGCAGATATGCATGAGTTCAGAAGCCAATCCATCCGAAATGTCGATCATGGCATTGGGTTTGATGCCCATATTTTTAAATATTTCCACCACGTCTTTTCGTGCTTCGGGCCTGAGTTGTCTTTTTAAGACATAATCAAATCCTGAAAGTTCAGGTTTTGCCCCGGGAGCTTCCAGGAAAACCCTTTTTTCACGTTCGAGGATCTGCAGACCGATATAAGCGCCCCCCAGGTCACCGGTTACCACAATAATATCTCCCGGTTTGGCACCATTCCGATAACATATATCTTTCCGCTCGGCATTACCGAGAACCGTAACATTGATAAAAAGCCCGCTTTTAGCTGTGGTGGTATCTCCGCCTACAAGGTCAATTCCATATGTTTTGCAGGCTACCCGCATACCTCCGTACAGTTCTTCAAGGGCTTCAACAGTAAAGCGGCTGCTGACACCCAGCGAAACCAGTACCTGCTTCGCAGATCCATTCATGGCATAAATATCAGATATGCTGCCCACAATACATTTGTAACCCAGGTGCATGAGGGGTGTATAAACCATGTCAAAATGAACACCTTCCACATAACAGTCGGATGAAACCAATACATCGCCTGAATCATAATGAATAACGGCGGCATCGTCCTGAAAGGCCTTAATCGTAGATTCGAGGACAGGTATAAAATTTTCGGTCAGCCTGTCGATCAGTCCGAATTCGCCTAAAGCTGAGACAGGGGTAAGTTCTTCTTCCATAGAGGGCTTTTTGCTATTGCAATTTATTGCAAATATCGGTTGTTTGAGAGAGATTTCAGGAAATCTCTGAAAACTTAGCTTTAACCTTCTCATTTAGGAGAAGGATTCAGGATGAGGCGATAAAAAAAGGTTTTTAGAGGTTCCCTTTAGATAAAACGATTCATATCTTTGCCGCACTATGATGACAACGGAACAGTTTCGCGAACTCTGGTCCCGCTCCGGGGCCTTAAAAGAATATCTTTGACGTCGCCGGCAAACTTGAAAAAATAAAGGAATTAGAGGCCAAAAGCCTTGAGCCCGGTTTCTGGGAAGATCCCAAAGAGGCAGAAAAAGTACTTAAACAGATAAAGAGTCTCAAAATCTGGCCAACTTCTTTTGCCGAAGTTCAGCAATCCTTAGAAGAACTTGAGGTCCTTTACGACTTTTATAAAGAAGGAGAGGCTACCGAAGAAGAAGTGGACCGCCAGTATGAGAAATCATCGAAAAAGCTGGAAGAACTTGAATTTAAAAACATGCTCAGCGGGGAAGAAGACCAGTTGAGTGCTGTTGTAAATGTGAATTCAGGCGCAGGCGGTACCGAAAGCCAGGATTGGGCCCAGATGCTCATGCGCATGTATATCATGTGGGGCGAAAAACATGGCTATGCCGTGCGTGAAATAGACCTCCAGGAAGGGGATGGGGCCGGTATTAAATCTGCAACGCTTGAATTTGAAGGAGATTTTGGATACGGTTATCTGAAATCTGAAAACGGCGTGCACAGGTTGGTTCGTATTTCACCCTTTGATTCCAATGCCCGTCGGCATACCTCATTTGCTTCTGTATACGTATATCCTTTGATAGATGATACTATTGATATAGACCTGAACCTTGCTGATATCACCTGGGATACTTTCAGAAGCGGGGGAGCAGGCGGACAGAATGTGAATAAAGTAGAGACAGCTGTAAGGTTGAAACATGCGCCAACGGGCATCATTATAGAATGTCAGCAGGAAAGATCTCAGCTCCAGAACAAGGAAACAGCCATAAGACTTTTGAAATCGAGGTTATATGAACTTGAAATCCAGAAACGCAACGAGAAAAGAGACGCAACAGAAAAGGGAAAGAAAAAAATAGAATGGGGTTCCCAGATCAGGAATTATGTGCTTCACCCATACAAACTGGTCAAAGATCTTAGAACAGGTGTCGAAACTTCTGATCCCCAAAAAGTTCTTGATGGAGACCTGGATGAATTTATGAAGGCTTTTCTCATGGAAACTTCTACCAACTAGTTGATATTTAACAGATATGACTGGGGGAATCAAATTGATTTGCCCATAATAATTTTAGATATTTGACGTTTATTGAATATAGAATCGCCTATATTTTTTTTAACTTTTACCAAAATACAATCACAATACAAATTTTTCCATATTTTTGTCCTTTGTAAAATCTATAAGCTACATGAAAAGTAAAGTAATACAGAATTTTGGAAAGAAACTACTTCTTTCTTTGCTGGCCATATCGTTTTTGGCGATCCAGAAATCAGGTGCACAGTCATCTATCAATTTCGGTGCAACGCTCGGTGCCAATTATGGTAATCTTTCCAGCAATGTCGGGAGCTGGTCAGGAACGGTAGGATTTCAGGCCGCAGGAAACCTGGAATGGAGATATCAAAATCAGTGGGGTATAGCTCTTGAGGCTCAAACGATTTCTCTAACCACAAATTCAAGTTATAACGATTCTATTTTGTATTATAACAAGACACTCAGGATTAATTACAATACCCAACTTACGATTAACTTTTTACAGACTTCAGTTCTGTTCAAGTATTATATCCCACTTGGGTCAACCCCAATTACGCCATATGACAATCCTGATGGATCAGGAAATTACCTGACTCTTATGATTGGCCCTTATTTCTCTCTGGTAGGTACAACACCTTCCAATACCGGCCATATCAAATTGACCAATCACTACGATTCTTCAAAATCTTCAGCTAGTGATGTTGTATATGATTCAGTTTTGGCCAAAGGCCCTACGAATTCAACAAATACATCTAATGGCCTTGCGACCAGCGTATATGGTGTTACAATAGGCGCAGGTGTAAATCTTAAACTTGCAAAGGGACTTGCACTTACATTTGACTTGCGTTATACCAGGGATCTTGCAACACTTGATAATCCATTAACAACAACAGATGCAAATACAAAAGTTGTAACGAATTGGGGATTTTTGGGTGAGCGGTCTGTGGTTACCAGCGGAAATTCGGGCGGTATCCTATATAGTCCGGCAAATGCCTATTCTTCATTTATTTGTTTTAATGTTGGGCTAAACATCAAGTTGTTCCAGCTGGGAGGAAGCTAGTATTTATTTAGCAGCATATAATGCAATTGTTAATGATTGAGCATTTTGTGTTTCGATTTTAAATGTTTCCTTCAGGTATTTATCTTGATTTATAAGAATCTCATATGAGGATATTATTCCGTTATTTATTATTGGCAATAATTGGTGTCGCTATTTTTTCATGTCTTTCCGAAAACAGTAAAGACCTCGCCGAGATAAGTAAAAATGAAGCCGTTTTCAATGAAAAACATGACAGTATCAAACTGGCTCTGAAAATGGATATTTTGTATAAAACCTTTATCCGCAAATACCCTTCAGATACCAATATCCCGAGGATGCTTTTTGAAGATGCACAGCTCAATATTTCCCCACTAAGAAGGACTGAAGCAGCTGTTAACCAGCTTGAGGAATTATATACCAGGTATCCTGACTTTAGCTTGTCAGCAAATGCGATGTTTAAGGCGGCTTTTCTGGATGAAAACGTATTGGGCAGAACAGAACAGGCCAAACAGCTTTACCTGAAATTCATTGATAAATATCCCAAAAATCCGTTGGTCAATGATGCCAAAATATCCGTTGAAAATATATCATTATCGCCTGCAGAACTGTTAAAAAAAGTTCAGGCCCAGCAGGACAGTCTGAAAAATTCTGCGGCATCAAATAAATAGGTGTCTTTTAACCAACTGAAATCCCTGTATTATTATCCTTTGAACATTGAATTATTAAATCATCTTTAACAAACCGGATTCTTTAAAAAATTAATTTGACGGAATCCTAAAAACACTATCTTGCAACGGGATTAAATCCCGGAAAAGGAGTTCTCGAAGAACAGAATGGTTAAGAACCTGAAAGAGCGTAAAATATTCGTACTAGATACATCGGTCATCATCTATGACCACAATGCCATAAGCCAGTTCCAGGAGCATGATGTTGCTATTCCTATTACAGTGCTTGAAGAAATTGACAATTTCAAAAAGGGCAATGAATCGATAAATTTTTCGGCGAGGGAATTTATAAGAAATCTTGATAAATTATCTAAGAATCATTCACTTACAGATTGGATACCTTTAAATGGTCCAACAAAAGGGAAGTTTAAAGTGATCATGAATACGGTAACCACCGTAGATGCTGAAAAGATATTCGGGGAAGTAAAAAACGATCATAAAATTCTCAATTGTGCCCTTGGCCTGCAGGAAGTAGAGAAAGGCCGCAAAGTGATATTGGTGAGCAAAGATATCAACCTTCGTTTAAAGGCAAAATCGCTTAACCTTGCTGCCGAAGATTATGAGACAGGCAAAATTAAGAACCTGGATTCTCTGTACAAAGGCCGAAGCCTGGCTGAAGATGTGAGTTCTGAAGTGGTAAGTGATATTTATAAGGATAATTCCATACCGAGAGAAAGTGTTTTTGATGAGAAACCCTTTGCAAATCACTATTTTATCCTTAAGAACCATAAGAATTCCGTTCTTACCTATTTCAATCCCCGCGAAGACCGGCTGGAAAAGGTTGAGAAAATAGCGGCATATGGTATCCGTCCACGAAATGCAGAACAGACTTTCGCTTTACACGCCCTTTTAAACCCTGAAATAAAGCTTGTAACCATGCAGGGCGTAGCAGGTACAGGCAAAACACTGCTTGCGCTTGCGGCGGCTATAGAACAAAAACGCAATTACCTCCAGATATACCTGGCACGCCCTATTGTTCCTTTGAGCAACAGGGATATAGGCTACCTGCCGGGTGATATAAGTTCAAAGATCAATCCATTTATGGAGCCTTTATTCGACAACCTGAAATTCATTCAAAGCCAGTATGGTGAGCATGATAAGGAATTTCAAAAAATCAATGACCTGGTACAAAGTGAAAAGCTCGTTATCACACCACTTGCTTATATCAGAGGACGAAGCCTTTCAAATATATTTTTTATTGTAGATGAAGCTCAAAACCTTACCCCTCATGAAGTTAAGACCATCATTACACGGGCAGGGGAGGGGACAAAAATTGTTTTTACGGGCGATATTTTCCAGATAGATACACCTTACCTTGATGCCCAGAGTAACGGACTTTCATACCTGATAGATAAGGTGCGTGATCAGCCATTATACGCCCATATTACCTTGGAAAAAGGGGAAAGATCTGAGTTGGCTAATCTGGCGAATCTGCTGCTGTAATTAGAATTTTTTATTGACCTGATGTTCAACCCCTTCAGGGTTGTATCTGTTTTTGATATTGGCCGCGGGTTACATCCGTTTATTGTAGTTGAAGCCCTTCAGACTTCCATATTCGGTAAGTTCATTAACAACCCTGAAAGGGTTGAACTATAATAACCGTGGGTAAAACCCCCGGAAAGTGCGAATGAAAATCACAAACAACCCTGAAAGGGTTGAACATGTTTTCTGCGAAATTTTTTCAGCCATTACTACTTATAAAAATTCTTTTTATAGGCTACAAATTCAGGCTGTTTTAATATGATCCTTTTCCAGAATGATATGATAAAACCTGTCCCATAGGCCAGATGCTGCACCAGAACGGCTTCCATAGATAAAATGGCTATTTTGAGGCTTTTATATCGAATAAAGGCATCCAGAAATACAGCAATAAAATATATGATTACAAGGCCGGCAAAAAACCAGAAGCCGAATATTAATGATGTTAAAGAAAGAATTAATAAGCACACAAACAGTGCCGGCGCAAAATGAACTGCTTTCAGGGTGTCAGGATGCCTTTTATAAAGATTAATCCTGGCGATACCAGAATTGTAAACCTGTTTGAAAAATTTCCTGAAATCTGTTCTTCTTTTATGATATACAAAGGCATCTTTGATCAGTCCTGCTTTAAAGCCAGATGCTTTTATGCGCATGCTCATATCGAGGTCTTCGCCAAAGCGCATTTTT
>JABDBQ010000061.1 GCA_013288555.1 Bacteroidota bacterium | reverse complement strand
AAAAAAAGGAAGATTTTTTACTGCAGCCCATTTACGGGCTTCAGGATTTGTTTCGGCATTTACTTCTATAAAATCAATGTTGGAATAATTTTCCTGCTCTGACAGGTTTTTAAATTTTGGTGAGATCAACCGGCAAGTACCGCACCAATCCGCATAAAATTTAATAGCAACATTTTGATTGTCACTTATTTCGGACTTAAAATCTGTATCGGTTATATTTTTGACCATAATTCAATTATCATTCACCACTTACCAAAGACCAATTACCAGTTTTTCCTTAATCCTGATTCCTGACCCCTGACTCCTTCCTTACTGAAAAATATCTTTAACCTTCCCAAAAAAGCTTTTTTCTTCTTCTGAAAGTTTCGGCGCGAAGTTGTCAGACCCTTTTATCTTTTCAAGCATCGCTTTTTCTTCTGTACTTAATTTGGTTGGTACATGAACCGTTACATAAATCAATTCATCTCCTTTATGTCTTCCCTGCAGTTCAGGAATTCCTTTATCTTTAAGTTTAAATACCTTACCACTAGGCGTCCCGGGAGGAATGGTTATTCTTGCTTTTCCGTCGATGGTTGGTACGTCAAGAGTGGTACCCAGGGCAGCATCGGCAAAATTTACGGTGAGGTCATACACAACATCCAGGTTATCACGTTTTAACAATGGATGCTCTTCTTCTTCAATGAGAACCAGGAGATCTCCGGGCACACCACCTTTAGGTGCTGCATTCCCTTTGCCACTCACACTGAGTTGCAGCCCATCAACTACCCCGGCTGGAATATTCAGGTTTATAACTTCTTCGCCATTCACAATGCCTTGTCCATGACAGGTTTTGCATTTTGCGGTTATGATCTTTCCTTCACCATTACAAGCGGAACAAGGTGCACTGGTCATCATCTGACCTAAGAATGTATTTGTTACTCTTTTTACCTGTCCACTGCCATGGCAGGTCGGGCAGGTCTGTATGCTCTTGCTGTCTTCAGCCCCTGAACCTTTACATACAGAGCAGGATACATGCTTTTTTACTTTGAGGTTTTTTTCAGCGCCATGGGCAATTTCGTCAAGCTTCATTTTTACCTTAACTCTCAGATTTGAACCCCTGTATACACGTTGTTGTTCCCTGCTTCCTCCAAAAAAGGAATCAAAACCTCCGCCGCCGAAAATATCACCGAAATGGGAGAATATGTCTTCCATATTCATGTTGCCATCGCCACCAAAACCATTTCCTGCCACGCCCTGGTGTCCAAAACGGTCATAACGCGCTCTTTTGTCGCCATCAGAAAGGACTTCGTAAGCCTCAGCAGCTTCTTTGAACATCTCTTCAGATGCATGATCTCCCGGATTTTTATCGGGATGATACTTTATAGCAAGTTTTCGGTAAGCCTTTTTTATTTCATCTGAAGTTTCAGTACGGCTTACACCGAGAACTTCGTAATAGTCTCTTTTCGCCATTTTATTCTCCTACAACTACTTTAGAATGACGAATAATTTTATCGTTAAGCATATAGCCTTTTTGCAGGGCATCCACAATTTTTCCTTTCATTTCAGGCGATGCCTGTATTTTGGTTATTGCTTCATGAATCTCAGGATCGAATTCTTTTCCTTTGGCATCGATTTCTCTAAGGCCTGCCTGCTGCAATATGGCCGTGAATTTGTTAAATATTAACTTTATGCCATCAACTATAGCCTCCTTATTATCAGACTTTTCCATTAGTTCCATAGCCCTCTCAAAATCATCATAAACCGGTAGGATTTTTAGGAATAATTCCTTATTCCCGTACATGATGAGGTCAGATTTTTCTTTGTTTGTCCGCCTTCTGAAATTTTCAAAATCCGCATGCAGGCGAAGATATTTATCATTCAGGTCGGCAAGTTTTTCAGTATCATTCTGTGGGGTTTTTCTTCCTTCAGTTTCTTCATCATCAACTGTAATATCCTTAACTTCTTCTCCCATTTCTTCTGCCGGAAGTTCTTCCGGATTTTCTTCATGATTATCCTGTCCCATATCGTCTTCGATTTCTATTTTTTTCTTTCCGAACATAGTATTGTGATATAATTTCAATCCGGGTTATTGCAACTTGTCTGCCAAAGCATTTTTGTTGTCAAAATGTCAGCCGGAGTCTATTTTTTTTCTTTGGATGTCAAAAATGCTCTAAGGGCACTTTCCTCGAGGTTTTTCGCAATGATTTTACCGTCTCCATCCAGGACGAAATTTGATGGGATTGACTCTACATGATACATATAAACTACTGAAGAATTCCAACCCATTAAATCGCTTACATGATGCTGCCATTCAAGCTTATCAGCGCTTATGGCACCCACCCACTGGTCTTTTTCCTTATCCAGTGAAACACTGAAAACAGCCATTCCTTTGCCATTTTCAAAATCCATGGTATTGAATTCTTTATATATGCGTACCAAACCCGGATTTGCACGGCGGCATGGAGGACACCATGATGCCCAGAAATCGAGTATGACGTATTTGCCTCTGAGTGAAGACAGCTTTAATACTTTACCGGTGGGGTCATGCAAGGCTATTTCAGGGGCTGTATTTCCCAGAGCGATACCGGTATCCTGCTTATAAAAGCTTGAGAATAATAGCAGTAAAGGTAAAAAAAGTATAAAATGTATTTTTTTCATTTTGACGACTTTTTGAAAATTGTCAGCAAATCAGCTTTGCTGTTAACTCTCACTATTTTTGATTCTAACAATTCCGGCGCCCAACAAATTCAATCTTTCATCAATTTTTTCATATCCCCGGTCTATCTGAACAATATTCTGGATGGTGCTCTTGCCTTCGGCTGATAAAGCAGCTATAAGCAGTGCGACACCTGCACGTATGTCAGGAGAGCGCATTTTTATCCCTCTGAGTTTATGCTGACGGGCAAGGCCCATAACTGTAGCACGATGCGGGTCGCAGATGATGATCTGTGCACCCATATCCAGCAGACTGTCAACAAAAAACAATCGGCTTTCAAACATTTTCTGATGTATAAGGACATTTCCTTTGGCCTGGATTGCCATGACGAGCGCAATACTGAGCAGGTCAGGACTGAAACCCGGCCACGGTGCATCAGAAATGGTGAGAATAGAGCCATCCATATTGGTATCTACCTCATATATATTTTGTTCCGGTACAATAATATCATTTTCCGTTATCTCAAATTTCAATCCCAGCTTTTTGAAAAATACAGGAATGAGCCCTAAAGTATCAGGACGACAGTTCTTTATAGTGATTGCGGACTGCGTCATGGCTGCCAATCCCATAAAACTGCCTATTTCGATCATATCCGGCAGACAGGTGTGCTCACATCCGTGAAGTTTCGAGACACCATGAATGGTAATCAGGTTGGTTCCAGAACCTTCGATATGTGCCCCCATATTATTGAGCATGAGGCATAACTGCTGGATATAAGGTTCGCAAGCCGCGAAGTAAATCTGTGTAATGCCTTCTGCCAGTACGCCCGCCATAATTAGATTGGCTGTTCCTGTAACGGAAGCTTCTTCAAGAAGTACATAAGCACCCTTGAGCCCTTTGGTGGTTACAATATACCCGCTTTTGTGCGTATCAAAATGAAAATCAGCGCCTAAAGTTTGTAACCCGAGGAAATGAGTGTCCAGTTTCCGTCTTCCGATCTTGTCACCTCCCGGTTTTGGAATCACGCAACGCCCAAACCTGGCTAATAATGGGCCAAGGAATAAAACCGAACCCCTGATAGCGCCGCCAAGGTTGTAAAATTCGCTCGAATCCAGGTAACCGAGATTGAGATTGTCAGATTTGAATGAGTAGGAATTGGCAGATAATCTTTCTATTTTAACGCCAAGGCCGGCAAGCAGTTCTATCTGTTTCTGGATATCCCTGATATCGGGAATATTATGAACGGTAATAGTTTCGTCAGAGAGCAATACGGCCGCCAGTATCTGTAAAGCCTCATTTTTAGCCCCCTGTGGTGTGATCTCACCTTTAAGCTTTACAGGGCCATGTATCTCAAAAGCGTCCATGTCTAATAGTTATTCTTTCGGAAGTTCTTTTTCTTTTTATGTTTACTTCCGCCACCACTGTTGTTTTGCTGGTTGTTATTTTTCTTGGGTGGGTTGAAGTTTTCGTTGTGGGCGGCAAACTCATTGATCTCAGTGACTTCTATAGCTCCTTTTGAAAACTCCTTAATGTGTTGAATGATAATCTCATCAGGTACTTTGTCTTCATTCCATACCCGGTGGGCCATTTTCATATAAGACCCCAGGGCGTTCACAAAAGCATTCTTTTCAGGACCTTCTTCCATTTCAATGGCTTTGTTTATCATGCGCTCCACGTTTTTGCCGTAAAAGCGATACCTGATATGATTGCTTGAATAAGCGGGTTTCTGAGGTTTCGGGGCTAGCTCCAACGGTAGTGGAGGAGGGAAAGGTGCATCTACATCAAATTCAAAATCAGCTATATAATACAAATGGTCCCATAATTTATGTTTGTATTCTGATTGTTCCTTAAGTGACGGATTTAATGATATTATGATGTTTACTAGCGTATTTGCGGCTTTTGTTCTGTCGGCTTTGTCGGGAAGGGTTTTGATGTGGTCAACCATCTTTTGGACAACACGACCATACTCCGGGAATTTTAATTCGACGCGCGAGGTATTATATTTCATAGATTTAAGTGAGTGGTATAAAGAATAGAGCGAATTTAGTTTAATATTTTCATTTTGGCATATTTTATCAGGATTTGCTTTTCTCCGATTTCGCCAAAAACGATCAAAGCTTTTTTATCATCCCCTTTGCCTTCCACATTTACCACTTTTCCTTTTCCGAAACGGTTGTGTTCCACTTCCATGCCGGGTTGCAGGCCGCTGACATCCTCTGGTGCGAAATCGGCACTGGGCTGGTAGTTTACAGGAGGTGGTGTGGGGCGAACTGGTTTAGGAGAAGTATAAGTACCGGTACCAACCGGTTCATGGTCCTTTTTAGCAGATTTTACCTGGTAATCAAGGAATTTCGGGTTTATTTCGTCAATAAACCGGCTGGCTTCTGAGTGCACCATGCTTCCCCACCTG
Organism: Bacteroidota bacterium; assembly: GCA_013288555.1. Taxonomy (GTDB): domain Bacteria; phylum Bacteroidota; class Bacteroidia; order CAILMK01; family CAILMK01; genus JABDEJ01. Next base: position 8,268 of record JABDBQ010000061.1, on the reverse strand, counting down.
AACCGCTGCATGGCAAAAGATAAAAATACCTTCTGCCTGGCCCGGGTCAGAGCTACATAAAACAAGCGTCGTTCTTCTTCAAGATCTTCACGGCTTTGCATACTCATCTGTGAAGGGAAGAGGTTTTCTTCCAGTCCAACGATATATACATAAGGAAATTCAAGTCCTTTTGCCTGGTGGATGGTCATCAATGTAATTTTATCATCGTCATCATCTTTCTGGTCGGCATCTGTCAGTAAGGACACATCCTGCATAAATACGCCCAGGTGTTTGTCTTCCACATCGGTACGTTCTGTAAATTCTTTCACCGCGCCTAACAACTCCTGTACGTTTTCATAACGGTTGATTCCTTCAATTGTTTTATCTTCAAACAGGTGTTTGAGAATGCCGGAACGCTTGGCGATCTCCATTGCGGCATCTGAAGCTGGCTTTGTCTCGGTTTCCAACGAAAAGAGTTTTATCATATCGCTCCAGTCTGCAAGCGCTTTCCTGACACGCGAGTCAAAGCCAAACAATTCAGGGGTTTGAACGATATCCCACAGACTAAGTCCTTCTTCTTTGGACACAAGAAGGATTTTATTAACGGTAGTATCTCCGATTCCACGGGCAGGATAATTGATCACCCGTTTAAATGCTTCTTCATCACGCGGATTGATGGCAAGGCGAAAATAAGCCAGTATATCCTTGATTTCTTTCCGTTGATAGAAAGAAACACCACCTACAATGCGATAAGGAAGGTTTAACCTGCGTAATGATTCTTCAAAAGCACGGGACTGGTAATTAGTTCTGTACAGGATAACAAAATCACTATTGCTGTTCCGGGCCTGCATTTTCTCTTCATATATCGATTGAGAAACAAATGAACCCTCTTCATTATCTGTCTGTGCTTTAAATACCTTTATCTTATTCCCTTCTTCATTGTCCGTCCATATCTGTTTGTTTATCTGGTATTTGTTCTTTTTAATAACATCAGAAGCGGCTTCAACGATATTTTTGGTGGAACGATAGTTCTGTTCCAGTTTATAGACTTTCAGCTCGGGGTAATCTTTCTCAAAATTGAGAATGTTTTTGATATTAGCTCCCCTGAAAGCATAGATGCTCTGTGCATCATCACCTACCACGCAGATGTTGCGGTTGGCAGCGGCAAGCTTGCGAATGATTAGATACTGGATATGATTGGTATCCTGGTACTCATCAACCATCACATATTTGAATTTCTGCTGGTATTTGTTCAGGATATCCGCGTTATCATTAAAAAGCTGGTAGGTTTTCAGCAGGAGATCATCAAAATCCATGGCCCCTGAAGCGAAGCATCTTTTTACATACAATTCATAGAGCAACCCGATTTTAGGTTTGCCGTTGGCAATATCATTTGCCTGTATTTCCGGGTTACTGATGTATTCTGATACGGTAACGAAATTGTTTTTAGCCAGGGATATCTGTGATAATACGCCTCCGGCTTTATAAATATCAGGATTGAGCCCTTCTTCCTTTATGATGGTTTTAATCAGGCTTTTGGAATCTTCGCTGTCGTAAATTGTAAAATTATTGGGATAGTTGATCCTTGCTGCTTCGTAACGCAATATTCTTGCGAAAATGCTGTGGAAAGTTCCCATCCAGAGGTTTCTGGCATCGGTTCCTGCTATTTTTTCAATCCGGTTCCTCATTTCCTTTGCCGCCTTGTTGGTAAAAGTCAAGGCAAGGATATTAAACGGGTCTACTCCTTTTTGTACCAGGTGTACAACCCTGTATGTCAGAACCCTTGTTTTACCTGACCCGGCACCGGCAACGATCATAACAGGGCCTTCCGTTTGTTCAACGGCCTGGCGCTGCACTTCATTCAGATCAGAAAGGTAATTTTCAGTCATTTATAAGGCGTAAGTCATAAGGGATAAGGAATAAGTCTAAACTGCATACATGATCAATATTAATCGCAGCAAGACATATGCAAAGATAGAACGATTTTGAGCCCTAAATCATTCACAAAGTGAAAACTTTTCACTTCTTACTTTTAACCTCTCACTCCTTTTGCAATAACGAAAAAAGGCCGTTGGACGGCCTTTTTCTGCAAAATTATTGAACAACTTAACACTAAACTCTTTTTTCCTTAATCCTTGATTTTTTGCCTTGCAGGCCACGCAGATAGAAAATCCGCGAACGACGCACAGCGCCTCTTTTATTGACTACGATTTTTTCAATATTTGGAGAAAACAAGGGGAAAATTCTTTCTACGCCGATACCGTCAGATATTTTACGAACGGTAAAGGTTTTGGTGGTATCGGAACCTCTCACTTGCAGAACTACGCCTTGAAAAGGCTGAATTCTTTCTTTATTTCCTTCCCTGATCCTGTAATGAACGGTAACGGTATCGCCGCCTTTGAAATCGGGTACTTCTTTATTGAGGTGTTCTTCCTGAACTTCTTTGATGAGATTGTGCATGGTTTTTCTTTTAAAAGAGGCGCAAAGATAGGAACAAATTTTGAAAATAGGGAACCTCTTCTTAAAAATTAGCTGGAATATTCTTACAGCATAAAGCCCGTCGGAATAAGGAACCAACGGGCTTTATTTGATATGAGTTGATTATTTATCTTCTAACGTCTTCCGCCGCCACCGCTATTGTTTTGCATTCTCGGTGCAGATTGCTGCTGTCTTGGTTGTTGCTGCGGTTGCTGTCTCTGTTGCGGTTGCGCTTGCTGCCTTTGTGGCTGCTGTCTCTGCTGTGGTTGAGGCTGCTGACGCTGCTGTTGTTGTTGCTGAGGCTGGGGACGTGGTTGTTGCTGCTGTTGTTGCCTTACACTAAATGGCTGTGTATTTATGATCTGAGGATGTATTTCTACCGGTTGTGTTTTCCTGTAATCATCGTTTCTTTGCTGAACAGGCGTAATATTATGTGGGTCTTCAATCTTTTTTGGAGCTGCCGTTGGTCTGTTTTGCACCTGCGGCCTGTAAATATTAATCGTCTTTCCGGATACGCCATGACCCGGGGTTGATCTTTCGGCTATATGGAATGGCTGGATGTCCCTATGTGTAATTCTGGCAACATCCTCCCTCCGTGGACCAGCGATGTACACTGCATGCCGGTTATTGTCCTCATGCCTTTCGGTAATGATATGCGTATTTGCAATAATTGAGGTGTTTCTATCCCTGGGTATATAATGGCCTCCGATGTTCCTGTCTCCCATATAGCCTTCATTTACAAAACACCAGCGCCTGTCATGAGGATGCCATCCGCCGCCGAAAGCCATATCGACAGTTACGCCATAACCGAGAGGAGCCCAACCATAATAACCGGGACCATAACTCCATTCAACCCATGCAGGCCCCCAGGTATAATCAGGAATCCAGAACCATCCCATGTCATGTTTGTGTTCCCAGCGGCCATAATGAAATGGCGCCCATCCCCAGTCAAAATCAGAGACCCATGTCCATCCATAATCGTCTGTATAGGCCCAATATCCGTTAGAAGCATAGGGTGAAAATCCCGGGCCTACATTTGGTATCCATACACTTCCGTAAGGATCCATATTTACCCATGATCCGTAAGGAGCCAGGTTGTCATAAAAAACCTGGTAATCCACCGTTTGATCCTGCGCAAAGGATCGGATAGGGTTAGAAAAGGTAGCGCCTGTAAATAGGATCACCACCAATAAAAATTTAGATAACTTTTTCATTTTTACACTTTTTGAATTTTCTTATTTAGACGATGATACAAGAAGTCTGCCAATATTTGCAGTCCTCTTAAAGGTGCGTTTTTCAATGCCGTAAAGGTATAAAGATTCTCATTTTAAAAAAATGAGATTTGAAGATTATATGTTATTTTTTGGTTTTAAAGTTGTGGATATGAATGTGAAATTATGTGATTTTATTCATCAATCATACCGGGCCTTCTTTTTTTTGTTTTTTCAGCTGATGCCTGATAGAGCCATTCTGCTATTTTTGCAAAATCTCCGCTCACAAGTACCTCCGGAACTTTCATCCCCCTGAAATCTGCAGGACGTGTATAAACTGGCGCATCAAGCAAATCGCCCTGGAATGAATCTGACAATGCAGAACTTTCATCTGATATAACGCCCGGGATAAGTCGCACAAGGGCATCTGTAAGTACTGCCGCCGGCAATTCTCCGCCACTGAGGACATAATCGCCGATCGATATTTCCCTGGTGATCCAGCCGTCCCTTACCCGCTGGTCGATACCCTTGTAATGGCCACATACCATGGCAATATTATTTTTCATCGACAGTTCATTGGCCAAAGCCTGGGTAAACAACTCTCCATCAGGAGTTAGAAATATAATTTCATCATATTTCCTTTCTTTTTGAAGGCTTTCAATGCAATCAACCAAAGGCTGTGGGGTCATCACCATACCCGGACCACCCCCGAAGGCATAGTCATCTACAGATTTTCTTTTATCAATGCTATAATCTCTCAGATTGTGAATTACAATTTCCGCAAGTCCTTTTTGTTGTGCCCTGTTTGCAATGGACTCTTCCAGAAAGCCCCTGAACATCCCTGGGAATATGGTAATAATATCTATATGCATAGTAATTGGGGCGAAGTTAAGGTATAAATCAGTTATCAGTCATCGGCCAGCAGTCAACAAGTGTCCCGACTTATTCGGGAGTAATGTGAGTTTGTCCCAGGTCCGCGTCCCCGCCAACCTGCTTCTTTTACTAAGTAGATATATTTTCGGGTGATCGGCGGGGACGCCGACCACGGACAGGAATTAATAAACATTGATGCGTATCCACCGAACCACCCTCCCGAATAAGTCGGGACAAGCTGGCCTTAAATTCCAAAATCCTCTCGGATTTCCCCTCCCCGAAGAAGTCCCCGAAGAAGTCGGGACAGTCGGGACAGGCTTACTAAAGGAGGGGAATTGCTGACGCATGAGTACTGAATGTCGCTTATGCTTCGTGGAAAATCTTTGCGATCTTTGCGATACCTTTGTATTCTTTGCGGTTCGTATTTGATTTCTGCGTAAATCTGCGCGATCTGCGGGAAATTTCTTTCTCAATAAAATATCGAATCCAGCTGAATAATTTTCTTCACAATAACCTGGTCATCCAATTGAAATACTATAAAATACATACCCGACCGGGCTTTCCAGGCCGCACCATCATATTTCAGATCGTATTCGCCCTTGTTCTGTTGTTTATCTACCAATGTGCCCACTTTTCTTCCTATTTCGTCAATTAACGATATTCTGACATGGGCAGGATTTATGAGGGTATATTGAATCTCGGTTTGCAGATCAAATGGGTTGGGAAAGATATTCAGCGAAAAGGCTTCATTGATATCAAACAGTTTTCTATTTAATACCATGCAATATCCCGGCAAACTGACCCTTAGTTCAACACTATATTTGTCATTTTGCGGAAATATATATGAAAGCTTGTACCCCGATGCGGTATCCGCTGTCCCACTTGAATTATTCGAAATAAACCAATGATATTGATAGGCAGGATTATTTGGACTATTCACTGAGAATTGGTATTCAAATCCTCCAATATATTTTGAATCAAACTGTAAATCCGGACGGGGAATAACTGTGAATAGTACACTATCAGAATCTCCACATCCGGTTGAAGAAATTATTTGTTTAAGATAATAGACAGTAGTTATTGTGGGACTGTCAATTGGGTTGCTTAGGTTAGAAATGAATCCGGAAGGTTTTGAGGTCCAATTATATATTTGGCCTGCCACAGGAGAAGCACCAAGCTGAATGACAGTGCCTGAACAAATATTTTGAGGTATTCCAGCGACAGCGTGTGGCCGTGGATTGACAGTGATTATTACCGAATCGAAATTGGTACAGCCTTGGGGACTGGTGACGGTCAATAAATAAGAAGTGGTTTGAATCGGAGTCACATTGGGATTGGCAATAGTAGAATTAAAACCAGACGGATTTGAAGTCCAGGAATAGGTGTCTCCGGTCAGAGCAGGCGATCCGATCTGTGCCGATGCCCCAAAACAAATGCTTTGATTTTTGCCAACATTGATAACAGGGGCTTGGAGCAGGCTGACCGTCACATTCGCGGAATTTTTATTGGTACATCCCGTAAGCGTATCTGTTACAGTAAGATCATAAACCGTATTTGATGCAGGATTAACTACCGGGTCTGGCAACGTTGAACTAAACCCTGCCGGAACGGAGGTCCATGAATAGATAAAATCCGGTTGCGCATTGGCCCCTATTTTGATACGGCTGCCATGACAAATGGCATAACTGCTTTGGCCTACGTTGGCAATGGGTGGAGGCGCATTTACATTGATTATCGTGGTAAAAGTGTCATTTCCGGGGAATGAATCAAACACTCCATTAGGATTTGAGGTCCATGATTTTATCGTATATATGCCGTTATTAAAGTCATAATTTCCAACGATAACCGATATAGAACTATCAGAAGCCAGCTTGCCGATCCAGTGGTAAGATGGCTGTGTTTTTCCATTTACAGACCAGTTTATGGTTGCAGAGTCCAGGGGATAAAGCCCATAATTCTGCAACAGGACCCGAACCGGCTTAATACCGGCGCAAACAGAAGGAGGTGGTCCCGAAAAGTATGCAATGCCTGCATCATTATTTGCAACGATTCTGAATTTGGCGAGGAAGGCGTCATTGCCATTGCCAATATTAAATCGTTGATATGCATTATAAGTGGCTATATCTGAGTCACTTCCTGTACTTCCTGTTATATAAACATTGTTTGCGCGATCAGTGCAGACATCCGCTCCATTTCCATAGGTTCCATAATAAGTTGCCCAGGTAAGCTCACCATAATTGCTGAATTTTGCAAGAAAACCATCCATGTTTGTAGCAGGATTGGGAAATGAATGGACTGTTTGATATGCGCCACTTGTAGCAATGCCAGATATACTCTGTGATCCTCCTGTTATATATATGTTTCCAGCATTATCTGTAGTAATTGCATTGGCATAATCCTCCAACTTACCTCCATAATAAGTTGCCCATAATTGCATTCCTTTTGAATTAAATTTTGATAGAAATGCATCTGTTCCGCCTCCGTATTTAGTCTGGTATGCCCCGGAGGTAGCTAAAGCTGTATCATATGTAGAACCGGTTATGAAAATATTCCCTGAAGGATCAGCGACTACTCCGTGAACAGTTGTGAATGAGTTGCCAAAATAGGTCCCCCATTTAAGTGATCCCGAGCTGTCAAATTTTGCTATAAACCCATCTAACTCCGCGGAAACGGGAAATGTCCCTGTAAATGAAAACTGGTAGGATCCGTTGGTTGCAATTCCTGTAGAACACCCAGTAGCCCCCGTAATAAATACATTTCCTGTGCCATCCGTAGCAACACTATATCCTGTGGTTTCTCCTCTGTTTCCAAATTTACTGCCATCATATCCGTAATAAGTAGCCCATTGAATGGCTCCATTAGTGTTAAATTTAGCCAGAAAAGCATCACCAACAGTGTATTCATTACCTCCACCTAAATCTTCATTTCCTGAGTGTGTTTGAAATGCACCATTAGTTGCAATTCCAGTAGGGCTGGTTGTTTCTCCGGAAAAATATACATTTCTTTGATTATCAGTTGTAATTCCGTATCCATAGGTGTATACTTCTCCGCTTCCTCCATAATATGTACTCCATTCTCTAAAGCCCTGGTAATTAAACTTTGCAAGAAAGGCATCGCCTGTCAAGACCCCTTTAACCATACCATGATAACTGGTCTGGTATGCTCCTTTGGTAGCAATTCCAGATCTGCCAGTGGTCTCTCCTGTAATAAATACATTCCCTAATTTGTCTGTTGAAACTTTTAACGCATCGCTACTATCCCCATAATAGGTAGCCCATTGTATTTTACCGTCGTTGGTGAATTTAGCAAGATAAGCATTCCCATAATCATTTAATCCTCCAGTATATGATGTCTGGAATGCCCCGGTCGTGGCGATTCCTGATGTACTGTAGGTTCCTCCTGTAATAAATACATTCCCTGTACTGTCTGTCGCAACACCTGATCCATTGTCTGTCTTGTTACCTCCAAAATACGTCCCCCAAATAAGGTAAGGATCAATAACTAATATTTTAGTTTTATCATATCTCTCAACCTTAAAACTGACACGATTATCTTCTTGAATAAAACTGCTTTTTACAAGATTTTCTCCCTGAAAACTAAGCGGTTTGCTTTCAACCATTTTTCCAAGTGAACAGGAATATTCAATCTTTGAATTTTTGAATTTTTTAATGCTTTCAAGCCCATTCCATTGCATCCGGATATCATTCACATTTCCGCCTGGGTAAAC
>JABDBQ010000060.1 GCA_013288555.1 Bacteroidota bacterium | reverse complement strand
GGGAATTGGGTTCAGGTCTCACGTCTGGGAATGCCGCTCACTAATGAGGCAATTATACCAGTGGGGCAAAAAGACCATTGGAATGCCGTTGGACCTGACAGTGATCTTCAATTTGCACCTTATTTTGAAAATCCGGAACTGGCTTTGTATATGGATAACAGCCAGTATGGTGGTGCTGTTCCCGGTTTCAATGCATTGCGCATTCAGAGGCATTCTTATACCGCATTAGGTTTTGTCGATTTTGGAAATACCAAAGCTGGTTTATATGTGTTAAAAGGCAATGCAGCACTGACAGGGACAGCGCTCGATCCAACCATTTTTGGCAATATCCTTTTGCCGGATAATCACAGCCCGCGTGCCGTTGATATACTGCCAATATTTTATACAGGTGTGCCAAACCTTGCGCCATACCAGTTGGTAACAGGGAAAGCAGCAGGCAATCCCCTTTCAGCGGGCAAACCTTTTATAAATAACTTTTTGCCAACATTGGGAGATATGCTTCGACTGAATATGAGTACCCCGGTAACACCAAGAAACAGCCCTGATTTTAGTCCGGATGGATTGGTACAGGCAGCAGTATTGGGTATTACAGATTCCAGGTTTAATGCGAGCGCAAAAACGCAGTTTATACCGAACATGGATGGATTCCCTAATGGCAGGCGCCTTGAGGATGATGTGACAAGCATAGAATTGCAGGCTGTAGGTGTCATCCGGACTGCGGAAGGCGTACAAATCGGTATTGTCCGCCAGTGGATCATTGGATATCAGCGGTGCTTCTCTGTGGCTTGAAGCATAACCATACCGACAACCCAAAATCATGATGGCCAGCAAAAAAATGCGGCCCAATCGCGTAGCGATTCGAGTACTTGGTCTTCTCATAAAGTATTGTTAATAAAATTGTTAATATACGACAAGGAATCTTGTTTGGATTTAAGAAAAGTTTGCTTGATTGGCTATTTAGTTAATTTATAATGAATTATGAAAATAAACCAATAGATAACGGCTTCAAAATTTTAAAAAGCCTAAAGACATTCAGTCAACAATTTCTTAACAGTAATTAAATATTACCATCTCTTTACAATCCTAATTTTGTCCCAAAAAAAGGATTGAATATGAAAATAAACTTTAACAGATTATTAACAGCTTTAACGGCAATTATATGCCTTTCAAGCCCGTTCTTTTACTCTTCTGCTCAGGCACAGACTACTATTTTTGCAGATAGTTTTAAAAGCAAAGCCGATACAAGTGCGCATCCAAAACTCCCCAGCGGATGGAGTACTGCCGGAGGTAAAAAACAATGGGTATTTACTGCAGACAATGCTGATGCCACTTCCACACCTCCTGTACTTTTTTCATTTTGCGCTGATGCCAACCCAAGCCATGGAGCTATTTATGGTGTTTCACTTGACACAGTTTCTACACTTACCTCACCTGATCTTTTCACTGGAAAAACGACGACAGGGTACAAAAACATCTATGTGAGCTGGGTTGAAATGTTTTCTCCAAAATGGGTAGCAAGCAATGACTCTGGTAATAGTGTAGCATACAGCATAGATGGTACTACCTGGGATACCATAAGCCATACCCGAAATTTTGTCGGCAACACTTATGGCATTACCAATGGTGGCAAAGGGATAGCACTACCCGCTAATGTAATAGGCGCAGCGCATTTGTATCTTAAATGGACATTTATTCCAAAAAAGGCTGCAGGAAATTATGCCATGACCGATGTTGTCGTAACAGGCTCAAGCCATACAGCTGGCATTGATGAAACTATTTATGCCTCCAGTAAAATAAATGCCTTCTATGGCAATGGAAATCTGAACATTCATTTTGTTAATAGTGATAACTGCATGGCGCAGATGGCTTTGTATAGTATGGATGGTAAGCAGATATTGTCTTCAGATATCAATACAAGTGCAGATAAAATAATAAACCTAAGCAGTCTTCCTGCCGGGTTTTATATAGCCAGATTTACCATGAATGGCCAGGCTTATAATACCAAATTCTTTAAATAAGACTTAAATTGTGATGATCAAAAAAGCGGCCGGTAAAAGCCGCTTTTTTAGTTTATTGCATGATGATAAAGTTGTGGGAAGACGGATTTATCAGTTGGCTCCAAAGATAGAATTTCACAACAGGCATAGAATGCGGGAATAACTGCCCGCTTGAGCTGAAGCTTCGGCGGGAATGGCGGACTCAAGGGGACGAAGTTCGAACTTTTTCGATGATTTGAGAGATTTGGATTGGTTTATGGAAAGTAATTAGAAACTAATGCGTTCTAAACCACTTTTTGAATGTCGCTATCACTCTTATTGTTTTGGATCCTTCCCTGTAAAATCAGTAAAGATTTTTCCATCATATCGAACCAACCCCATGCCCCTGCTGCCTACCCAAATGTTTCCAGACCTATCTTCTACCATAGACCAAACTGAATAATCAAGTAAACCGTCTATGGGAGTTAAATTTTTGAAGGATTTACCATTGTAACACCATATACCCCCTTCACCTTCTAGCCCGTTCTCTTTTTCACCGCCACTAAACCAAATATTTCCTGCTTTATCTTTTAAAATAGGATTACCAATCCCTTCTTTCTCCGTAAAAGGGGTAAAGGTTTTCCCATCATATCGGCAAACGCCACGGCTTCTACAGCCGAACCACAAGCTTCCGTTTTTATCTTCTAAAATAGACCGAACCCATCCATCGCCATTCGGTCTGAAATTGGTCAAGGATTTACCATCATAACAGCAAACACCCTCATTCTCACTAAATCCAGAGCCAAACCAAATGTTCGCATTTTTATCTTCGAAAATACATTGAATGTTTTTAAGGTGCAGACCACTCTTATTTATGATACTGGTGTTGTCTAGAAAACGGGTAAAGAATTTTCCACTATAGCAATAGACGCCATCACTTGTACCGAACAAAATTTGTCCGCTTTTATCCTGCAGAATACTCCATACCGCATTTTTTGCTGATGGGTTATTATTTTGTGAATTAAAGAGATAGAACTTGTTTGCATTGGTTGCAGCGATCGGAATTCTGGTAATAGTTTTACCATCGTAACGACAGACTCCATCATCAGTGCCGAACCAAATGTTCCCAATTTTATCTTCCAAAATAGACCAAACAGTATTATCACTCAAACCATCTTTCGCAGTAAAATTAGTGAAGGATTTCCCATCATAGCGATATACTCCTTCCCCCGTAGTGCCGAACCAAAGGTTGCCTTCTTTATCGAGCAACCCACAATGGACATTCTGATATTGATCGGTGCCTTGGGTCTTTATCATTTTCAGTTGGCCCACAGTGATTACCTTTGGTTCATTTGCGATTTTCCCAGATTGGGTTTTGTTTTGTCCGCTGCAGGAAGTTATAAAAACTAAAGATAATATCAATGAGTTGATTTTCTTCATAGTTCAATAATAATGAAATATTACAATAATTTCAATATTCAGAAGCTAGAAATAAAAAGCCCGCCGTCGCTGAAAGCTACGGCGGGCAATGGCGGAGAGAGGGGGATTCGAACCCCCGAAACACTTTTGGCATTTACCCGCTTTCCAGGCGAGCGCCTTCAACCACTCGGCCATCTCTCCAATCCTTTATACAAAAGGAGGCGCAAATTAGTGAAAATCCAGCAGGAATGATGCATTATAACTAATCCTTTTTAAAGTACGGGCTTAATAGCGACAAAAATAGATACCTGATAAACTATCAATTTGATTTTTTTTATATTTACCTCAAAATATAAATTTATGGAACCGGAAGAAAATGATGATCTCAAATTTGAGAACGAACTTGAGAAATTAAAACAACAGGGTGAATTTGGCGGTAAATTTTTTGAAGGGAATGCCGATATCCCACCTGAACTGGAAGCTGAGTGGTTAAAAAATGTAAGGGCATACGAGGAATCTTATCAAAATGCACCTAAAAAAAAGGTTGGCGAAATTATCGGGAACCCGGTTTTTACGCCGGTTTCTGAGATTGATCCTGCATTGATTGAAGTAGAACTTGAGAAGATTTTTGAACTTCTTGCAGCAAACAATATTGCTTTGGATTATAATGATGATGTACCTGCATCTGAAATTTACAGGTTTGTAACTGAAGAACTTATAAATCATGAAATGGATGTGATGGATATTCCGGGTATGGTCAATCATTTCATTTATGAAGAGTTTTATCCCAATCATGCCAAAGATATTTTCAGGCAATGTGACAGCTTTTTAATTCAGCTATTTGACAAAAAAGATGAAAATCTTGATATGAAGCTTGATCGCGGACTTGTATTTGCGAATGGGACTATTATGGATGAAACAGAATTTATTGAAAAGGCAAAACGCTGGTTTGATTCTTATGAATGTTTCAGGGTAAATAAATTAGCCTACATGGCTCCAGTATTTGATCTGGAACAAGAGATGGGGCATATTGACGCCTGGTTTGATTATGATTGCGTATTGCAAGACGGAAGTTTTACAAACTTTTCAGGTCCGGGAATAGTTTACGTTCACTATATCTACGGGAGCTGGCTCATTTGTGGCATGGATTTTCCAGGTTTTAAAGAATGGGCATTGAATTGAATAAAAAAAGTTATTAAAAGGGTAAAAGATTTTGGCTAAAAAATCAACTCCATTTCCGCATCCTGAACAATTGGCTTTCTATGAAAAACTGGTAGAAACAATTCCAGGACTTGAAAGAAAGGGAGACACAGTGCCATATACCTCTTTAAATGGGCATATGTTTTCATACCTTGATAAGGAAGGGAAACTGGCATTAAAACTGCCAAAGAATGAACTGGAAACTTTCATTGAAAAATTCAAAACAGGATATCATTGTGCTTATGGCATTATTCAAAAAGATTATGCAACTGTGCCTGATGCCTTATTGAAAAACACCAATGAATTATCAGAATTCTTTATAAAAAGCCATGAATATATTAAAACTTTAAAGCCGAAGCCATCCAAAAAATAAAATAACGCCAGGATGTTCAACTTTCTACGGATGTATTACCAGATTTACCCTGTAAAGCACAAACTTGTCAGATACAATTCCACGTGTATCCGGATAAAATTGAATGCTTATAATGGAATTGCGCAATTTTGGATCCATGCCATCTTTCAACGTTTTAATTACATATTCGTATCTTAAGTTCCGGCTATATTCCGGATCGTGAGAAAGGTGTCCATCTGCTTCTTTTACAATGCCTCCAAGCAGACATTCTTTTACTTTTTCTATGACATTCCTGAAAACATTAAACATCCAGACCGAATCATTCCCTGATTGATACTGAATAATATAAACAAAAGGAGAACCTGTGATATTATCATTCAAGGAATCCAACCTGTCAACCGAATATATTTTGGATGTTGTTATAGTATCCTTCGAAGTATAGCCTGAAGTATTGCCAGTGTCTTTTTTAATGTAAAAGCTATCCGTAAACTGCCGGAAAATATATTTCAATGTATCACATATTGAAGGATTAAGTCCGCTATCCTGTGACTGACCATAAGGGAAACCCGAAAATCTGCCAGTTGGAATTTGAGTATACTGGGCATAACCAAAATATGTAAAACTTATAAAAAAACATAATACAAAAATACTTTTCATAACATAACTATGTAGAAAACAATATAATTACAATCAAAGATATGATTATGTTTCAAACCCTCGTATTTGATTTGTCAAAAAATTAATGCTTTTCCGCATTATCTGTAACCCATTTGGCATCAAGGTTTACCATAGAGTCAACACTCAATTTGCGCGCGTTAGCTTTTATTTTTATCTGTTCCATCCATTTGGGATTGGATTTGATAGCCTGCCGCTGCCATTGTAACTGTTTTTTATAGTCATCTTCTACTACCCAAATGGCATCCAGAGTTATCATCGAATCTATACTGATTTGTTTTTTTTGTGCCTTTAACCCGATGTCAGTCATCCACTTGGCGTTTGTTCGGATATATAATTTTTTAGTCGCCACTTTTTCATTAAAATGCGGAATTGTGCCTGCAGTGCCTTTGAAAAAATTATAAAGGTTGTCTACAAATCCCCATCCCATGTCATTCAATGTAGATTGAGTGGCCATAATAATAAATACGTCATGATCTTTAATTTCATTTTTCAGGGTTAACTGGCCCGGACTGGATAATCCATGTTCTTTTTCTGAATAGACTTCACGGTTATAATACCAGAAATCATTGTGAAGGAAAGCCTGCGAAATTCCAAGGTTAAACATGCCCCAATAATGACTATCAGCCACTACGAGAACAGATGGTTTTGTCTTTCCGGTACCTGATTCAAACTGAACCCGTGGATAAGCGAGTTTTTGCTTGCCAAACTTAAAAAGGAGGTTCATACCATCCGCAATATCATAATCACTAAAGGCATACGCATTTTTGACATCTACCTGATTCCAGAATATATGAGGCATGCGAATTCCCCTTTTATACTCAATATACCTGATCAGTGAGTCAGTCGCAAGACAAGTGCCGTAAAAACTCCAATGGACACCATATTGGGGATACAGTGGATACTTTGATTTGTTCTTATTTTCAATAAAATACTTATTGAAATCTATATGATTTACGTGAAGCCCATTTGCATATTGCGCATAGGCTTCGTAGTTCGTTTTGCCTTTTTGTTTAATGCATGAGTCGGGTATGTATTCAGGATAAAAAGATGCCTTGCTTGGTGCAAATACAATGATGAGTGTTTTGTGAAGTTTGACCAGAGTGTCCTGGATATATTTCATCTTCATGGTTCGATCTATGATCTTATCTGCGCCAATAAAATCAGATCCAAAGTAGGCCCTGATATAACTGCCTTCAAACAAATAATTGTCCTTGCCGATAATAACATCTTTAGCATTAACTTTTTTGAACAAACTGTATTCCAGCTGATTGTTAATCCTGACACATACATTCCGAAACCCAAAGTTGTCATTCAGATACTTTTCAGTTTCTGTTTGATAATCACCGGAAAACCAGCCTGAAAAAGAAAACAAAGCTTCACCTGCTGTGATAACATCTCCTTTTAGTCTGAGCTTTTTAAAAAAATGATTTCTGCTTTGGATAAATGCAATTAACGGGATAAAAAGGAACGCTATTGACAAAATATGTTTCATGGAAAATTTCGCTCTTGTTTCCATTAGAACCTATAGTAAATGAATGGATTAAAACCGGTAGAGGTAATAAAGCTCAGCGATAAAATAAATAGGACCATACAAATTCCGGCCATACCGATATGTTTCGCATTAGAATATTGCCCGAAATAAACGGCATCCTGTATTTTTTGCCCGGGCTTCAGATATGCAAAAAAAGCGAACACTACGGCAATCACAAAAAATGTATAAAACTCTGAGCTAATAATTATGGGCACAGCCGTTTTAAAATTAAACATTCTTTTCAGGTACAGAACCGCATCACTAAACTTTTCCACCCTGAAAAACACCCAGCCTATTGCGACAATAAAGAAAGTAACTATCGTTCTGAAAAGCCTTCCAAGGCGCGCGTAAATCTTAAGCAGGAAAAGTCTTTCAAGGACCAGGAAAGTACCGTTGTATGCGCCCCATATCACGAAATTCCAGGAAGCCCCATGCCATAATCCCGAAAGCAGAAAAACAATCCAAAGGTTCAGGTACGTTCTGTTCTCTGAGATCTTATTGCCACCTAATGGAATGTAGAGATAATTTTTCATCCAGTTGCCGAGGGTAATATGCCATCTGCGCCAGAACTCTGTAATACTTTGTGAGATATAAGGGTTGTTGAAATTTTCAGGGAACTTAAACCCGATCATTTTCCCGATACCAATAGCCATGTCTGAATATCCTGAA
Organism: Bacteroidota bacterium; assembly: GCA_013288555.1. Taxonomy (GTDB): domain Bacteria; phylum Bacteroidota; class Bacteroidia; order CAILMK01; family CAILMK01; genus JABDEJ01. Next base: position 6,525 of record JABDBQ010000060.1, on the reverse strand, counting down.
AAATCAAAATATATCTGGAAAGTATAGGCCATCGTTCCGACCCATGCGGTATAACTGCCCATGGTATGATAGTCCATGGCAAAAATAGCGTCAGCCTGGCTGCCGATATGGTTCGCGATGATAACCTTTTTAGCCAGTCCGATCACAAAACGGTAAAATCCTGTCAAGCGATTGTCAATCGTATCATTTTGAGACCGGTCTGTGATCTGATCTGCAAGTTCATGATATCGTACGATAGGGCCTGCGATAAGTTTGGGAAATAGAATGATATAAGTCTGATAATCCCAGAACTTCGTCAATGGCTTATGAACACCGCGATAAACATCAACCACGTAAGTCACTGTCTCAAAAGTATAAAATGAAATTCCGATTGGCAGCATAAGTTTGGCCCACATTATGCCAGAATGCCCTATTAATGACAACAAAACATTTAAATTCTCAACAAAAAAATTGCTGTATTTGAAATAGACCAGAAGTCCAACATTAATTGAAACAGATAGTGAAAGCAGCAATTTCCTTCCGAGAACAGAGGGCGAAACCGACATCCATCTTACAATATGGAAATCGACAAAAGTTGTAGCCAGGATTACAAATATGAATTTAGGTGCACCCCAGGCATAAAAAAAAATGCTGAATGCAAGGATAACCGGGTTTTTAAACCGTTTACCTGCAAGATAATATACAAAAAGAAAGGTTGGTAAAAAATATAAAAGAAAAACAATACTGCTTAATACCATTCGCTATAAAATAATGACCTGCAATATAGAAAAAACTACTTTGCAGTGCTATACTATTTTATCAGCCTCAATGGTAAATGGTATGCCTGGACATGGCACCCGTCATATTTGGGCGGGTTCGGTTCTGAACTATAAAATCAATTTCATCTAATCTTACAGCACCAAGCGTGGGTTTATCTCCAAAAACAAAAGCACATGAAAAACAGGAACAATTGTTAAAACTTAATTTAACAGGGCCGACATACGCAACTTTTACTTTACTGCGATCTTCAAGGATTACTTCTCTTTTTTCCAGAATTTCAAGTTGCAATTGCCGCGCAATATTTTCAGGGATACTCAGCATTAGCGAACTACTATCTACCCAGCAATGCAATATTATGGAATCCAGCCATGGCTTCATAGGATTGCTGATTACAACCGTGGTATTCATATCCTCTCCTCTTATCAAAGTTAACGAAATCAAATATACGGATTTTAATAATATAAACGTCTGAATTAACCAAAATGTTTAGAGATTTTCAGATGAGAAAAAGGGCTGAAAAAGAGTTATCTTTGCATTTAGAAAGCATTGATTATTAGTATTGGAGAGATGGCAGAGCGGTTGAATGCGGGCGCCTCGAAAGCGTTTGTGCGGTAATACGTACCGGGGGTTCGAATCCCTCTCTCTCCGCCATGTCAGAAAGAGAAAAAGGAGGAGAAAGAGATCAAAAGCGCCTTAGATGCGTGCACTTACTGTTTCTTTTTCTGTTTATCTCTTTTTTTCTTACTTTGTCGTGTCCGTAGGTGGTGGGTTCACAGCAGTTGTGTCAATCTGCACCTTGTGCGTCTTTAATGCCTCAAATGAATCCGGCTTCAGGGCATCTGAACCAACAAAAGGATAGTTAAGCTCCAGTGCTACAAATAATAAGATTGCGATCAACCCGCTGACTCCAAAAGCGAGCCACAGGTGGAACTTATAATTTTCAACATAGAAGCAGGCAATATAAAACAGTAAAAGGAAGCCCCCTCCAATAAGGATAACCCAAAGAATCATAGGCAACCCTGCATTGGCAGTATTCACCCTTATTCTTCTGGCAGTTGTAAGATGATTGAGATTTGATAGCATTTCTGTATATACAACTTGTTCCCCAAGGTCATGCGGCTTAAATTTAATAACCAGGGTTTGAAGTTTACTACACGCATCCATGGCATATTTACTTTCTTTTCCTTTTGACATTGTGGCCCATTCTTTATCTACCACAATAGTTACGTATTGCTTTACGCAAGAATCTATAGAATACTTTGTAGCAGGTGGCAATCCTTTGGCATCACGATACATATTGCTCAGGGCATCAGCTTCTTTGTCAATATTGTTTTTTACACCGTCATAATTTTCCCAGATGGCAATGACAATGAATGCGAGGAAGACACCATATAATATCCCGATCATGCTTACATAAATGCCTGTCACATCTTTAAATTTTTCGAGTTCTTCTGACGTGAAAAGTTTACGGAGTATTTTGAATGCGGCCCATGTGAGAATACATGAAACCAAGATTGTGAATATGAGAATAATCCAGGCGGGAAAAATTGAAAATAAAGTTGCCATTTGAATGCTGGTATTAGTAATTTTATATGAATCGTGTCAAAGACAAAAATAGCAATAGTTCAGACATATTAAGAGAAATAATTGTTCTGAGTTGAGGTTGAGTTCCTGGTAATCAAATGATCGGCCTTTGATCTATCCGGAGCGGTTTATTATCTTTAAATTCGCCAAATGTTTTATAGAATTTCAGGTTCAATTGTATTTCATTTATGAAAATTGCGGTGATCGGAGGTGGAGCTGCAGGCATATTTGGGGCAATACAAGCAGCTTTGTCAAACCCTGATGCAGATATTACTCTTTTTGAAAAGAGTGGCAAACTTCTTTCCAAGCTTTTGATTTCAGGGGGTGGGAGATGCAATGTGACCAATGCCTGTTTTGATAATGGCTTACTTATACAGGGATATCCACGAGGTAATAAAGAGCTTAGAGGGGCATTTGAACAGTTTGCCCCGGCAGATATAATGAACTGGTTCCAATCCAGAGGTGTAAAACTAAAAACAGAGCCTGATGGCCGCATGTTCCCGGTTACGGATCGTTCAGAAACCATAGCAGATTGTTTGATTTCCGTTGCAGAAAAATCAGGCGTCAAAATCAAAACGAATGCGGGAATTTCAAAAATCATTCCTGTTGAAAATGGGTATAAACTGGTCTTCCAGGATGGGAATTCCAACTTGTATGATCGTGTTCTTGTTGCTGCCGGTGGAGGACCGAAATTGTCGTTTTTCGATTGGTTAAGTGACTGTAATCTTGAAATAATACCTCCCCTTCCTTCCCTGTTTACGTTTAACATTGCTGACAAATCATTACACGAAATGGCGGGGATTTCAGTTCCGGACGCCCTCATTCGGGTTACAGACACAAAGTTGCTACAAAGAGGTCCTTTATTGATTACCCATTGGGGACTCAGCGGCCCTGCCATTCTCAAATTATCGGCCTGGGGCGCCCGGGACCTGGCTGATAAAGGTTACCAGTTCAGTATAACAGTTAGCTGGCTTCCTGATTATAAAGAAGACGAACTCAGGTCGCGTATTTCTGAGATCCGGGTAGCAGAAAACAAAAAACAAACCGGTACTTTTTCCCCTTTTGGTTTCCCTGCCCGACTTTGGAAATGGATGCTTTTACAAAGTGAGATTCCTGACGAAATGCGCTGGGCTGATGTTTCCAATAAACAAATCAACAAGCTGGTTATCAATCTGCTTCAAATGAACATGCCCGTTACGGGCAAAAGCACTTTCAAAGAAGAATTCGTCACTGCCGGCGGTGTAAGCCTCAAGGAAATAAATCTCAAAACCATGGAATGCAAAAAGCATCCGGGATTGTTTTTTGCCGGAGAGGTGCTTAATATTGACGGCATTACCGGCGGTTATAATTTCCAGGCTGCCTGGACTACCGGGTATATTGCCGGGATCAATTTAGGTTTATAAAATCAACTATCAATTGGCATTCATTCTGCTGAAAGCCGCCTGCATTTCTTCCGGTCCTGCTTTCAGCATGTTTTCACTAAAGCCAAAACTTACCTGGCTTTTCCCTTCCTTCATCTGTTCAAAAACGGCTTCGATAAAAGCACTCACAGGAGGTTGTGTATCATGAAGTCCTTTGCCACCAAGATCGGTATTCAAAGCCGGTGGTACCATCTCTATCACTTCAATATTTTTTGCTTTCAAAAGCTGCTGGAGTGACCAGGTAAAGGAATGAAAAAAGGCTTTTGTTGCAGAGTATATAGGGACTTTGGTGAGCGGAACAAAGGCAAGTCCTGAAGTGACATTGATGATGGTTCTCAATGATTTGAGATTGATAAATAAGCTTGTCAAATGTACGGGAGCTTCAATATTAATGGCAATTTCATTTTTCATCCGGGTATAAAAATCCGGATCTTCTATTTTCATCCATTGCTGGATTCCCGCATTATTTACCAGTACATTCAGGTCAGGATGATTTTCAGCAATCCAGGTATAAAGACTTATTCTGTCTGCTTCAACCGTCAGATCGCAAACCCTGGTAATAACTGAAGGGAATTTATCTGAAACTTCTTTTAAAGCAGAAGTTCTTCTTCCGCAAATAATCACAGTATTGTTTTCTTTAAGAAATCTTTCTGTAAGTCCCAGTCCGATACCACTTGCACCGCCTGTGATGAGTATTTTATTATTACTGAGTTCCATTGTTATAATTTTTATTGAATAATTTTTAATCCTATTCACTGACTCCTAACTCCTGACCCCTAATTCCTAATTCCTGACCCCTATTTCAATCCCCTGTTTTCCAGCATCGGGCCGATCTCAGGATCCCGGCCCCTGAAATCACGATACATAGTTGCGAGATCTTTTGTATTGCCTCGTGACAGGATCATATCCCTGAAACGCTGGCCATTTTCACGGGTCATTCCTCCATGTTCGTTAAACCAGGCAAAGGCATCGTCATCAAGCATTTCTGTCCACAGGTATGCATAATATCCTGAAGCATAACCATTGCTCCATATGTGAAGGAAATAGCTGCTGCGATAACGCGGAGGCACTTGAGACAAATCAAGATGTGTTTTCTTTAAGGCCTCTTTTTCAAATATATCTACATTCTGGGCTGGGGCATCAGCGCTAAGGGTATGCCACTGCATATCGAGATCAGCTGCAGCAAGGATTTCAGTAAGTTTATATCCCTGGTTGAAAGTTGCTGCTTTTTTGATTTTATCTACCAAAGCCTGTGGCATAGGTTCGCCGGTTTTATAATGCCTAGCATAGTTGTTGAATACTTTAGGATATGACGCCCAATGTTCATTAAACTGTGAAGGGAATTCCACAAAATCGCGTGCTGTAGCCGTACCTGACAAACTTGGATACTGCTGGTCTGCGAACAAACCATGGAGGCCATGACCAAACTCGTGGAACATGGTTGTGGCATCATCAAAACTGATCAATGCAGGCTGACCATCAGCTGGTTTTGCAAAATTGCAGATGTTATAAATGACGGGCTTTGTTCCCAGGAGTTTCGACTGGCCAACGAGGTTATCCATCCATGCGCCGCCATTTTTATTAGAACGTTTGAAATAATCGCAATAGAATAAGGCCATAGATGACCCGTCTTTATCAAAGACTTCGAATACCTTCACATCAGGATTATATACCGGCAAATCGGTACGTTGTTTGAAACTGATGCCATACAATTCATGCGCTGCATAAAATATCCCGTTTTTCAAAACGGAATCCAGTTCAAAATAAGGTTTTACCTGGGCTTCATCCAGGTCATATTTCGCTTTGCGCACCTGTTCTGAATAAAAATTCCAGTCATAGGGCTGTACCTTGAATCCGCCCTTCTGCTTGTCGATTAGCTGCTGAATTTCTGAGGCTTCCTGTTTTGCCTTTGCGGTTGCAGCTGGTATGAGGCGGTCCATGAATTGCGTTACGGCTTCAGGTTTTTTGGCCATCTGGTCCATGAGTATCAGGGAAGCATAATTCGGGTACCCGATCAGTTTTGCTTTCTGTGCCCTGATGACTGCAAGGCGAGATATCGTTGCCCGGGTATCATTAGAATCATCCTTTTCAGCACGGTTACATGATGCTTCGAATAATTTCTGACGGGTTGCCCTGTTGGTCAGCATTTGCAGGTCAGGCTGTTGGGTGGTATTTTGTAAAGGAATCAGCCATTTTCCCTCCTGTTTGGCCGCTTTAGCAGCGGCAGCGGCGGCATCAATATCTGCATCACTCAGGCCAGCGAGTTCTGTTTTATCACTAATTACCAGGGCTCCGGCTTTGGCAGCAGCCAGGAGTTGGTTTGTGTATTTGGCTTCGAGGGTAGCGTCTTCGGCATTTATTTTTTTAAGAGCTGTTTTATCCGCATCAGAAAGATTGGCTCCTGACAATGTAAATTTCTGATAATAATACTCAACCAGTCTCAAAGATTCAGGGTCAAGTTTCAGGGAAGTTCTTTGGTTATAAATGGCTTCCACACGTTTGAATAATTTGGTGTTCAGAAATATGGCATCATTGGCTGCAGCCTGGTCGGGTGCGACATCTTCTGACACTTTTTGCAAAACAGGGTTGGTATTGGCACCTGATAACAGATTGAATACGCCATTGACACGGTGCAGCAACTCACCGCTTTTTTCAATGGCAACCAGTGTGTTTTCAAAAGTGGGCGCCTCGGCACTTTCTGCAATTATGTTTATTTCAGCTAATTGTTCCTTAATACCTTGTTCAATTGCAGGTTTAAAGT
>JABDBQ010000059.1 GCA_013288555.1 Bacteroidota bacterium | reverse complement strand
CTCCTGGTGCAAACATTAATTACATCACAGGTCATGCCATATTTGAAGCTACCCATGGAACTGCGCCAAAATATGCCGGACTTGATAAAGTAAATCCAGGTTCAGTTATCTTATCAGGAGCCATGATGCTGGAGCATCTGGGTTGGCTGGAAGCAGCAAACCTGATCTATTCAGGAATTGAGAAAGCCATCGACAATAAAAGAGTAACATACGATTTTCACCGTCAAATGGAAGGCGCCACCTTGCTCAAAACTTCTGAATTCGGAGATGAGATCATTAAGGATATGTAATTCTTAAATGGGAAATATGGGTGGGTTTAAGTATCCGTATTTCCTTTTTTGTTAAAGAATATTTCACTTATCCACGGGTTTTTTGGGTAGCGGGATTATTTGAGATGGCTTGTTTGCCATATCCTTGTATTTTTTAACAAGGGCTACAAATTCAGGATCATCTCTGAAATTGTCAAAATCTCTGCCATCCACATTATTGAATCTTTTGTAGCCGAGATCAAAACTCATTTCAAGACAACCTATTGCTTTTTCCTTGTTGTTCATTACTGAAAATAAACGGGCGGCATCAAAATAGGCATTCATGTACGCATCTGCATTCCCTTTCGCATTTACTATCGCAGTACGGATTGTATATCTGGCAGAATCGGGTGTTTCCAAAATATATTTGGCATAGGCTCTGTGATAATCATGGGCAGTATCCAGTTTCAGGATTTCTTTAAATTCAGCATTGGATTTCTCGTTCTTTTTTAATTTTTTATAGGCAAGGCCTCTGAGCAGGTGGAGTTGGCAAATATCATTTACCGAAACGAAATCTTCGAGCGCCCGTGTATAATCTTTCACAGCAGAGTCGCTCCGGTCTATTCCATCTTCTGCAATGCCACGGTTCCAGTAGGCCAGAGGATAATCAGGGGTTAACGCAAGGGCTTTGTTAAAATCAATAATGGCAGAATCATACTCGCGCATATCGTTATAAACCATTCCCCGGTTTTTATGCAATGTAGTAAGATCAATACTATTGGCATAGTATTTTAAAGCACTGTCGTAATCATTAATAGACGCATGATAATCTCCCTTATAATCGTATGCTATAGCCCTGTTCCAGTAAGCAGCTCCGAATTTTGGGTTCAGTTCTATCGCCTTGGTTGCAAAAAAAATAGTGTTGTTATAGTCACTATATTTCATCGAATTGACGGCAATTTTAAAAAAATCAGTTGCACTTTGTTGCGCTGATGCAACCTTATAAATACAAATCATCCCTAATAAAAACATAAAAAAACCAAAACGACCGCCTCTCATCAACTGTCTCATATTCTGAATTTATCGCTGCTGTTTAACTTTTCAGGCGAAGATAATAAATAATTCATTTTGAAAGAGAATGCAAATCCTGGGATTGAAATTAGTAATAATTGATTCAGGAATTTTAAGAAGGTTAATGTCTTCTCAAACATAAAATTAGATATTTGCTCAAAAGATTTCAACATAAATATGCGTTTTAAATGTATTTATTTAAAATTTGCGGGTGAAATTTAGGTTATTGCATTACATTTGTTACAGGACCCTCTGATAAAGAACCATATAAACCAATTACCAGTCAATGGAAACGTTAATGCAGATTGTAAAAAGGCTCAGTGAAGAAGATTATAAAATGCTTCTTTCGAGTATCAGCACTGACAAGTTTAGTAAGCCTCATATTGTTCTGGAAACTGCACGCAATAAGGTAGTAACAGATGCCCAGATGATTGAGATACTGGAAATTAATCCCAGTACTTACTATACTCTAAAATCCAGACTCCACAGCAAAGTAGCTGCTGTTTTGTCAAGAAAGGTTGAGAATCCTATCAGTGCTTTGATGAACGAAGTAAGCAGGGTTCCGGCCAGTCTTTATGGCACCAATAAGCAGGTAGCCATCCGCTCACTTAAAGAGCTGGAGAAACAACTACTTGAATATGATCTTTCTAATGAGCTTATTGTAGTTTACCATTCCCTCGCCAGGCTTTATATGTACCGGGAAGAATACATGCACTACGAAAGACTCTATAATAAATTCGTGGCATTTTCGCTTGCAAGTGCAAAGGCGGAAAATATCTTTTACGATTTTATGATTTTAGCCGGCGAGTACCAACTCGCGGCCAATCCTGATACGCTTGATAAAATTGAAAGTTCTTTGCGTGAATTATCAAACATCGCCGAATTATATAGTTCTCACAGGCTTTTCGTCTTTTTTAATATTATGAGAGTTTACTTTCTCCTCATTACGGTATCAAGTTCAGAAGCTTTGGTGCTAAAGGAAATGGAAATAGATTCCACATTGAAAGATATAAAAGCAATTTTTGACAAGTACCCTCTTGATACATTTTATAATAATATTAAATTTATTATTGAGGCCTTGTATTTTGAATATTATCAAAGGATAAATAACCTGGTAAGGGCAACTTATCATTATAAAAATGTGATTGAACATATTGCTGAACATGCCAATCGCTATATTCTTAATTTTCACATTATTCAATTCTTAAATGCTAAAATTGCTTTCTATATTGCCAACCGAGACGATAAACTAATAAAAGAAAAAAATGACGCGATAATCCGGAATCTGTTTGTAGAAACCGAAGAGGTTTATAATTATATTTCGTTTCAGAAATACCAGGCCATTGTCAAATATTATGAAGGGAATTATACTGCATCAGCTTCTATAATCAATGAATTGAGAAGCAGTATTAATTTAAAGCCATACTGGTTTGCGGATATTGAGTTAAAACTGTTCCATGCATTTGAGTATGCTATTTTGAAGGAAGAAGTTATATGCAGACAACTTATCGGTAATATTGAGAGAAGCCTTCGTGCAAGATCTTCAGAACACAAGAATATTAAATTGTTTATTAAACTCATCAAGGCAAGTTTTCTTACACAGGACACGCTTGTCAAACAAAAAAAACTGGCAAATCTCTGGGACACATTTCAAAAGAAAAATACGGGTAGCGATAAGATTTTATCTTATATAATATTGGATGATAAAATTATCCAAAAGATGGCCCGGAAATAGGAGTTGCGTTCTCAGATATTATTTTCTTCAACCATATTTTTTCACCCTTTTAGATTCCGCTTAGCTTTGTATCTTTGCTAACGAAAGCAGACCTAGACATCAAAACAGAATGTTCGTAAGAGAATGAGCAATTTTACAGTTTCAGCAAGAAAATATCGTCCCGGCACCTTTGATACGGTCATTGGTCAGAATCATGTGACCCAGACACTGAAAAACGCGATCAAAAAAGGACATATTGGCCATTCATTCCTGTTTTGCGGACCAAGAGGCGTTGGAAAAACAACCTGTGCACGGATTCTGGCAAAGGCCTTGAATTGTGAAAATCTGACTGCTGACGGAGAGCCTTGTGGTATTTGCAATGCTTGCATTTCTTTTCAAAATCACCAGTCTTTTAATATTTATGAACTGGATGCGGCATCAAACAATTCTGTTGATGATATTCGTAGCCTGAATGAGCAGGTGCGTTTTGCGCCCCAAAGTGGAAAGTATAAGATATATATTATCGATGAGGTTCACATGCTTTCCACTTCGGCTTTTAATGCTTTTTTGAAAACGCTTGAAGAACCGCCTCCTTATGCCATATTCATCCTGGCTACAACAGAAAAGCATAAGATACTCCCCACAATATTGTCCCGTTGCCAGGTTTTTGATTTTCACCGGATCGGTATTAAAGAAACCATTGAACACCTGAAAGATATCTGCCGCCAGGAAGGCATTCAGGCTGAAGAAGAGGGTTTATATGTGATTGCAAGGAAAGCTGATGGCGCTTTGAGAGATGCCCTTTCTATATTTGATAAAGTGGCCAGTTTTTCAGAGGAGATCATTACCTATCGTGATGTGATTGATAATCTGAATGTTCTCGATTACGAGTATTATTTCAAATGCCTCGATAATGCCCTTGAACGTGATCTGACCGGGCTATTGTTGCTCTTTGATGAAATACTGGTAAAGGGATTTGATGCCAATAATTTTTTAAATGGCCTCAGCGATCATTTGAGAAACCTGCTCCTGAGTCTGGATGCCACTACTGTCCGATTGATGGAGTTAAGTGAAGGGACTCAGAATTTATATCTTCAGCAATCAGCCAGAACCAGTGTGTCTTACCTGGTATCGGCACTCAATATTTTAAACAGTTTCGATGTTCAGTTTAAAGCGAGCAAAAATCAGCGGTTGCATGTAGAACTCGCATTGATGAAGCTTTGCTTTTTGAACGATGTTTTAAATATTGGTGAATGGGAAGAATCGGGCGAAAAAAAAAAGCCTGAACCAAAGCCTGGGCTAAAATCCGAAAGGGTAGATGCAGGCTATTCGGGGAGCAGTTCCATTATTCCGTCATCTACTGTTTCCTTGCAAACGCAGCCTGTTCAACCAGCTCCAAAAAGGGAAAATGTTCCTCAATCTGCTTCCGTAGTTTCTGATTCCGGTTTTAGTTTCGACCTTAAGAAGATCAAAGAAAACGTGATCAATGCACAAAAAGCAGCTGCAAGTGCCAAAGTGGAAGAAGAATTTTTTGAATCGGTTGATTCGGAGACATTTGAAAAGGCATGGCCTGCTTATCTCGATCATGTTTTTAAAAGGAAACTCGTAGCGCTGCATACAGCCATTAAAAATATTAGCCCTCAGTTTGATACCGGCAAAGTCGTATTGCGTGTTTCAAATCCTGTCGTAAAAAATATGCTCCTGGAAGAAAAACAGGCTATGGTGGATTTTATGGTTGCCAAATATGGTTTAAAACCATTTGTTCTTGAAATTCCTGTAGAACAAATGCCTGAACAGGAATCTGCAAAATATACAGACCGTGAAAAAATGGAATATCTGATGGAGAAAAGCCCGGCGTTTAAAGAAATGGTAGAAAGGCTGGACCTGAAGATTGATTGGTGAGAGCCCAATCTACAACTGCACAATAAATAAAGAACTGATATTGCCTTCAATGGCAAAAAGTTTATGGACGAGCCCGCCGATGACGGGTATTCACTTTTTCAAAAATCCCCCTTTTTCATTGTTTCCTATTGATAAATTCCCAAAAATGCCCTTTTTAACTATTTTGGATTGATATAACAATGATTTTATTTTTTTTATTTTCCAACATATTGATTTTAAGAATATTACACGTAACTCATTGACGATTATCAATAGATAACAATAAAAGATCAATAGGAAATGGCTTTAAAGGCCGGTTTATGTTTTGACTTTTCATTCGGTTATTCATTTTTTCACTTACGCCTTACCCCTTATTCCTTACGCCTTTTTATTGTACATATATAGTGAGATGCCAAAGTGGGTGGGTGTTAATGAAAAATATTTTTTAACTTGTATTTAATCAAGAAGATACAATCAAAAATATTTTTGAAAATGTTTTACTTTTTTCGCTTTTAGTTTTGACAACTTTCAAAAAGTTGTCAAAACTAAATTATCACCTTTCCCATTTCGGCTCTGTAAAATAAATCACCGTCCCGTCAGGATCTTTGAAATGAAGGTAAATACCTGATTTGCCGTCGTCCAGTTTAAATGGAATATTATTTCTTTCCAATAACTCTTTCGCATCATCTGCGTTGTCTATCATCAGCCCGATGGAAATATTGCTGCCTTCCTTTATTGCTCCTTCACGGCCGGGATGCAACCCAATTGTAATACCGGTTGCAGTCAACATGGCATAATGATCATCCCATCGGTTTTTGAGTTCAAAACCAATGCTTTCATAAAAGAGAATGGCTTTATCCATATTTGCTACCATGATGGTAACGTTTGATTCATTTATCTTTATCATTGGATTAGTTATTTGAGAGTGCAAATTAGCTTATATTAACTGTTTTGAATCCCGGAGGGATGGCATATTTGTAGAAGTTTAACAGGAGAGGGTATCAGAATCCCGTAGGGATGATCCCGAGCGTTCGGGATCGTACCTATGGCACTTAAAAAAATCTCATTCGAATCTTCTACCAATATTTCGTCCCTATGGGACTTTAAAATAATTAATTGGCCCTAATCTAAGATTGGAATCTGTTGGTCTTTCAATTAGCACGTCATCTCATCAGCATGATAGCCCATCAACACATAGCACAACTTGTCCCGACTTCTTCGGGATTAACACATCATCACATTATCCCATTGACCCCTATCTTTGCGCCATGACAGACAGTTTTTATAAAGGATGTACCCTCGGGATATTGGGAGGCGGCCAGCTGGGACGCATGCTTATCCAATCATGTGTTAATTATAATATTAAAACAATAGTCCTCGACCCGGATCCGGATGCACCTTGTAACGGCATTTGTTCTGAATTTTTTGTCGGATCATTCAATGATTATGAAGATGTTTTGGGCTTTGGCCTAAAAGCAGACATTATTACTATAGAGATAGAGCATGTCAACACCGATGCACTCGAAGAACTTGTAAGACTGGGTAAAACTGTCTATCCTGATCCTAAAGTTATCAAACTGGTTCAGGATAAGGGACTTCAAAAGCAGTTTTATAAAAAAAATCATATCCCTACAGCTGATTTTGTGTTGCTGGACCATGAAGATGAATTGCCAAACCATGTGGATTTTCTCCCTGCCTTCCAGAAGATACGGACATCCGGATATGACGGGAGAGGGGTGAAAGGGATATTCGTTCCAGAAGATTTTAAAGAGGCTTTGTCGGGGCCATCCCTTTTGGAAAAAAAGGTAGATTACGACAAGGAAATTGCGGTAATCGTAGCGCGGAACACTTCTGGGGAAACAGCTGTTTACCCGGTGGTAGAACTTGTTTTTCATCCGGGACAAAACCTGCTGGATTATCTGGCTTCGCCTGCAGCCATAAGTGAATCCGTAGCAGAAAAAGCCAAAAATATCGCCCTGGATATTATCAAAAAACTGGATATGACGGGGATACTTGCCGTAGAAATGTTTGTAACACCCGATGAAGAAGTATTGGTGAATGAAATAGCCCCAAGACCGCATAACAGCGGTCACCAGACCATTGAAGCGAATATCACATCCCAGTATGAGCAACATCTTCGTGCGATAATGGGCTGGCCGCTTGGCGCTACTGATTCCATCCATCCTGCCATCATGATAAATCTGCTTGGCGAACCGGGTTTTGAAGGCGAAGCCATATATGAAGGCCTTGACGAAATATTAAAGATCAGAGGGGTTTATTTACATTTGTACGGCAAGATGCAAACCAGGCCGTATCGTAAGATGGGTCACGTAACGATAACAGGGTCTGACTGGAACAGCGTACGCAACAAAACAAAACAGGTAACCGACACTCTAAAAATAATAGCATGAGCGAACCACTGGTAGGTATTATAATGGGAAGCAGTTCTGATCTCCATATCATGAACGAAGCCGGAGAAGTTCTCAAAGAACTTGGGGTGACTTTTGAAATAACAATTGTTTCTGCACACAGAACGCCACAGCGAATGTTCGATTATGCTCAAAAAGCAAGATCAAGAGGATTAAAAGTAATAGTTGCCGGAGCTGGCGGTGCGGCACATTTGCCCGGTATGGTGGCGTCCTTGACGACATTGCCTGTGATTGGCGTTCCCATAAAATCAAGCAATTCTATCGACGGATGGGATTCTGTTTTGTCTATTCTACAGATGCCGGCAGGCGTCCCGGTTGCGACTGTGGCTCTTAACGGTGGCCGTAATGCAGGTATTCTCGCAGCACAGATTATTTCAACTTCTCACGATGACATTGCTTCAAACCTTGAAAAATTCAAAACACATCTGAGAGAAAAAGTAGAGAAGGATGCGGCAGCGATGTAATAAAGTTGTCAACTTTTTCAGCCTTTCACCAGTTTGCCTTTATTAATATTTGTTGACAAAGAAATTCTAATCGTGTTAGTCAGAGGACTTATTGTAACAATATTCGTATTATTTGTCACAATTAAGTAGGCAACATCAAGAACAATTCCAGATATATTTGCTCCCAGACCGATTGTCATGTATTGACGATTTCCCTGACTGGGGTCTTCATAAAAAAAGCCAAGCCGCGCAGAATATTTATTTAGGAGCCAGTATTCAAGAGCAATACTTGGGTCAATCTCAGCTATTTCTTGTTTAAAACCTCCTGGGGCATCATAAAATGATTGTACCATACCTTGCAGTACAGATACATTTGGATTTTTACCTCGTGATATCTTAGGAGTCCCGTCTGCATTATAAATAAGTTTGCCTGAGTCGTTAACTGCATAAATGGGTGGTGTTGGTACCAGCAATTTATTTAAGTCCAGGGCTATTCCAATTTTGTTCTGATCATTAATATGAAAGTTGAAATACCCGCCTATCTTTAAATTGGTTGGAAGAAAATCATCAGTAGTACCTGTATAAGTTAATTTAGGCCCAATATTAGAAATATTTGCCCCAAACGCAATATCAGCCACTTTTGTACCTATATCTATCTTTTTTGTATAATATGCAGAAAAACCGACTGCAATGTCTTTTGCCGGTTTTGTAAATACATTGTTTGATAAAGTGGTACTTCCTGCAAGATCTGAATAGATAAAACTCCCGGATATTCCAATTGAAAAATGTTCAGAAAGTTTTCGTGCATAACCAGCTGATAAACAAAATTCTGTAGGATTATACAACTTAATAACCCTGTTGACGCTATCTGTAAAATTAACGGTGCCCAAATCAAAATATCTGACAGAAATTCCGATACCGGATTTATCATCTAATTTTTTATATCCCGATAAGTTATAAAGGTTTACATCAGGTACCAGTTCTCTCATCCAGGGAGTATATGAAGCAGAGAAGGCCATGTCATCCGGAGCGAAGGCAAGTTTTGAAGGATTCCAATAGATAGAGTTTGCATCCGGGGAAATAGCAACCCCTGCATCGGCAATTCCTCCGGAACGTGCATCAGGAGTAATGAGAAGGAATGGTACTGTTGTGGTTACAACGCTGGTTTGACCTGTAACTGAAGATATGGTCGGGTTAATCTGGGCTTTTCCTGAATTCAGGCCCAATAAAAAAATAAAAAAGAAAATGAATATCGATTTCATTGTATTTCTGGTGTTTAGACAATACAATATTATAAAAATTTTACTTGGAATTTGTCAAAGCTGTCAACTTTAATAGTCATAAAAAAAGCGACCCTTTTGGGAGTCGCTTTTTTTTGAACCAAACACTACAAACTACTTATTTTGTTGCAGGAGCTGCCTTTGCTTTAGGCATTTTTGCAACTTTCTTTTTAGAAGTTTTTTTGACTTCCTTTTTTTCTTTCTTTTCTTTTTTTACCGGAGCCTTTTTCTCGGTCTTGGCCTGTTGTTTTACAACGGCTTTAGAAGGTGCGGCGATAGCTGCGGTAGAAATCATGAAAGCTGCTGCTAACATTAGTGCTGAGAATCCTTTAATCGTTTTCATTTTTTTTAATTTTAAATTGTTATCCAGGTAATATTCAAAGCGCGTGCCAAACCGCATAAATATATATTAATATACTGTAATACAAATGATTACGAAATTAACATTTGGCTTTAAGACTATTGTTTTTTTAGGGATAATCCCATTAATCTAAAGAATCCCAAAATCCCCGTTCAGACAATTTACTTCGCCGTATCCATCTTATAAACCTCCGGTTTGCCCGGTCTTTTGCCAAGAGGGGCAAAATACTTATGTGGATTAGCTTTGATATCAGAAACCAGTTTATCCATGTTCTTCGTTGCAGAAACGAGGTTATAATATAATTTGTCGTCAGAAACCAGTTTGCCCAATGTCCCATTGCCATCCTTAATTTTTTGGAGAAGATCATTAACAGATGAAATGGCTGCAGTCGTTTCGGTAATTGTACGTTTCAGGTTCATAGCCCTCATTGTATCACTGATAGAGGCAAAATTGTCTATACCCCTGCTGAGCGCTGTATGATATTGTGTAAAATCATGGGTGATCTTATCAATATTGGCTATAATATCATGCATTCTCCCCGTTTCGTCGCCAACAAAGGCATTCAGTTTTGCGGTGGCTTCCTCAATATTCTGAACGGTAGGTTTAATAGCTGCAAAACTTCCTTTCAAATCATTTTTTGTCTTGTCGTTAAAGACATCATTCAGGGAGTTGACAACGGTATCGATGGAACTTACAAGCGTCTCAACTTTGTCTTTTATCGGGCTTACTGTTTTAGAAAGCGCTTCTGGCAAGGATGGCTCGATAAGACCCGCCAGGGTATCATTTGCTTTGGCAACAACTATGGCATTCCCGGGTACAATTTCTAATGTTTTGGATCCAAGAAGGTCACTATTGATCTTTGCTGATGAATTGGCGGGGAATTCCACATCTCCGTAGACGTGAAATTTTACCTCAACGCGCTGGGTATAATGGTCTAAATTTTTTGAATAAAGAACGATCTGTTTCTGAATGGAATCTTTCTGTCCCGCATTTGAAGATAATGAGAGTTTCTGGTTCAGGGATTTGAGTTCTATTTCCAGATTGTATCTGGTTGTTGTATCGCCCGGCGATGCTTTGAGAAAAGTAAGGCGGTCAACCTGGCCTATTTTTACACCATAGAGAATGACAGGATTTGAGGCGGCAAGTCCTCCAACATCATGAAATTTGGCATAAAAATAGATGTCCCTTGAAAATACACTGCGTCCTTTGAGGAAATTTATCCCTAAGATTACAATAACTATAGCAAAGGCGGCAAGAATGCCTACCCTGGTTTCATTAGATATTTTCAAGGCTTTTTCGAGGATTTAAGGGTGTAAAGTTAAGAACAGTTCCCCGAAAACTTAGTTAGAAGACTGAATTTCGTCCTTATATTTTTTAAAGGCATCGTAAATGCCGTTTGCCATTTGAGTCTGCCCCTCGCTGGAATTAAGGAATTTACGTTCGCTCGCATTGCTTAGATAGCCGGTTTCAATAAGAACGCTTGGCATTACAGTTCCCCAGAGAACAATAAAACCCGCCTGCTTCACGCCGCGGTTGTCCCTACCGGCCTGCAATTTTACCTGGCTTTCCACCATAGAAGCAAAGCGGAGGCTCTGTGCTACATAGACATTCTGATAAAGTGAAAAAATAATATTCGACTCCGGCGAGTTCGGATCATAACCATCATAATTCTTTTTGTAGTCGTCTTCGAGGAGGACAACCTCATTCTCTTTTTTGGCGATAGAAAGATTTACCTGGTTCTTATAAAGTCCCAACGTGTAAGTTTCGGTTCCTGCTATTTCTGGCTTTGTGGGAATTGCGTTGCAGTGAATGGAAATAAACAGATTCGCTTTGTTCCGGTTGCCAATATTCGTGCGTTCTTTAAGTTTGATGAATTCATCGGTGTCCCTGGTGAAAATTACTTTAACATCTTTACAGTTCTTTTTAATAATTTTGCCCAGTTTTAAAGCAATTGCAAGAGTTACATTCTTTTCCTGAACACCGCCATACTGACATCCTGGGTCAAATCCCCCGTGTCCGGCATCAATAACCACCTTGAATTTATCATTTTCACCTGACTTATTACCCGTTTTGATCGTCTTAAAGGATGTGGAAAGAAAAAGAAGACATGGAATGGACAAGATGAAACCCAACTGCACCGTTATTGCTTTGAAATTAAACTTTCTCATAACCTATTGTTGCAAAATTAACGCGATTTGAATGGTATTGGTTAATAAGTTATCAACGATTAAGTGCATATACCATGCAAGTTTTGTGTTATTGTTGTGTATTTCTATGAATGTTCATGGACAAAACAGAAATACCAGCGAAAACATTTCAGATAATGGTTCAGCCAGGAGCGGAACAACAGCCCTTAAAACGGCAAAAGACTCAAACAAGGTAAATGAAAGCGCATCTTCTTTTGGGGCTCAGGTGAACTATAATGCTAAAGACTCTATTGTTTTTGATATGGAAAACAAGAATGTGTACCTTTATGGCAAAGACAATAAGGACGGAAAGACACATGTGGATTATACAGATTCCAAAATAGATGCGGCCTATATCAGGATCAATTACACCACCAATGTCATTTATGCAAGCGGTGCCAAAGATTCTGCAGGCAAGATTATTGGGAAACCTGTTTTTATCCAGGGGAAGGATAAAATCTATTCGGATAGCCTTGCCTATGATTTTAAAACTAAAAAGGGCAAAGTATATAATTTGTTCACCCAGGAGGGAGAGGGTTATATTCACATCAAAGAAGCCAAAATGGAAAAAGTGTTGGGCAAACAGATCATCTATGCCAAAGATGCCAAATATACTACATGCAACCTGCCCGAAGATCCCCATTTCTATATTACATCCAATTCCATGAAACTCATGGCTAATGATAAAGTGATTACGGGCCCGGCTTATATGGTTATTGAAGATGTCCCCATTCCGCTGGTTTTGCCTTTTGGATTTTTCCCGGCCAACTCCAGGCAGACTTCCGGTATTATTATCCCTTCATACGGAGAATCTGCTACTCAGGGGTTTGGATTGCTGGGAGGTGGCTATTATTTTGGAGGGAATCAGAATTATGATGCGAAGCTCACAGGGGATATATATACTGAGGGAAATTATAAAATAGACCTATATGCCAGGTATAAAGAGATATATGCTTATACAGGGAATTTTGACTTGAGCTATGCCAAGAATCAGATCGGACTGGTGGAGACACCGGGATCTTCCGTTCAGCAGAACTATCAATTGAGCTGGTCGCATCAACAGGATATCAAAGCGAACCCGGGAACCAGTTTCAGTGCTTCGGTAAATGCAGCGACTCCAAGTTATTTCACCAAAAACTCATATGACCTTTCACAATTAACCAGCCAGACTCTTAATTCGAGTATTAATTATACAAAGACATTTCTGAATACGCCTTTCAACCTAAGTATATCCATGGCTAACAATGAGAATTTCCAGACCAAGGCTTTCACTTTTGATCTCCCAGACGCCACGTTTACAATGAACAGGTTAAACCCGTTTAAAAAGAAATCAGATCCGAAGAAGCACTGGTACGATGAGATAAACTTTACTTATACTGCAAAACTCGTCAATCACCTCGCAACTTCTGATTCTACCATCAAAGAAGACTTGTTGAATACAACCAAATACAGGAGCGGACTGGACCAGGAAATACCTATAAGTGCCAGTTTCAAAGTCTTTAACTATTTCACCCTTACACCATCTATAAACAATAGCATCTATATTTACGATAAGAAATTTACGTATCAATACCAGACTTTCTATGACCCGAAACGTAACCAGGTCCGCGATACGACCGTTCAAAATATCTATTCAGGCATTTATGAGGCAGATGTTCATAGTGCCAACCTTGCGCTGGGTACCACGATTTATGGAATGTATAAGATTAACAGGGGTAAGCTTATCGCTTTCAGGCATACCATGACACCAACACTTACAGCTACTTATATGCCCGATTATAGTGATCCTCGCTTTAAATATTATGGATCTTATCTCTATAATTCTTACCGGCAGACGCAGAAGTATTCTTATTATTATGATGCAACCAGCGGCATTGGTTCTCTCCCACAGGGCAGGCAGGGAGCCATGCAGTTCAGTTTGAATAATACTTTTGAACTGAAAGTAAAAGACAAAAAGGATTCGGTAACCGGGACAAAGAAGATAAAAATATTAGATTACCTGAATTTAAGTAGTTCTTATAATTTCCTTGCTGATTCATTGAATCTTACCCCAGTCAGCTTATCTACTGCAGCAACGCCAGTAAAGAATTTCAACATCCAGGCTAATGCCATTTTCGATCCGTATTATTATGATAAATATGGAAATGAACATAAGGAATTTGACCTGGATGAGACCGGTCATCTTGGGCAGATAACTTCAGGAAATCTTACATTCGGAACTTCACTCAATCATAATGCCCCAGCGAAAACAACGCCATTGGTAGCGCCAAGAAATCCTTTTGTCTATTACAATTACCCGCAACCCTATGCCAGCTTTGATATTCCCTGGAATGTGCACATCAATTACAGCGCAAATTATAACGGGCTGAATAAAGTACTTGTGGGAGAAGTATATGAATTGGGTAAACCAACCATCACCCATTCTGCTACCGTTTCGGGAGATATCAATCTTACCAAAAACTGGAAGATAACCTATCAATCGGGTTATGATTTTACTACTCAGCAGGCTACTATATCACAAATAACCGTTTACAGAGATCTCCACTGCTGGGCCATGAGTTTTCTATGGATACCTTTTGGAACATACAGGTCTTATGTTTTTAACATCCATGTGAAAGCATCGACGCTTTCAGACCTTAAACTGGATAAGAGAAAATTGTATCAGGATTTTTAGTGGAAGGGCTCGCAAAGGCGCGAAGGCGCAAAGTGAAGTAATAGAGATCAGAATTTATTCCCCTTGGCGTCTTTGCGCCTTTGCGAAATAATTATTTTCTTTCTAATGTCAGAAAAGAATAAGGAAAAGGATTTTTTTCATCTACCTCAAAATCCTGTTGATCTGTTATCTTCCATTCTTTTGATTGAATTTCCGGCAGATATGAAGCGGTTCAAACAGCTTACCATGGGTCATTTTGTTATAATGGGCCGGAAGACTTTTGAATCAATGACTGGTGATCTTCCCGGGCGCACAAAAATTGTAGTTTCAAGGAATGAGGATATAAAACTACCCGAAAATGTCATTTTATCCCAATC
>JABDBQ010000058.1 GCA_013288555.1 Bacteroidota bacterium | reverse complement strand
TTTCTTTTTGTTTATCCGTCATCCCCACAACCTTTTCTTTTTCTGTCTGTTTGCTGTTCACAAGCCATCCTGGAAAGCCCCTTTGCGTCAATACCATCGGTCTTGCTCCGGAGCCCAAGCGCCTGCTTGTACTTACTTGCCTTATTAGGCAAAATAACACTTACAGGCAAATCATTGTGGTAAAGATACCAGGCAAGCTGCTCATGGTAAATGCCGGTGGCTTCGACCAAAAAAACCATCGGCAGAGAAAGTTTGGTATGTTTCTCAACCCATTTTTTAAAGCTGTCAAACCCTTTTGCATTATTAAAAAATGAAGTGCTGCTTTTAATGGTCACTTTCTGCTCCATATCAATTACAGATATGCATACATCGAACTTTTTCATTGACATGTCTATGCCAATTCCATACTTGAGATAATCCATGCTTTTAATGTTTTAATGATGAAACAAATATGCCCAACATGAATTTCTTATACGGCCCTCGCTCATGTTTATCCCAGATCGTTTGCAAAGCATGCGTCTATAAGTACTGTTCGGGCTACAAAAGAAAAAGGCATACAGGGAAACCTAAAGATCAACATAGTCAAAAGACTTGTTTGCGAAGCGTCCAGAGTCCTGATATGCCTTCATGTTAAACACTGATTCAAAGATATGAGCGAAGCTGTGACTCGCCTGCCTGTCCCTGCTTGTCAGCAGACAAGGGCAGACAGGGTGTGCAAAGAATTAGACAGTCTTCAGAGTGGAGAATCCCAGGCGCTAACCGTAAGTAAGCTCTGTGCTTTGTCCGACCTCGATAATATAACCGTCCGGATCACGGATGTAGCAGCGGATCTCGCCGTACTTTGGGATCGGCTCTGTGATGAACTCGGCGCCCCGGCTTTTCCATAATTCGTAACATGCCTTAATATTCGCAACACGGATATTCATAAAGCTGTTGATCTTGTCGGGGTTGGGTACACTGAGCGTTACCATTGGCTTGTCCGGGGTCGGCCCGCCTCCGACATTGACAATAAGCCAGGTATTGGCAATCTGAAGGTACGCAGGTGCGCCGCTGCTATCACCCCTGCTCAGAATGCGACCGCCGAAAACCTTTTCGTAGAATTTAGCCGATCGGTCTATGTCGGCAACGGTGAGGAAGTGCGCAATGGTGAACCCGTCCCGCGGGGGCATCTCATAACTTTTCTGTTCCACTTGTACGGTGTTCAATGATGATCCCGAATCCGATAAGCGGCGCTCATCCGCTGATCCTGGTTCTTTAGTATTCATATCTTTTGCAAATTAGTTATCTCAAAATTAATAAGAATCCTACACAGATTGTTGCAAAAAAACTCTGGCTGGCCCCTGTTCTCACAATTGTTAAGCCTAGCGTCACTTGTGAGTTAACTTCCCATCAGAGTCTCCCAATGCACAATGTAACTGAAGCATCCAAAGTTAGTGGGGACTCTGAGGATTTATCTGAGAAGACCCTCAGAGTCCTCTACGAGAGACTCTGAGGGGAAGCAAAAATTGCAGTATTGATTTATGCTTCGCTTGACTGTTTTTTCTTTAGTACAAAAGCAGCTATCACCGTCATGATGGCTTCCACCGGGAAACCCTGGATAAAAATAATGCCTGCCCTATAGATGGGGTTATCGTAAAGCGCGTCATGGCTTAGTATTTCTTCTTTTTTGCTGGCTATTTCCGCAACGGGTGCGCCGCTTGTATTTAAACTTTCTATCAGTGCTGCCGTATGGTGGTCCATAAAATCCTTAAAAACAGGTTGATAGAGGATCATCCATATGAGTGCAGAACAGACCGATATTACCAGCGAAATGTATATGCCTACCTGGATGGCTTTCCCAAATGTGATGAAGCCACCATGTTCATGGTCTCTGTAATATTTTATCCCGAAAAACAGCATTAGAAATAACAACACCGCACCGGTATATGTCAATATCTGTGAGAGGAGCATATTTCCGCTGTCCCTTACCAGGCAAAATACGACATACATGCCCGCCATCATAGCTGCGGATATGGGTCCGAATGTCAGGATTGTTTTTTTCATGTTAGCAAATGTAGGCAAAGAAAAACCTATATGGTTTTGGCAAACCTCATAGGTTTGCCCGAAAGTTAAAACATTTTCAAAAATATTTTCGCTTGTAACGAATTGAAATAATTTGAGTTGAAAATTTATTTTCGAAAACACCCACCCACTTGGGCAGTTTGCTATATATGTACTAAAAACCAATTACGAATTATGAATTACGAACCCGAAGGCTCAGCGTAGCTAATTATGAATTGGCTGGCTCAAGAGAATCATGCAAATCATTTAATCATATGAATCCAGGTTCAGACAATTTTTCGGAAGTTAATATGGGCATTTTTGTTTATCCACCGAACCACCCCGGCCTTGCTCCTCCGCTAAAGCTTCGGCGGCACGCGGACGGCCACCCCTCCTTAAAAGGAAGGAGGGGAATTGCTGACGCACGAGAGAATCATGCGCAAGCAACTTACGCCTTATGCCTTACTCCTTATGCCTAAAGTATAACGTTCACTTTAAAACCTGTAAATGAATAAGATACCAATATGAAAAATAAAGAAGTATTGCAAAACGGTAGAAATGTACACCCAAACGTGACACTTAACCCATTCAGCCTAAGCATATAATGCATAAAAGCAATAGAAAAAACATGAAAACGACACCTGTAGTGAACAGCAAACAGACAGAAAAAGAAAAGGTTGTGGGGATGACGGATAAACAAAAAGAAACTATACCGCAAAGAATGCAAAGGCTTCGCAGAGATCACAGAGAAAAACTTAGTGCTCTTTGCGATACCTTGGTGTACTTTGCGGTTTGCTTTTTTGCTCACTTAAGGGCCGGGACTAGAATAAGGACTTTACCGCAAAGAATGCAAAGGCTTCGCAGAGATCACAGAGAAAAACTTAGTGCTCTTTGCGATACCTTGGTGGCTCTGCGGTTTGCTTTTTTGCTCACTTAAGGGCCGGGACTAGAATAAGGACTTTACCGCAAAGAATGCAAAGGCTTCGCAGAGATCACAGAGAAAAACTTAGTGCTCTTTGCGATACCTTGGTGGCTCTGCGGTTTGCTTTTTTGCTCACTTAAGGGCCGGGACTAGAATAAGGACTTTACCGCAAAGAATGCAAAGGCTTCGCAGAGATCACAGAGAAAAACTTAGTGCTCTTTGCGATACCTTGGTGGCCTTTGCGGTTTGCTTTTACCCAATTAACAAAAATTCTGAACCAGTTTTGGAACCCTATGGTAAATCCCGCACATTTATCGAATTTTGCAAATGCCATGAAATCTCAACCAAACATTCTGAAGCCCTTAAGAAATAATTCAAAATGAAAAAAACATTAGTCGCCTCTATCGCAGTACTCATTTGTATCCCTGTGCTGCTCTTTGCGGAACCAAGGCATTTTAATTCTCATGTCACTGAGGTGACGGTGTATTTGCATGGGGCTATGGTGAAAAGAACAGCCCATATCAACCTGCAGCAGGGCAGCAATGAAATCGTTCTGGATGGATTGTCCAACTCGCTCGACATAAACAGCGTGCGACTGGAATGTTCGAGCAACATCACCATTTTATCAGTGAATGCGGCAACCAATTACCTGAACAAAGGGCAGAAATCATCAGAAGAAACAGCACTGCAAACCATCCTGGATACACTAAACCAAAGGCTCAACCTGGTACAAAACGATATAACCTCCCTGAATACCGAACTGGATATGATGAAGGCAAATTACAGGGTGACAACCGGCAACCAGGGTTTCTATGTGGATGCGCTTGAAAACACGGCTGATTTCTTTGACAAAAGGATCAGGGATATTTTAAACGGGCTCATCCCTCTTAAAACAAAAGAAAAGGAATTGACTGACAAAATAACCCCATTGAGAGCGCAGCTGAATGAGATCCATAGGAAAAACAGTGCGCCACAAGGGGAAATAACCGTTGCCGCTACCAGTCCTGGATATGCTGAAGCAGATTTTACTTTCTCATACTATGTGAATAATGCCGGCTGGACACCCACTTATAATATGCGTGCAGAAAACGACCAGAGCGATATCCTGCTCGACTATGATGCTGAAGTAACGCAGACATCGGGCGAGGACTGGAATGACGTAAAACTGATCCTGAGTACCGGGAATCCATCCATCAGCGGTGTGAAACCGAATTTGGCAACAAATAAATTGGATTATGAGAGTCCTCCCAGGCTAGTGAGTGATAACACGTCGTCTTCAAACTCTATGGCCGGATTTTCTGTCGATAATACCGTTACGGGGAAAAGTCTTCAAGCCGAAGAACTCGATAAAGTTAGTGCAAACTACGCATCAGATTATACCAATGTGAACCAGAATATTCTTGCTACGGTTTTTGATATTGATTTAAAGTATAATATTTTATCTGACGGCATTTCAAAACATGTGAGGATACAGCAGGATACGTTGCACTCGAAGTTTTCTTATGCTGCCGTACCCAAACTCAGTACCGATGCCTTTCTGGAAGCCGACATCACAGGATGGGAGGCTTATAACCTGTTGCCAGGTAATGTGAATATTTTCCTGGAGAACAGTTTTGTAGGAAAATCCTATATCGATCCTTCCATTACCAAAGACACGCTTACGGTTTCTTTTGGCCGCGACAAACGAATCAATATCAAACGTGTCAGGGTAAAACAATTTACGAGGAACCAGTTCCTTGGCAACAGCAAAATCCAGTCATTTGGCTACCAGATCAGCGCCAGGAATACCAAAGCAACTCCTATTGATATCAAAATAGAAGACCAGGTACCGGTATCCACCCAGAAAGATATTGTGGTAGAACTTATCCAATCCGCCGGTGCTGAACTCAACCCTTCCACCGGAACCCTTACCTGGAGATTGAACCTGCCTCCGGATGTAGATAAGAGCGTGACTTTTGAATACACGGTAAAATACCCGAAAGGAAAGGAAATTAATTTGTAACAGTAAATGGTGAGAAGTAAGAGGTGAGAAGTAGCTTACACAAAAACCATTCACTTCTCACTTCTCACTTCTTACTCTTTTAAGTATATACCACCTCTCCGTCGCCGATCATCGGCAATGAAGAAAAGCGCTGAAACAGCCTGAACAGCGTGACAATATCTTTCTGGCAATAGATCATGATCCTTTCGAGATCGGCATCCTGGTAGTACACACGGGCTACATCTTTGCCACTGATATCATCTTTAGGACTTGGAATACCGAATACGGCTGCCAGCAGGTTGAGTGAGGTTTTTTCCTTCATATCCCCGAATTTCCAGAGGTCCATGGTATCTATCAGCCAGCGGTTGTCCCAGCTTTTGGAACCCGATATATCCAGCAGGGCAGGCAAGCCAATATCATTGATGAGCATGCGCCGGGCTATATACGGGAAATCGAATTCAATGCCGTTGTGAGCACATAAAAAATGCCGGCTGGAGTCGTGGTAGCTTTTTTGAAGAAGGTCCTTAAAATCGCTGAGAACCTTTTTTTCGTCATTCCCGTAAAACGACTTGATGCGGAGGTTCATTTTACCGGTTTCACGGTCGGGCTTGTAATTGCCGACGGATATACAGACAATTTTCCCGAATTCGGCATGGATCCCCGCCTTGTCAAAATAGAGCTCTTCTGCAGAGCGGTTTTCGTAGGAATATTTGCGGGATTTGTCGCGCCAGAGCTCCTGGAAATTTTCGGGCAAAGCCTCAAAATCAGGATATAATGGCACCGTTTCCACGTCCAGGAACAGGACATCCGCCAGGCTCACTTCCCTGAAATTGTAACCCGATTTAACTTTTATTGCCATAAAAATTCAAAAATACAAATCATTTGGATGGAAATACTTTCAAAAATTATTCTTACTTTTGCCCCTCATTTGTAAAAATGGTTCGGTAGTTCAGTTGGTTAGAATGCCGCCCTGTCACGGCGGAGGTCGCGGGTTCGAGTCCCGTCCGGACCGCAGAAGCCTGGTTATTTAACCGGGCTTTTTTGTTATGAATTATTACATTTATATTCTTCAAAGTCTTGTTGATGATTCATTATATATTGGTTATACCCAATCTATAGAGCAGAGATTGATTCAACATAATGCCGGGTTTAGCAAATATACCTCTAAAAAGATACCCTGGAAAGTTGTTTATTCAGAAACGTTCCCATCAAAGAAAGAGGCGATTATCAGGGAGCGATTTTTAAAAAGACAAAAAAACCGCAAATTCTATGATTCACTAATCAATAACTTTCCTAAATCTTAGTTCAGTTGGTTAGAATGCCGCCCTGTCATCCCGAGTACTCGGGACGGGTTCGAGTCCCGTCCGGACCGCAGAAGCCTGGTTATTTAACCGGGCTTTTTTGTTATGAATTATTACATTTATATTCTTCAAAGTCTTGTTGATGATTCATTATATATTGGTTATACCCAATCTATAGAGCAGAGATTGATTCAGCATAATGCCGGGTTTAGCAAATATACTTCTAAAAAGATACCCTGGAAAGTTGTTTATACAGAAACCTTCCCATCAAAGAAGGAAGCAATCATTAGGGAGCGATTTTTAAAAAGACAAAAAAACCGCAAATTCTATGTTTCACTAATCAATAACTATCTTAAATCTTAGTTCAGTTGGTTAGAATGCCGCCCTGTCATCCCGAGTGCTCGGGACGGGTTCGAGTCCCGTCCGGACCGCAGAAGCCTGGTTATTTAACCGGGCTTTTTTGTTGTCTACCCTCCTACTTCGCACTCAAATACTTCCGCAAACTTGTCCCTGACCACTGCCTTTACTTCTTCCATATCCATAACCCTGCCCAGTTCCTTCTGCATGCTGGTCACTGACTTATCAGTGATGCCGCAGGGAACGATATAGTCATAGTATTTAAGATCGGTATTGATATTGAATGCCCATCCGTGCATGGTGACCCATCGGCTGCATTTGACACCCAGGGCACATATTTTCCGCGCTTTTGATTCTATATCCGGATCAAGCCATACGCCTGTGTAGCCGGGATAGCGGCCTGCTTCTATGCCATAAACCTCAAGGGTCCTGATGAACACTTCTTCCAGGTTGCGCATGTATTTGTGAATATCGGTAAAGAACATTTCGAGGTCCAGGATCGGGTATCCAACATTCTGCCCGGGACCGTGATAGGTAATATCGCCGCCCCTGGATGTTTTAAAAAATTCTATTTCTTTGCCTTTCAGTTGCTCATTGTTGAGAAGCAGATTCTCCATGGCACCGCTTTTACCGAGGGTATATACATGAGGATGCTCACAAAAGAGAAGATAATGACTGGTTGGCGTCCTTTTGTCTTCAGGTAAATCCCTGTTACGCGTTTTTATGGCTACAATTTCATCAAAAAGCTCCACCTGGTAATCCCATGCAGGCTTGTACGAGATCTTCCCCAGATCCTGAAATTGTACAAGTTGTTTTTCCAAAAAGATTATTTAAAAAGATTGAATCGCATCGGCTTGAGTTCAAACAAAAAAAAATGCCCGGAATAGTTCAATTCCGATGAACAGTTATCATTCCCAGCAAAACATGCTTCCCTCCTTTTGTTGAAACGAGCCTGTAAAATGATGTATTAGGAAAAGGATGCGGGTCAAATGCGGAGTATTCCATTTGCTGGGTGCTGTTCCCCTCTACAACATTCGGTTCAAATGCTTCAAAATGGATTCCATCTTTGCTCCTTTCAATGGTAACGCCCCTCTCCGCTATTTCAGACTGAGTTAATCTGTCGAGCAACAAAACCCTTCCATTGCTCATTGTACTATGGAAATCCAGGTCTGCCCCTGAAAGAGATATCTTTTCAGGTTCTATATAATCAACATTAAGCAACTTTGACTTTCCATCATAAACAGCACAATAGTTTTTCTTCCATTTAAATCCTGCCAAACCATTAAGGTTCATTATCTTAAAGCGAATTGTTCCGATCAGGGTTGCTGTATCCGGAATAGTTGCAGTGGCATCATTGCAGTCTATCTCAACTGAGTGACATTTTGTACCATAATGCATACTGTATGGATCCATATAGGATTCAAGCCCTGTTGTGAAATATCCCTTTGTAAGCAATGCGGTAGATACGGACTCCAGTTGATAAATTAGTGATGAAGAATCATACTGCATTACAAAAGAGGATATTCCCAGATCATTTTTATCGCCATTATCTACAATATAAAAACTCAGATCAAGATAACTGGCTTCAGAGCCTTTATTAAATGTGAATGCCGTAAAAGCCGTAATATCTCCCTTTCCCTTCTGGGTTTCCTGCCCCTGTGAAAATGAAACGTTGCTGAAAAACAGGCAACTACATAGAAGGAAAAGGGCATTAAAAAATCCTCTCATCTTAAGTTGTTTATGGTGATTTACCTGGCAACCCATGCCAATTCACCCCAAAGTTCAAACTATTCCCTGATATTCGGTATGATTTTTTTCAGGCGGACTTGTGAAATCCGGTTTAATGTCCGCTAAAAGCTTGTTAATCAATGGTAATAATCCCGCTGCAAAAAGAAAAATCCGAAAATCAGACCGATTAAATTTCTGATTTCCGGATTACCAATTCGTAATTAACTTCGCTGAGCCTTCGGGTTCCTAATTCGTAATTCTTCTCAAGTAACACCACCCCCTACCCCCGTCCCGAGTACTCGGGAGGGGGGTAGGGGGTGGAAAATCTGGTCGCGAACTTTTCACTGGCAGTCCCCAAGTTATTTATGCGGAAATGTGCCGTAGGTATTCAATGAATAATTCGTAATTTAATTAAACCTATTGCTTCACCATTTTACCGAAAGTCGTCTGTCCTTCAAAATACATGTTTACAATATATAATCCTGGTTCCCAGACACCTGCATTCAATAATCTGTATGTGTTTTCACCTTCCTCAGAAGGCAACTGGATTTCCATGATCGTTTTGCCGCCTGTATTTGTAACAACCATCCTGGCATTACCTGCCTTAGGCATGGTATAATTGATGCTGGTACTCTGCGTGAAGGTTGTAGGGCTGATGGATGTAATGGCAAATGTTCCCGGAGTAGCAGCATCAGGATTTATTCCGCTCGTGCTGGTATTATTGGTAATCGATACGATATTAGAAGTATCAATAGTACCATCAGAATTTGAAAGAAGTACCCTGTAGTAAGAGGTTCCTGTCAAAGGCTGAGCATCAACATCGCTGTAATTAACCGTATTATTGCTGTTTATGGAAGCTGTTTTGTTCATGACCTGATCAAAGTTCGTCTGGTCTTTGCTCCTTTGGATACTGAATACTGTACTGTTATATTCCGTATTGGTTGTCCAGTTCAATGAAACTTCATTGGCCTGCATTTCTGCATTCAGATTGATAAGTGTAATGGGTCTTTTAATAGGCGCGCTCGGAGGATTTACCCAGGTTACGTTCAATAAAGTTTTATCATCATCTTTATATAATGCACTGTATTTGGCCCAGGTTAGCTTTGGATTGCCATATATATTCAGAATTTCAAAACGCATCTTACCAACCAAACTTCCGGAATCTGTAGAACTTATCAGAGTCCCAGGTGTAGACCTCAGATTTGTTTCTATAGACCTGGCACTCGTACCATATCTGGCACTGAGGATGGGAATATACGATACAGAGCTGAATTTACTTCCCGTATGGTCTAATGCTGAATATGTTAAAACGCGCGGATCATAGTTTAATACAAATGAAGACGTTCCAAGATTATAAGCCTGTCCGATTGTTTTCGCGTAAATATATACATCCATATAATTTTTGCCTGAATCGTTGATGGTTTTTGTCACTACATAAACCTGTATATCATTAGACGCTGCCCTGCTTTTGAACGGATTCCCGATGTGGAATACAAAAAACAATACGGCAATAATTGCCAATATGGAAGATGCTGCGACGGCAACAATCGCTCTCGTGGACATTTTTTGTTTCTGCCTCTGGCCTTGTCTTTGAATCATTCTCATTCTTTGATTAAGTGCTTCCAAAATTAATTCAATTCAAATTTAATCTCCGTTTCTGAATTTGAGCCAATTATATGATGAAAGCGCATGCCTGCATGATAAAACCAGTAAATAAAATGATGAGGTTTTAACTTACCTGATTTAAATATGCTTTTATGAGCAAAAAAAGCACCGGTTTGGTCCATTAGCTTTGTTTCGATGGATTCTTCCTTTGCGTTACGGCGTGTTTTTGGTTTGAAATTTGAATTAACAAAAGTAAAAACATCGCTTATACGTTTTGTTAACACTAATTTATTGTCTGAGACTGTAGTAAAATATAAGGCCATTTTATTTATTTGTAACGTAACAATCTTAAAATAAAAACGTTACAAGTTCTCTATTACCTGAATTAAATTAATTATATCATCCACCATACAACCGCCATCTCCCAATTCCCCAATTGTCTCAGACGGTCACATATCTATACGCAAATATAGTATAAAAAGTTTAGGAATTTGGTCATATTTTCTGTACCAGGATTCCTTCTCCGCAAATCTTCTGAATCAGGATTTACTGGATTTTAAGATTTTCAGGATTACCACATCCTAAAAAAACAGAAATTTCAGTTATCCTGTTTATCCTTTAATCTTGAAAATCCTGATTCAGAAAATTTCCTTAATTCTTTACCATTTTGGTATTCGTTTCTCTGCCATCATAGATCATATTTACAAAATACACGCCCTGGCCCCAGTTTCCGGTGTTGGTTAGTGTATAGGTATTGTAACCAATCATAGATGGTACAAGAATATCCTCAACGACTTTCCCCTGCATGTTGGTTATCACCAGCTGCACATTGCCATCGGCAGGCATCTGGTAATTTAAATTCGCATTATCATTAAATACCGTTGGACTAACTGATTGAATAGCAAACGTACCCAGGTCAGGATTATATACAGAAACCATATTGAATATCTCATTGGCTCCGTTAAAATCAGTTTGTTTCAGTCTGTAATAAGATGTTCCGGGCAATGGCTGCGCATCATAAGCAACATAATTAATGATCTTATTACTGTTTCCCGCACCATTACGATTGAATAGATCTACGAAATTTTTTCCATCCTGACTTCTTTGAACCGTGAAATAATCATTGTTGATTTCTGAAGCAGTTGTCCAGTTAATCTGAGTTATTCCATGTTCAATAATTGCAGAAAAATCTGAAAGAGTGATTGGCAGGGCAGTTGAGCCACCAAGAACTGAGAATGAGGTATTAGCTGTTTCATTTGTACCAGCATCATTGTGTAAAACAGTATGGCCAGCAGTATGATCCCATGCAACAGTCGCAGTTTTTGTACTATCTGTAATATTAAATCTAATTGTACCTATAAAATCACCAGGCGAGGACGTACTTGGAACAGTACCTCCACCACTTGACCCGGTATAATCTGTATTAATTGATTGGTTGCTGCCAAAAGTGGCTTCATAAGGATTATTATAATTGCCAGTAGCGTTAAAATGCCCATAAACGGTTCCTGTAACTATAATGGAATTATAGCTAAGGGCGCTGGTATTAAAAGAGAACACGAAGTTGGAAATCCCTAGCCCTTGTGAACTACCATTAATTGTCTGAATGTAGACGGAAACATCCAAATATGTAGCCACATGGCTCACCCTTACAACGTTCGTAGAAAGTGTCAGATTCCAAATTGCGCTGGCTTTGATATTGGTTGTTTCAACAAAAAAGACTAATGAAATTAATATAGCAGGTATTGTATATTTATTGGATCGCATAAGAAAAATTTAAAGGTTTATTACAAATATAAGTGAGTTTTTAATAATAATAATAATTTGCCCAATTGTGTTTATAAGTGGTTTACAAAAAAAAATCGTATAAATTATTATTAACGTAGTTATTGAACATTCGATAATTTGCCAGTATTATTCTTCACAATGATGCGATCGCTCGAATTCACAACACCGCTTAAATCGAAATCCGAACTGTTATAAAGTAAACTACCTGTGTTGTTTTTACACAAAATCCTATCCGTAGAATTCACAACGCCGCTAGCATCGGCATCTCCAGCCCACATTCCAAAGTTGCCATCTCCAAGATTACATGCATCACTCCCATAATACTTAGAAGTCCCGGTCGTGAAATCATATAAAGTACTTGATCCACTTGAAAGGGTTGTCGTTGTAGCACTTTCAACAGCAATATGGTTTCTATGAAATATCACAATATAATAATTCCCCGCAGGGGCTCCATGAATCGTGAGAGGAGTTACCCCATCTGTATCCACCAATGTACCATCAACCTGTATGAAACAAGCCCTCATATAGTCAGTTGCAGAATTAAATGATAAGGATTTCCGAATTTCAACAAGTACCCAATCAACAATATTAGGGTGGTTTGCAAAAAAAGTGCCGCTTACTCTTTCATTTCCTGAATAGCTCCAGGTTGAATCAGGATTGCTTGCATAAATCCATGTAGAAGAATTATAAGGCTGTGATGTTGGTATCAACCCTGCCACATTAAGGGAATTGGTCATAGAATCATTTTCATAATAAGCCCCACCCAAAATCACTTTTGCATTTACAACCAACCCGGTTTGTAATGCATTGTCATCCAATACCCCATAAGGTGAGAAAGAGGTAATATTGGAACGTGTCAGCCAATAGATGCTTCCATCAAAACTGGCTGAGCCATATGTTGCCGTATCCCATTTGGATGCTGTGCTGTTATAATGTGCCACACAAGCATAGTTCCTGCTGAATGATGGGTTTTCATCACCGGCGGTCCAGCCTGTTTTCAATGTTGCGATCGATCCACCTGTTGTTCCTTCCGTGATCAGCCAGGTTTTGTTTACGGTATGCGTTTTAATCGAAGCGCCTGATGTGCCGCTCTTCATCAGGCTGTCGCCCACTTTAATGCTGAAGGTGTCAGATGTGGATGCGCCACTCAACTGAATTTGTATAGGGGCGTATTTCTCAACCGTGCCTATCGGGAACAATACATAAGTGCTGTTGTTTTGCACATATTGTTTCAATTTGCCACCGCTGGTAAGGCTTGCTGTAGTAATGATATACTTCGTAGAATCCGTTCCTGAAATAGTTGCACCTGTGGTCATCGTCAGATTATAGCTGCCAATGGCAAGATATCCTGATGAGAAGCTCAGTTGGCTTCCTACTACTATATTGCTGGACAGACTTACGCCTGTGCCCGAGGTATTGTTTACCGAAATATGCATGAGTGAATCAACGGATGATGGAATGCTGAAAGCGGTTGTTCCACCCAGGCCCAGCGATGAACCGGATCCGGTGATCAGGTTCGTCGTTGTTCCGGTTATTGTTGAGTCAACGGTGAGTGTATTGTTACCTACGGTTAATGTACCGGAAGTCAGTACAAGTTTTTTCACGGTTACATCACCTGAAAGGGTAACTCCGGCCGAATGATTTACCTGCAAACTATGCACAGTCACAGATGGCAAAGAGACCGAGCTGCCGGACCCACCTACAATAATATTGGATGTAGTTCCTCCGGTAAGGGTTCCGCTGCCTGTTACAGAACCATTTATTTTAAGGGTGTCTGAGTTCAGGGATAATGTCCCCCTGAGTGTTAAAATACCGTTCACTGTTAATGTTTTCGAGATTGTAACATTCGCACCGCTGTCAATGGTCAGGTTATTGACTATAATGCCACTGGAACCCGTAGTATAAGGCATTGTTTTAGCTTCAACCGGTATCATAACATTGTCGCTGCTTGATGGTATTACACCACCGCACCAGTTACTGCTGTTATTCCAATTCGTATCACTTCCACCAATCCAGGTATTTGTATTGAATACCCTCATTTTAGCTGAATTAGACGTTACAGATGGTGAGCATGCCCCTGAAACAATGCAGCGATAATAATATCCGCTCATTGCAGATACCGCATTAATGGTCAATGTCTTTGTTGTAACATTAGAATAAGTGCTGCTGTTGCTGAGATTAGCGAAACCTGATCCCTGGTTTTCCTGCCATTGATACGTGAGAGAAGAACCGGATGCAGTAACAGAGAAGCTGGCTGCACTGC
The DNA here is from genome assembly GCA_013288555.1 of Bacteroidota bacterium. Lineage (GTDB taxonomy): Bacteria > Bacteroidota > Bacteroidia > CAILMK01 > CAILMK01 > JABDEJ01. The sequence continues at coordinate 1,745 of JABDBQ010000058.1, read as the reverse complement.
CGGAACATGTTCCTGCGGCAACCGGCTGAACGGAAATGGCAGGTAACGAATTTATGGTAAGTGTCGCAGATGAAGAGTTTAAATTGTTTCCGCAACCATCTGTCAATACACAACGGTAAGTATATCCGTTCATGGAAGAAACGGGTGTGATGGCAAGTGTAGAACCGGTTACATTGGCATAAACGGAACTGGCCGACAGGTTGCTGAAGCCCGAGCCCCTGTTTTCCTGCCATTGATAGCCAAGTGAATTTCCTGACGCGGATACGCTGAAAGTAGTGCCGCTTCCGGAACAGGTTGCTGTGTTTGAAGGCTGACCGCTGATGGATGGACCACCGTAGAAATGGATGGCTGCTGAAGAGGATGTTACATTTCCACAGGTTCCTGTTACAATTACCTGGTAGAGATATCCATCAATAGAAGATGTAGCCCCTGTAAGCGAAAGCGTTGCAGTAGTGGCATTTGTATAAATACCTCCGTTGGTAATATTTGTCCAGGATGAACCTGAATTAGAGCTTACCTGCCACTGATAACTGAGAGAAAGTCCACTCGCAGTTACGCCAAAACTGGTATTGCTGCCTGTGCATATTGTACTGTTTGAAGGCTGGGAAGAAATTGTAGTACCTGTATTTATATTCAGGGTAACCGCATTTGAAGTATCTACCGGTGAACATGTTCCTACAATATAAACCCTGTATTGGTATCCGTTGTATGAACCGCTCACACCTGTCAGGTTTAAAACATGTGTATTGACATTGGTATATATGCCTGTACTGGTAAGGTTGCTCCAGGTTGAACCTGATTTTACCTGCCATTGATATGAAATTGCGCCCGTTGCTGTTACAGAAAATGCAGTATTGCTTCCGGAACAGATGGTAGCTGAAGAAGCCTGATGTGTAATGGCCGGTGCAGAATTAACGTGAAGGGTGGCAGTTGTTGACGTAAGCGAATCCGTTGCAGAATGCACTATTACCTGGTACTGATTGCCATCAAGCCCGCTGGATGCAGAAGCAATAGAATAGGTTGCACTATGTGCGCCACTGATATCTGACCAGCCTGAGCCGCTGTTTACCTGCCATCTGTATCCCAGGGATGTCCCTGAAGCAGCAACTGTAAATGAAGCATTATTTCCTGAACAAACTGTTGTATCTGTAGGTTGCGTATTAATTGACAATGAAGGATTAACGTGCAATGTAGCTGCTGAAGATGTAACAGCCGGACAAGTTCCGCTCACCACAACCTGATACTGATATCCGTTCTGCATAAGCATAGCTCCCGATATTGTTAAGGTTGCCGTCGTTCCGTTGGAATACATGCTACTGGTTGCATTTGCCCAGGTTGTTCCGTTATATACCTGCCATTGATATCTGAGCGAAGATCCACTTGCCGTAACACTAAAGGCTGCGTTACCACCCTCATAAATTGTAGAATCTTTAGGTTGTGCAATAATAGATATAGCAGGATTTACTGTTATTGTCACGGCATTTGAGTTTACACAATTGCCTGAACTTGTCTCTGTAACTGTATAAGTTGCAGTTGAAGTCGGACTTGCAGTCGGGTTCGATACCGAGGCATCACTTAATCCTGTCGATGGAGACCATGAATATGAACTTCCCGATACCGATGCGGCTCCGATCGATGCCGATGATCCGTTACAGATCGTGGCTGATGACCCGGCAGATGCAGTCGGCAATGAATTTACTGTGACGGTAACTGAGTTCGAATTTGAACAGTTGCCATTGGTTTCT